>CADCVQ010000104.1 GCA_902806175.1 uncultured Solirubrobacteraceae bacterium
GGCGCCCGAGGCCGTCTGCCAGTGCGAGCTGCTGCCACTGTTCTCGATGTCGCAGGCCGGGCTGGCGAAGCACCTCAAGGTGCTCGTCGGCGCGGGGATCCTCGCCTCCGAGCGGCGCGGCACGTGGACCTACTACTACGCCCGCCCGCGCGCAACGGAGGACCTGACCACATGGCTGAGCTGACCGAGCCCGACCCGATCCGCGAGCAGGTGCGCGAGAAGTACGCCGCCGCCGCGCGAGCCGCGGCCGCCCGCGGGCCCGCGCCGTCCTCGTGCTGCGGCCCCGCCGAGGTGGCGCTGACCGATGCCGCGGGGGCGCAGGTCTTCGGCGACGCCCTGTATGACCCGGGCGAGTCGGCGGGCGCCGAGGGGGCGGTCGGCGCGTCGCTCGGCTGCGGCGTGCCGACGGCCGTCGCCGATCTGCACGAGGGAGAGACCGTCCTGGACCTCGGATCGGGCGCCGGCGCCGACGTGCTGATCAGCGCGCGGCGCGTCGGCGCGACGGGGCGGGCGATCGGCCTGGACATGACCGACGAGATGCTCGAGCTCGCGCGCGCCAACGCACAGCGCGCGGACGTGCGCAACGCCGAGTTCGTCAAGGGCGACATCGAGAACATCCCGCTGCCCGACGCGACGGTCGACGTCGTGATCTCCAACTGCGTGATCAACCTCTCCGGCGACAAGGCGAAGGTGCTCGCCGAGGCGGCTCGCGTCCTGAAGCCCGGTGGCCGCTTCGCGGTCTCGGATGTCATCGCCGACCCGGCGATGGACGACGCGACGCGCGCCGACATGGCGCAGTGGACCGGCTGCATCGCGGGTGCGCTGACGCGGCGCGAGTTCGAGCAGGCGCTCGCTGCCGCCGGCCTCGTCGACGTCGAGATCCGCGAGACGCACCGCGTCCACGAGCAGGCTGCGGCGGCGATCATCCGCGCCAGGAAGCCGGACGCTGCGAGCTGCTGCTCGACGCATGCGCTGCAGGCGTGCTGTGAACCCTCCGCGAAGTCGCCCTGCTGCGGCGAGCCGGCATCGACGACCGCACCGGCGACGTGCGGCTGCAACTCGGCATCGCCAACGTGACCGCCACCAGATGACGCCGATCCACGGCGCGTCGGGCTCGTACGCTTGACGCCATGCGCGCCCGGCCGGCCACAGCCGACGACGCCGAGGCCTTCGGCGCCGTGATCGCTGCGGTCGCCGCCGAGGGGCGCTGGATTGCGACCGAGCCGCCGGTCGACATCAGCGAGCGCGCCGCCAACGTGCGCAACTGGGTCGACCGCGGCGGCGGGATCTTCGTGCTCGAGGACGACGACGGGCGCGTCGTCGGCACCCTCGGGCTGCACCCGACGGGCGTGCGCGGCGTCGTCTCGCTGGGCATGTGCATCGTCGCCGACGCGCGCGGGCGCGGTGGCGGCCGGATGCTGATGGACACAGCGATGGCGTGGCTCGCAGACAGCGACATGCACAAGGTCGAGCTCGAGGTCTGGCCCGACAACGAGCGCGCGATCAGCCTCTACGAGCGCTACGGCTTCGAGGTCGAGGGCACCCGCCGCGACCACTACCGCCGAAGCGACGGCTCAGTGCGATCGTCGGTCATCATGGCGCGGCTGCTCACCGGCGAACGCGGAACGTGACGCCGCGCCCGGGCCGATCTGAACGGCGGCGCCGCCGCGCGGCCCCGGCGGTCAGGACGCCGGAACGCCGTCGGCGGCGGCGCGCAGCGCCGCGACGTCGAGCTTGCGCATCCCGAACATCGCCTTCATCGCGCGCTCGGCGCGGGTCGGATCGGGGTCGGTGAAGAGCTCCTCCATCCCGCTCGGCACGACCTGCCAGGACAGCCCGTAGCGATCCTTCAGCCAGCCGCACTGGCTCTCCTGGCCGCCGTCGGTCAGGCGCTCCCAGTAGTAGTCGACCTCGTCCTGGTCTTCGCAGTTGATCTGGAAGGAGACGGCCTCGTCGAACGTGAACTGCGGACCGCCGTTGATGCCGACGAAGCGCTGGCCGTCGAGCTCGAACTCGACGGTCATCACTGTGCCGGCCTCGCGCGGCCCGGCCTCGGTGTAGCGGGCGACGTTCACGATGCGCGAGTTCTTGAAGACGGAGACGTAGAAGTTCGCGGCCTCCTCGGCCTCGGTGTCGAACCACAGGTTGGGGGTGATCCGCTGCTGCATGACGGGCTCTCCTCTCGTTTGCGGCGGGAACATCGTCCCGCGAGGACCTCTGCCCGCTTTAGACGCACGCGCGCAACGAAACTCATCGGGCGGGCGCCGCGAAGTCTTCCGGCCGCCGTTCGGCTGCGGAACGGCCGGGCGGCATCGATCACTGGCGGGTCTCCGTTGAACTTCCGCACAGCCGGCGGTCGCACGATCGTCGGGTGGACCAGGCGCCGGCTCTGAGCCCCGATCTTCGGGATCGCAGCTCGGCAGGCTCGCGTCACGGCAGCAGCGTGATGGTGTCGTCGCTGGGGTCACCGCCCCGTTCTCCGGGCCGATCGACGGACACGAACGTCCCGCGAGCTCCGGCGTAGGCGCGGGTGCCGCCGATGACGGCGCCGCTGGCGTTGCCCTCATCGCTGTTCTTGAAGACCGTGGTCAGATACAGCGCACCCTCCTTGAGCGAGTAACCACCATGGCAGACAGCGCGCCCGTTGCGCCCGCCCCGGGTCGCCGCACAGGTCACATCGAAACTGCCCTTGCGAGCACCGGCTTCGTCCGTGACGAGGGCCGAGATGACGAAGCTGTCACCGCGACCAATGGATTCGCGGCTACGCTCGCGCGGCGCGACATCGATCGCCTTGAACTGGAAGTTCTTGGTGACGAGCTTGACCGTTTGCGCGCCCGGCGTCTGCGCGCCGCCGGTAACGGCGAGAACGCCGCCCACCGCCAGCGTAGTCACGAGCGCTCCGGCGATGATCGTTCTGCGTTGCATAAGACCCCTCCATCAGTAGATGTTCCCGGCGGCGCACGCTCGGCGCACACCGGCCTGCCGCGACCCTAACCGCCTCCGCCGCCCCACGCGAAAATGCTCCAGTTGGTGCGACTCCATAGCCGTCAGGACCCCGTCTTCGGCTGCCGTGGAAGTCGCGCACGCGCGAGAACTTCGTCATCGCCTTGAGGGCGTGCGACAACGCCACCCTCGCAATCAGGCGCAGGGGAGCTACCCCCGAACGAACCGTCGCGGAGCTGTCGCGCACCCGCAACAACGGCCGAACCCGCGGACTCACTCGACGACGGAGCGATCGCCGAACGGCCCCCGTTGCCGTTCGTCGGCGGAACGTCGAACGGTGCGCGGCCGGCGCCGAGGGTAGCCTCACGCCATGCGCAGGCCAGGGCTCGTCGGCGTGCTCGAAACGGTGCTGTACCACGAGACCGCCGAGCGCGAGGCGATCGAGCGCTTCTACGGCGACGTGCTCGGGCTGCCGGCGGTTGCGGGGTGGCCGGACGGCATCGCGTTCCGGATCGGTGGCGGCGTCCTGCTCCTCTTCGACCGCGAGCGGCTCGCTCTGCGCGCGGGCCCGATCGCAGATCACGGGACCAGCGGCGCGGGACATGCCTGCCTGCAGGCCGGCGGCGTCGACGACCTTGAGCGCTGGCGTGAGCTGCTCGAGGCCGCAGGGGTGACGATCCTGCACGACCACGACTGGGGCGGGCGGCGCTCGTTCTACTTCAAGGACCCGGCCGCAAACCTCCTCGAGATCGCCGACGGCGACCTCTGGCCGCCCCGCTGAGCGCAGCAGCCGGACCTTCGGCTGTGGGAGCTGCCTGGCGGTACAAGACGCCGTGGCCGGCGGATCTCGCTCGGTACGTCGCGTGGCGGCGCAGCTTGAGTACAGCTTGTCGAAGCGAATGGTAAAGCGCGCGTCGGCTTCGTCATCTCTGAGTTCTCCGAGAACTTTCCCGGAAGTCGCGTTCGCTTTCGAATGATGCGCGCTTGGCGCGGTTGAACGCGCGGTCGGCTTGAGCGTCTCTCACGTGAACGCGGTGCTCTGCGGCCTGGAGACGGATCCAGAGCTCCAGCAGGAGAAACTGCATGACCTGCCCGCGCAGTACCACCCGCTCGCGCACGTTGTGCAACGAGACTCCTGACGTCGCCGCGACGATCAGCCGCCAGCGCGCGCGGCGGGGACGCAGGCGTAGGCAGGCCGCAACGCCGGCCCCCGCGCAGACGCCGCGACTCGTCCTGCGGAGGTAGCCGTCCGCGAACGCCTACATCGGATGGAGCATGCGCAGGTACCGCCTCACGGCCGACGCCGAATCCGGGTTGTGCAGGCACGATGCGAAGATCGTGAGCGCATCCGACCCAGCGACCCGTGCCGACGAGTGAGACATGACGCCGTGAAGGTGAACCGTCCAAGTCGGGCTGCCGCCGCCAGGTACGGTGGGGGCGTGGATTGGTGGCGCGCGGCACTACGGGCAGCGGACCGGCGCGAACTGCCGCTCGTCGGCGGGCTTGCCGCCCTCCTGATCGCCGACGGCGTGGTGTTCCCGGACGGCGAGCTCACGGTGACGGCGGTCGCAGCGGTCGCGCTGGCCACGGTGCCGTTGCTGTGGCGTCGCCGCGCGCCGCAACTGGCGCTGTTGGCGATCGCGGCCGGTGTCTTCGCGTGCCTGGCGACGCTCGTCCCCGAACACGTCGTCGGGGTGCCGCTCATGGTCAGCGCGTATTTCGTGGCTGCGGCGGGCGATCGCCTGCGCTCGGCGCTCACGGCGGTGATCGTTGTCGCGGTCGCGATCGGCGCCGTCGTCCTGTACCTCGACGAGGGCGCCCAATGGCGCGACGCGCTGCTCAACGGCGTGTTGTTGTTGCTGGCCGTGGCGACCGGCGACGCCGTGCGTGCGCGCCGCGCCTTCCGCCAGGCCACCCTCGCCCGTGAGGCCGAGCAGGAGCGCGAGCGGCGCGCCGATGCGCTGCGCATGGTCGCCGAGGAGCGGCTGCGCATCGCCCAGGAGGTCCACGACGTCGTCGCCCACGCGATGGTGGCGATCAGCGTGCAGGCCGGCACGGCCGCGCACGTCCTCGACCGCCGCCCGGAGCATGGCACGCACCGCACTGCGGGCGATCAAGGACGCCTCGGACGCGGCGTTGACCGATCTGGCCCGGACGCTCGGCCTGCTGCGCGACGACGACGCTCCCGCGCCCCTGCGGCCGACCGAGGGCCTGTCGGGCCTGGCCGGGCTGGCCGCCCCGCTGCGCGGGGCCGGCATCGCCGTCGACGTGGCGATCGAGGGTCGTGAGGACCGCGTCCCCGCCGCCGTGGGTGCCGCGGCCTTCCGCATCGCGCAGGAGGCGGCGACGAACATTCTTCGCCATGCGGGCGCCAGGCGGGCGAGCATCACCGTCGCGGTCGGCGGCGAGGCCGTCGACGTCACCGTCGAGGACGACGGCGCCGCGTTGATGCCGGCAGGCGGCCCGGTCGAGGCGGGCTCCGGCAACGGCCTGCGCGGGATGACCGAGCGCGCCACGGCGCTCGGCGGCCGGCTCGACGCCGGCCGCCAGGCCGACGGGACCTGGCGCGTCCACGCGGTGCTTCCGCTGCGATGAGCATCCGCGTCCTGCTGGCCGACGACCAGGCGCTGGTGCGGGCCGGCTTCTCCGCCCTGCTGGAGGCCGAGGACGGGCTGGAGGTCTGCGGCGAGGCGGGCGACGGCCAGCGCGCGGTGGAGCTGGCACGTCAGTTGCGACCCGACGTGGTGCTCATGGACGTGCGGATGCCGCGCATGGACGGCATCGAGGCGACGAAGGCGATCAGCACCGATCCGGCGCTCGCGCAGACGCGGGTCGTCGTGCTGACGACCTTCGAGCTCGACGAGTACGTCTTCGGCGCGCTGCGCGCCGGTGCGAGCGGGTTTCTGCTCAAGAACCTCGAGCCGGATGATCTGCTGCGCACGATCCGGATCGTCGCGGCGGGCGAATCGCTGCTGGCTCCTCAGGTGACGACGCGGCTCATCGAGGCCTTCGTCGCCGTGCCCGAGCGCTCCCAGCTGCCGGCCGCGGGCCTGGACGAGCTGACGGCGAGGGAGCGCGAGATCCTCGAGCTGATCGCGCTCGGGCTCTCCAACGGCGAGATCGCCGACCGCCTCTGGTTGTCCCCGCTGACGGTCAAGACCCACGTCTCGCATGTCCTGGGCAAGCTCGGGGCGCGCGACCGCGTTCAGCTGGTGGTCGCCGCCTACGAGAGCGGCCTCGTCGTCCCGGGCGAGTAGACGCACGTCAGCTACGCCACGCGGCGTAGGACCAAGTCCCTCCTGGTGGCCGACGACGGATCGCGCTGCAGTCGAGAGGCTGCATCTCGACCGTTCTCTGCCTCCCGAAAGGGGATCCAAGTGCCCGCCCGAGATGACATCCCGCAGGACCGTTCCGTACTCGGCCGCCTCGCCGGCGGGTCGTTCAAGCGCCGCCGAAGCGTGCTGGCCGGCTGGGTCGTGGTGCTGGCCCTCGCCGTCGTGGCGTCGATGACGCTGGGTGGCGACTACGGCGTCGACTTCGCCACGCCGGGTTCGGAGTCCAAGGCGGCTGCGCAGACGCTGGCCGCGGAGTACGGCGGCCGGTCCGACGAGTCGGTCGACATCGTCTACGCGTCCTCCGAGGGGTCCGTGACCGGCAAGGCCGTGACCGGCCCTGTCGACGAGATGCTGAGCGAGGCCGGCAAGCTGGAAGGCCTGACGGGGGGCATGACGACCGCCGACGCCGGGGTCAGCCCCGACGGGCGCACCGCCGTCGTCAGCGTGCCGCTGGATCGCCTGCCCGACTCGGTTCCGCCGCAGACCGGCGCGTCGCTGAGCTCGCTGGCCGAGGGCTTGACGACGTCCTCGCAGACGGTGGCCGTCGGCGGTGCCGACGTCGGCCAGGTCGCCGAGGCCGGCGCCTCATCCGAGCTGATCGGCATCGCCGTGGCGGCGCTCGTTCTCCTGGTCACGTTCGGTGGAGTGATCGCCGCCGGGTTGCCGCTGTTCACCGCGCTGTTCGCGGTCGGCGTCACCGTCATGCTCAGCGCGGTCATGGCCGCGGTGCTCGACACGCCCGACTGGGCGGTGCAGGTCGCGGTCATGATCGGCCTCGGGGTCGGCATCGACTACGCGCTGCTGATCCTCACCCGCTACAGGACGGCGCTGGCCGAGGGCCGGTCGCCGCATGCGGCGACGGTGGAGTCGATGAGCACCGCGGGTCGATCCGTCGTCATCGCCGGCGCGACGGTCGTCATCTCGATGCTCGGCCTGTTCCTCATGGGCCTCCCGTACCTCTACGGCGTGGCGCTTGCCGCCAGCCTGGCCGTCCTCGTCGTCCTCGCCGCCAACCTGACGCTGCTGCCGGCGATGCTGGGCTTCGCCGGCCACAGGGTCAACCGCCTGCGGATCCCCGGCCTCGGCCGTGTGGCACCCGATCCCGACCGCACCCGCGCCGCGCGCTGGGCGCGCGGCGTGCAGCGCCGCCCGAAGCTCGCGCTCGTCGCCTCGCTCGCGCTGCTGCTGGCCATGACCGCACCGCTGACGGGGATCCGGTTCGGCTTCCCGGACGCCGGCAACGAAGCGGCGACCTCGACGACCCGCGTGGCCTACGACCTGGTCTCCGAGGGCTTCGGCCCCGGCACCAACGGCCCGCTGTTCGCCGTCGTCGACACCCCCGACGCCGCCTCCCAGGAGCGGCTGACGGCGCTGACCGCGCAGCTCGAGCAGGTGCCGGGCGTCAAGACGGTCGGCGAGCCGCAGCCCAGCCCGTCGGGCACGACCACGATGGTGCCCATCACCCCGACGACGTCGCCGCAGGACGACGCCACGGTCAAGCTCATCGAGCGCCTGCGCGACGGCCCGCTGGCCGGGTCGGGGCTGGGGGTCGACCTCGGCGGCGCCACCGCTGCCACCGTCGATCAGAGCAGCACGACGGCGAGCCGGCTTCCGCTGTTCATCGGCGGCGTCATCGGCCTGTCGTTCCTGCTGCTGCTGGTGGCCTTCCGCGCACCGGTCGTGGCCGTGAAGGCCGGCGTGCTGAACCTGCTGTCGATCGGCGCCGCCTACGGCGTCGTCTCGCTGGTCGCCGAGGGCGGCCGGGCCGGGCAGCTGATCGGCATCGACACCGACCTGCCGGTCCCGCCGTTCATCCCCGTGATGATGTTCGCGGTTCTCTTCGGGCTCTCGATGGACTACGAGGTCTTCCTCATGTCCCGCATCAAGGAGGAGCTGACGAAGGGCGGCGACGCCCGCATGGCCGTCGTCGCCGCGGTGGCCCGCACCGCCAAGGTCATCACAGCGGCCGCGTTGATCATGGTCGCCGTCTTCGCCGCCTTCGCCCTGAGCCCCGAGGTCTTCCTCAAGCTCATCGGCGTCGGGCTGGCGACGGCCATCCTCGTCGACGCCACGATCGTGCGGATGATCCTCGTGCCCGCGATCATGGAGCTCCTCGGCGACAAGGCCTGGTGGACGCCCCGCTGGCTCAAGCGCCTCGTCCCCGAGGTCAACCTGGAGGGAGGTGCGCCGCAGCCCAGCGTCACCTAGGGAGCGTCCGAAAACACGTGACACGCAACTTGTTGAGAGACGCTCCCTTGGCCCCTGCCGAGCAGGTCGAAGCATCCGCCCGGGCGTTGCGCCCGGGCGGACGTCGTCCAGGGGCGAGCCGGGCGCGAGCGGCCGCCTGCGACCTCAGTCCCGCCCCGGATTTGGCACGTAGCGCCCGTCGAACGCCAGCCCGACCTGCGGCTCGCGCTTCGTGATCCCGAAGCGCTTCTCCCAGCGCGCCCAGGCATCCAGGCGCCGGCGGTTGAGCTCGCCGAAGCCGCGCGCCCCCGCGGTGAACGACGGCGAGACCGCGTCGAGCCCGCGCTGGATCTGGTCGCGATCGAGGCCCTCGACCGCCTCGACGAGCGTGCTGACGCCGTTCTCGGGATCGCTGAGCACCTCCTCGTAGCCGCGCGCGAGCGCGGCGACGGAGGCGCGCACGAGCGACGCGCGGTCCTGCAGCGTCTGACGTGTGACGGTCAGCACGAGCTCGGGGTACGCCGGCGCACCGAACTGCTCGACGCGAAACTCGCGTGTCTTCGGGCGCTGCGCGCGCAGCGCGGCGCCCTCGACGTTCCAAAAGCCCGTCGCAGCTGCGACGCGCCCGGTCAGGACGCTGCGCACGGCGGTGAAGCCGATCGTCGTCGGCCGCACCTTGGCTGGGTCGCCGCCCGCGCCGGCGACGATCGAGCGCAGCACCGCGTCGTCGCTGGGCAGGCCGGTGACGCCGACCCGCTCGCCCTCGAGGTCGCGCGGCGTGCGGATCCGCGGCTGCGTGAGCAGCGCCGCCAGCGGCGTCTGCACGAGCGCCATGACGCCGACGAGGTCGCTGCCGGCCTCGCGCGCCAGGGCGAGATCATGGATGTCGAGGATCGCCAGTTCGGCGCGGCCGGAGGCCAGCAGCTTGACCGCGTCGGTCGAGTTGCCCGGCACGCGCGGGCGCAGGTTGACGCCCAGCGCGCTGTCGTAGCCGCGCTCGATCGCCGTGTAGATGCCGGTGTGGACGGCGTTGGGCTGGAAGTCCAGCAGCAGCGTTGCGTCCGCGTTCGGTGCGGCGTCGCTCGCGTCGGAGCCGCAGCCGGCGAGCGCGGCCACCGCGACGAGCAACAGCACCGCCAGAGGACAGATGTGACGCACGGGCGCCCGAGGATACGATGCGCCCTCGCACCGCGAGGCAGGGGAGCAGGATGCAACGCCGTGGCAGCGCCGCGTACGCCGCCGAGCTGATCGGGACGTTCTTTCTCGTGCTGTTCATCGCGCTCGTCGCGACGGTGAACTCCGAAGCCGGCCTGGGCTACACCGACGTCGCCGTCGTCGGGCTCGTGCATGCCTTCGTGCTGATGATGATCATCGCCACGATCGGCGGCGCATCGGGCGCCCACGTCAACCCGGCGGTGACGATCGCGCTGGCGGCGGTGCGCAAGATCGCGCCGGTCGACGCGGCGATCTACGTGCTCGTGCAGGTCGCGGGCGCGGTGCTGGCGGTGCTCGTCGTCAAGCTCATGATCCAGGACGGCAGCGCCGCAGCGGCGAACTTCGGAGCGCCGGCGGTCGCGGAGAACTTCCTCGACGGCAAGGCGCCGGCGGGATTTCTCGCCGAGGCGCTGGGGACGTTTGCGCTCATGTGGGCGGTGATGGGCGTCGCGGTCAACCCGGCTGCGGCGAAGGACTGGGCGCCGCTCGTCATCGGCGCGACGCTCGGCCTCGCGGTGCTGGCGCTCGGCCCGATGACGGGCGGGAGCTTCAATCCGGCTCGCGCCTTCGGCCCGACGCTGATCGCCGGCGAGCTGTCGGACGGGGGCACGTTCCTGCTCGTCTACGTCGTCGGGCCGATCACAGGGGCGCTTGTCGCGGCCTTCGCCTACCAGGAGGTGATCCTGCGCGATCGGCCGTCCGAGCGCCCGATCGACAAGCTCGGCTGAAAGCATTCGGCCGCGGAATCAGCCATCTAGACTCCCGGCGGTGCGCCGGCGCGTCACCTTCAGCCGCAACCTGACGCTGTCGCTGTCGCGGACCTGCCGCTGCTACTGCAAGTACTGCGCGTTCGCCACGCACCGCACCCACCTGCACGCGCCCGGCGAGGTGCTCGCGCTGCTCGACGGGGCGGCGCGGCGCAACGTCAAGGAACTGCTCGTGCTGACCGGCGAGCGGCCGGAGGTCGATGCGGGCGTGCGCGCGCGGCTGGCCGAGTACGGCCACGCGGACTTCGTCGCCTACGTCGTGTGGGCGTGCGAGCGCGCGCTCGAACGCGGCCTGCTGGCGCACACGAACCTCGGCGTCCTGGCGCGCGACGACCTAGCGCGGCTGCGCGAGGTCACCGCCTCGCAGGGGCTCATGCTCGAGTCCGTCAACCCCGACCTCGTCGCTCACCAGGGCTCGCCGACGAAGCATCCGGCGCGGCGCCTGGAGACGATCAGCGCCGCCGGTGAGCTGCGGATCCCGTTCACGAGCGGGATCCTCGTCGGCATCGGCGAGAGCGAGGACGAGCGTGTCGCGGCGCTCGAGGCGCTCGCCGCGGTGCATGCCGAGCACGGCCATCTGCAGGAGGTCATCCTGCAGAACTTCGTCCCGCACGACAGCTACTACGGGCGCGAGCCGGCGGACATCGCCGACGCGGCCGCCCGGCGGCGCTGGGCGACCGCCGTCGGCGCCGCCGCCGGTGGGCAGGATCCGCAGCTTCCGGCGTGGGCGACGCCCGTCTCGATCGACGAGATGAAGCGGCTCGTCGCGGCGTGCCGCCGGCTCATGCCCGACGTCGGCGTGCAGGTCCCGCCGAACCTCGCCGACTGGTGGCCCGAGCTCGTCCGCGCCGGCGCGACCGACCTCGGCGGCCTGAGCGCCAACGGCGATCACATCTCGCCCGAGCATCCGTTTCCGTCGCCGCACGAGGTTCGCAAGCGGCTCGCAGCGGAGGGTGTCGCGCTGACCGAGCGGCTGTGCGTCTACCCGCGCTACATCGACCAGCGGTGGATCGCGCAGGGCGTGCTGGACGTCATCCGAGCGCAGTACTGGAGCTTCATCCCGCGCCGCGGCAGCGGCCGCACCGAGCCGCCGCGACCGCTGCGGCCCGACCTCGTCGCGGGCGCCGTCGCCCGTGCGCGCAGTGGCGCCGCGCTGACGCCCGACGAGCTGACCGCCCTGTTCGCCGAGACGCGGCCGGAGGCGATCGAGGACATCCGCCAGGCAGCCGACGACCTGCGCGCCGAGCTGTGCGGCGACACCGTCACGTTCGTCGTCAACCGCAACATCAACATCTCGAACGTCTGCGTCGTGGGCTGCGCGTTCTGCGGATTCGGACAGGGCCGGCGCTCGCCCGATGCCTACGAGCACGATCGCGACGACTTCGTGCGCCGCATCCACGAGGCCGTCGCATTCGGCGCGACGGAGATCTGCATGCAGTCGGGGATCCATCCCGACTGGACGCTCGAGGACTACGAGGGCTGGCTCGCGCTCGCCAGGCAGACCGCACCGCAGCTGCACCTGCACGCCTACTCGGCGATGGAGGTCGCGCACATGTGCGACACGAGCGGCCTCGCACCTGGCGCGGTCTTCGAGCGCCTGCGCGCCGCCGGCCTGGACTCGACGCCCGGCACCGCCGCCGAGGTGCTGCACGACGGCGTGCGCCAGCGCATCAGCCCCAACAAGCTCCCCGTCGCGCGCTGGGTGCAGATCATCGAGGCTGCACATCGGGCCGGACTGCGCTCCACCGTGACCGTGATGTTCGGTCACATCGAGGAGCCCTGGGAGCTCGCCGAGCACATGCGCGTCGTGCGCGAGTTGCAGGAGCGCACCGGCGGGTTCACCGAGTTCGTGCCGCTGAGCTTCATCCCGTTTCACACGTTGCTCGGGCGCACCCACGGCGTGCAGGAGATCACGCGCGAGGAGAACCTCAAGCACACAGCCGTCTTTCGCCTCGCGCTCGGTCGCAGCGTCGTGAACCTCCAAGCCAGCTGGGTGAAGATGGGCCTCGACGCCGCGAGCGAGTCGTTGCGCTGGGGCGTCAACGACCTCGGCGGAACGCTCATGGAGGAGAGCATCAGCCGCCTCGCAGGCAGCTACCACGGGGTCATGCTCGAGCCCGCCGACCTCGTCGGCGCCGCGCGTCGGGCGGGTCGACCGGCCGCCGAGCGCACGACGCTGTACGAGCTGCGCCGGCGCTATCAGCTGCGCGCAGCGGCGGCGTAGCGCAGCGCCGGCGGGCGCCGGCGGCCGTCAGGTGCGGATCGGGGCGCCCGGAAAACCCGCAGGACTTGCGGACGGGTCGACTAGTCTCACCGGATGCCAGAGCCAGAGAAGATCACCGCAGAAGGCCTCATCGCGTTGCGTGCGGAGATCGAGGAGCTCGAGTCAATCGGCCGTGCGCGGATGGCCGAGCGGATCAGGGCGGCGCGTGAACTGGGCGACCTCAAGGAGAACGCCGAGTACCACATCGCCAAGGAGGATCAGGCGCACCTGGAGACGAAGATCCTGCGTCTCAACCAGCGCCTGCGCGCCGCGCGCGTCGTCGACGAGGACATCGCTCCGGGCGTCGTCGGGTTCGGCTCGACCGTCGCCGTCATCGACGAGGCGTCGGGCCGTGCGATGGACCTGATGCTGGTCGGGCCGACCGAGGCGGACCTCAAGAACGGCCGGTTGTCGTTCGAGTCGCCCGTCGCGCAGGCCCTCCTCGGCGCGCGCGCGGGCGACACCGTGACGGTCGCGACGCCGGGCGGCGACCGGCGCTACCGCGTCGAGCACGTCGGCTGACGCGGACCCGGGTGCAGGGCCGGCACGTGGAGCGCTACGTCCGGCGCGCCGGCCCGGCATAGTTCCCGGCCGATGCGCGCACCCGTCCTCCTTCCGACCCTCTGCCTGATGGCGGCGGCCGTGGCCGGCTGCGGCTCGGGCGCGACGACGAACTGCAGGGTTCCGCCCGACCGTCCGCTGCTGGTCGCGATCCGCGCGCACCCACAGCCCACGGTCGTGCTGCCGACGTCCAAGCGCAAGGGCAACGCCGGCCGGCTGACGATCACCGCATGCCAGACCTCGGACACCGAGGCCACGGCGACGCTGACCGTCTTCAGCCAGACCCACAAGTCGGTCCGCGACGTCCGACACGGTATGAAGCTCGTGCGCCGGAGCGGCAAGTGGACGGTCATCGGCGACGCGCACTCGCGGCGCTGCTACGAGGGCCACGGGTCGCAGGAGTTCTCGGGCGCGCCGTGCGACTGACGCGCTGAGCGCAAACCCGCTAGTACACGCGGCCGGAAGTTCTGCGAGGTTTTGCCGGATGCCCGGCCGTCAGGCGCGGATCGGGCGCCGGGAAAACCCGCAGAACTTGCGGACGCGTGTACTAGAGGAAGAGGTCCTCGCCGCGGGCGCGCACGAGCGCGGCCGCGCCCGGTCCGTCGCCAGGCGTGACGTGATGCTCCAGGCCGCGCACGAGGACGGCGGGCTCGCGCGAGTCCTTGCCGCGCGTCAGGTCCGCGGCCGCGGCTGCCGCGTCGGCGACCGCGATGATCGTCGCCTCCAGCGGCCGCCCGGCGCCATCTTCACGGCCGCGCCAGTCGTCGACCGGCGCGAGCCCGGCGACGCCGATCGCCACGTCGCACTGGCCGATCCGCCACGCGCGGCCGAACGAGTCGGCGATCACGATCGCGGGGGCGACACCGGTCAGCGCGCGCAGGCGGCTGCGCAGCGCGCGCGCCGACGCGTCGGGGTCGGCCGGCAGCAGCACGAGCTCGCCGCGCGCGCCGGCGTTGGAGGCGTCGACGCCCGCGTTGGCGCAGACGAAGCCGTGCCGCGTGCGGCAGATCAGCACGCCCGGCCGCGAGCGCACGATCTCTTCGGTCTCGGCGAGGATCACCTCGACGAGGCGCGGGTCCTTGCCGTGCTCGGCGGCGAGCGCGAGCGCCCGCTCACCCGGCTCGACATCGTCCAGGGCAACCGTGCGCCCCTCGGCCTTGGCGATGATCTTGTGCGCCACGACCAGGACGTCGCCGTCGCCCAGCCGGCCTGCGGCGGCGCTGAGCAGCAGCGCGAGGTCGTCGCCCGCGCGCACCTCGGGGATGGCCGGCAGCGCCGCTGCGACGAGCATGGCGCGCCTAGCCTGCGGGGGGCCGCTCGCGCCCGGCAAGCCGGCTGAGCATCCCGCGCGTGTGCGCCGCGCCGCCGCGATGCTCGGCGAGCAGCTGACGCAGCGCGGCGAGGTCCTCGGCGGTGTCGACGTCGATCAGCAGCGTCGTCAAGCGCTCGACGTGGCAGGGGACGCGCGCGGCCGCGGCGGCCTGCTCATGGCGGGCGCGGCTGTCCTCTCCGAACGCCGGCTCGATGACGTCGGGCGGGACGAGCACGAGCGCGTTCGTGCCGGTGCCGTGGCGGTCGGGCACGACAGTCACCGAGCGGCCGGCCGGCGGGCGCTCGAGCAGTTCGCTGAGCTGTGCGGGATCGAGCGCCGGGCAGTCGCCGGGGACGAGCAGGACGCGGCCGGCGCCGCGCTCGAGCGCGTGGGCGATCCCGATCAGCGCGGCGGCGCTCTGACCCTGCTCGTCGTGGTCGGAGAGCACCGTCGCGCCGTAGCCGTGCCCGATCGCCTCAGCGGTCGGCTCGGACGTCACGACGAGCACCTCGTCGATGACCTTCGTGCGCCGCAGCGCCATCAGCACGTCGGTGACCATCGACTCGGCGAGCGCGCGGCGCGTGCCGACCGAGAGGTCGTCGCCGAGCCGCGCCTTCGCCGCCGCAAAGCGCTTGACGGGCAGGATCGCGTAGGTCAGCGTGGTTCGGCCTGCGGTCATCGCAAGCTCTGACCTGCGGACGACGCTACGGCGAGGCCCTCGGCGAACATCAGCGTCTCGCTCGCGACGCGGCGGCGGCTGGCGGCGTCGCTCATCAGCGTGTCGGTCTGCAGCACGGGCAGCCCCGCGACGGGCTCGTCGGCGACGAGCCCGTCGATCAGCCCGGCGTAGCAGGCGGCGATCCCCTCCGTCGACGCGTCGTGTCCGGCCCAGCGCATGAACGCCGCGGTCGGCCCCTTGAGCACCTCGCCGCCGACGATCGGGGAGACCGCAACGATCGGGGCGGGGCTGTCGATCAGTGCCTGGCGCATCTCGGGAACCGTCAGTATCGGCCCGATCGAGATGACCGGGTTCGACGGGCCGATGATGATGGCGTGCGCGGCGGCGATCGCAGCGAGCGCCGCGGGCGTCGGCAGCGCCTCGCCGGCGCCGCGCAGCTGCGTGTCCTGCACCGGGCCCTCGGCGCGACCCCGGATCATGAACTCCTGGAAGGGCATCCACCCGCCGTTCGCGTGCACCCATGTGCGCACGGGCTCGTCGCTCATCGGCAGCACGCGCGCCTGCAGGCCGAACGCGGCGCCGAGCTCACTCAGCGTCTCGCTCAGCCGCGCCCCCTCGGCAAGCCGCTGCGCGCGCCGGATGCCGATCGCGAGATCGCGGTCGCCGAGCGCAAACCAGACGTCGACGCCGAGCTCGCGCAGCCCGTCCATGACCGCGAACGTGTCGTCGCGCAGGCCCCAGCCGCGCTCGTCGATGCGGTCGGCGAGCCAGAACGTGACGAGGTCCGGATCGGGGCTTACATAGGCGCCGTAGATCTCGATGTCGTCGGCGGTGTTCGCGATGACCGTCAGCCCGTCGGCGCAGACGTCGAGCATCCCGCGCGCGAACTTCGCGCCGCCGGTGCCGCCGGCCAGGACGACGACGCGCTTGCTCATCAGCTCGCCGCCCAGAGGTCGGCCGGCAGGCCCGTGAGCTTCACGCCGGCGCGCGTCTTGTAGCGCGCGTTGACGGAGATCATGAGCGCCGTCATCGACTCGGTCACGCGCGCCATCTCCAGGCGCCCGCAGTCCACGCAGCGCAGGCCGTCGATGCTCTCGATCAGCGCGGCCGCCCGGCGCTTGTCGGAGCGCCTGTCGCCGCAGAGCAGGACGTCCTCGCCGAGCTCGTGGTCGAGGTCGCGCAGCAGCGCCGCGCTGACCGTGTGCAGCGCGCTGAGGACGGTGACGCCGTCGGGCACCATCTCCTGCGCCTGCTGCGCAGCCGAGCCCTGCGGCACGCCGAGGATACGCGTCGCCTTGCCGCCGACCGCCGCTGCCAGCGGCACCGTGGCGTCGATCACGAGCTGGCCCGGCTGCAGCACGTCGCGCAGGTTGTTGAGCGTCTCGGACTGGCTGCGAAACGGCACGCAGAGGATCACGAGCTCGTTGCGCGCGGCGGCGATCAGGTTCGGCAGCCCGCAGACGACGCTGCCGGCAACCAGCTCGCGGGCGCGGACCGACGCCTGCTCGGCGCGCTCGGCGTCACGCGAGCCGATCGTGACGGCGCACCCTGCTCGTGCGAGCCGCACTGCGAGGCCGAAGCCGAGCGCGCCGGAGGCGCCGATGATGGAGACCGGCTCGGGCAAGGGCGCAGCGAGCATATCCGGCGCCCCGGGATCCACCCTGCGGGTCGGCGCCGTTCAGCGGCCGCTGAACTGCGGCGGACGCTTCTCGGCGAGCGCCAGCATGCCCTCGCGGAAGTCCTCGCTCGTGGCGCACAGCTCCTGCGCGGCGAGCTCCTGCTCGAGCGTCCCCGCGAATCCTGGTCGCGCGGCGGCGTTGAGGACGCCCTTGGCGAGCCCGACCGCCAGCGGGCCGCAGGACAGCAGCTGGCTTGCAAGCTGCGCCGTGGCGCCGTCGAGGTCGGCCGCCGCCGCGACGCGGTTGACGAGCCCGATCCGCTCGGCCTCCGTGCCGTCGACGATCTTCGACGCCATGATCAGCTCCTTGGCGCGGCCCAGGCCGACGAGCGCCGGCAGGCGTGAGCAGCCGCCGACGTCGGGGATCAGCCCGACGCGCGTCTCGACGAGGCCGATGACCGCCTCGGCCGCCATCACGCGCAGGTCGCAGGCCAGCGCGAGCTCGGCTGCGCCCCCGATGCAGGCGCCGTGGATCTGGGCGATCGTCGGCTTGGCCATGTCCTCGCAGAGGTTCCAGATCGCAAGGATCTGCTCGCGGTACTCGCGCAGCTTCGTCGGATCGGCCGCGAGACCGCCGAGATCCGCGGTGTCCATGCCGCTCGAGAACATCGCGCCCTCGCCGCGCAGCACGACGATCCGCACCGAGCCCTGCGCAGCGGCGGCGCGCAGCGCGACGCCGAGCTCTTCGATCACCGCGCGGCTGAGCGCGTTGCGCTTCTCCGGGCGGTTGATGGCGATGTGGCGGACCGCGTCGCGATCCTCGACCAGGACGAGGCTCATCGCGCAGACCTGCCTTCCGGCTCGGCGTCGGTGGCCGGTGACCGATGACGCGCTGTCATGCGCACTACTCTAGGCGGCAGATGGCCGCGCCGACCGCCACCGACCGCCGTGAGCTTGCCTTCGCCGGGGTCGCCAAGCAGGCCGACCTCGTGCGCGCAGGCGCCGTGACGCCACGCGAGCTCGTGGAGACGTCGCTCGAGCGCATCGCCGAGCTGGACCCGAAGCTCAACGCCTTTCGCTGCGTGTTCGCCGAGCGGGCGCTGGCCGAGGCAGATCGCGCCGCGCAGCGCGTCGGCTCGGCCGACGACCTGCCGCTGCTGGGCGTCCCGATCTCGGTCAAGGACGACACGCCGTTGGCCGGCGAGCCACGCGTCATCGGCTCGAACGCGTTCGGCGATCCGTCGACCGAGAGCGCGGGCTTCGTCGAGCGTCTGCAGGCGGCGGGCGCCATCGTCGTCGGCATGACGCGCACGCCTGAGCTTGCCGCGCAGGGGTTCACCGAGACCGTCGCCGGCGGCATCACCCGCAACCCGTGGAACCTGCAGCGCACGCCCGGCGGCTCGAGCGGCGGCCCCGCCGCCGCGGTCGCCGCGGCGCTCGTGCCGGCCTCGACGGCTTCCGACGGCGCCGGCTCGATCCGTGCGCCGGCGGCCAACTGCGGCCTGTTCGGGCTGAAGACCACGCGCGGCCTCCTCCCGCCCGCGCCCGACGACGAGATCTTCAGCGGCCTGTCGGTGTACGGCTTTCTGACCCGCGGCGTCGGCGACGCGGCGCTCCTCTACGAGGTCGTGACGGGCGAGCCGTTCGTCGCGGCGGCGCAGCAGGCTCCCAAGCGCCTGAAGATCGCGCTGTCACAGCGCATCCCGCCGGGCAGCACGGCGCGGCTTCACCCCGACTGGCGCCGCGCGACCGAGCAGACGGGTGAGCTGCTGGGCTCGCTCGGCCACGAGGTCGTCGAGCGCGAGCCGTCGATCGGCCCCGTCGGGCTGAACGTGCTTGCTCGCTTCCTGGCGGGCGTCGCGGACGAAGCGGACGCGATGGCGCACCCGGAGCGGCTCGAGCGCCGCACGCGCAACCTCGCGCGCATGGGCCGCAGCGCGCGGCGGCCGGCGGCGCGGGCGCGCCGCAACGAGGCCAAGGACAGCGCCCGCGTCAACGCGATCTTCGACGACGTCGACGTCGTGCTCGGCCCGACCCTCGCCCGCGGTCCGCTGCCGATCGGCCGCTACGAGGGCCGCGGCGCGGCGTACACGCTCAACGGCATGCTGCGCTGGATGCCCTTCAACGGAGTCTGGAACCACCTCGGCAATCCCGCGGCGGCGGTTCCCGCCGGCTTCGATGCGGACGGCCTGCCGCTGTCGGTGCAGCTCGTCGGCGCGCACGGCTCGGACGCGATGCTGTTCTCGCTCGCACACGAGCTCGAGACGGCGCGGCCCTGGACCGACGCGCGCCCGCCGGTCTCTTGAGCGCCGAGCTGCTCGCGGTCGCCGAGCAGGCTGCGCGCGCCGCCGGCGCGCTGCTGCGCGAGCGCTTCGAGGCCGGCGGCGAGCGCGCGACCGGTTCGAAGTCGACGCCGACGGACCTCGTGTCGGAGGCGGACCTCGCCGCGGAGCGCGCGATCCGCGACATCATCGCGGCGGCGCGGCCCGACGACGCGATCCTCGGCGAGGAGGGGGGAGAGACGCAGGAGGGGGCCGGCCTGCGCTGGATCGTCGACCCGCTCGACGGCACCGTGAACTTCCTCTTCGGCGTGCCGCAGTGGTGCGTGAGCGTCGCGGTCCACGACGACGCGGGCGGGCTCGCCGGCGTCGTGCTGGACCCGGTCCGCGACGAGATCTTCATCGGCTCGCGCGACGGCGGGCTGCCGACGCTCAACGGGGTTCAGGTGCGGGGATCGCAGTGCGCCGAGCTCGCGCCGGCACTGATCGCCACGGGCTTCGCCTACGACGCGGCAGTGCGCGAACTGCAGGCCCAGGCCGTCGCCCGGCTGCTGCCGCAGGTGCGCGACGTGCGCCGGATGGGCAGCGCCGCGCTGGACCTCGCCTGGACGGCGGCGGGGCGCTTCGACGCGTTCTACGAGCGCGGCGTGCAGCTCTGGGACACCGCGGCGGGAACGGTGCTGTGTGAGGCCGCTGGGCTGCAGGTGCGGCCGCTCGAGTCCGTGCAGGGCGCGCCGGGCGGCATCGTCGTCGCGCCTGCGGGGCTGCTGCAGGCGCTTTCGGAGATCGTCGGGTAGCGCGGCGCCGCGCCGCGACCCCGCTCCCTCAGATCTTCTTGAGCAGGGCGGGCACGACCAGCTGAACGTGGCCGCTGGCATCCCAGCGAACGCCGACGTCGCCGCCCGGCGTGATCGACGTAACGACGCCGACAGCCCCGTCCATCACCCTCGTGACTCGATCCCCGATCCCAAAACCCGCATTCGGCATGCCGGCGATTGTACGTGAATCATCGTCGCCGTGCGGTTGGCCCAGACTGCTCCTTTCGCAGACGGACCGGTAGACGCGCAGGCCTCCCAGCCGTGCTCGCGGGCGCGCAGGCGATACCCGGGGTGGGATTCGAACCCACAATCCCTCACGGGCAATCGGTTTTGAGCCGATCCTGTATTCCAGTTCCAGCACCCGGGCGCGGGGGTGGGGACGGATTGTAGGCTCAGCGCGACTGGGCGACGTACGGCTGCAGGCCGTCGCGGCGCTGCTCGACCTCGACGCTCCATTTCTGCGAGAAGCCGCGCGCGGCGACGGCGATCAGCAGGACCTGCAGCGGCACGAGCAGGAGCGTGAGGACGCCGACGACGCTCTCGTCGAGCAGCGGGTCCTCCAAGCCGGGCTTGTCACGCGAGAACCACTGCGGGCCGCTGATCGCGCAGAAGATCAGCAGGATGATCGCGAACGAGGCTGCGACGGGCAGCAGCCCGCTGCGCCAGCGCGCGATGTAGAAGGCGAGCAGCAGGTAGATGAGGACGTAGGCGACGTGCAGCGGCTTGGCGCCCTGGATCTTCGACCAGCCGCCCGCGGTCGCGACCGCGAGCACGGCGGCGCTCACGAGCAGCAAGCCGACGACGAGCGCGCGCGCGGTATGCGATTCGGGCTTGTCGCGGTTGGGGTGCTCGATGATCACGTCGCCGTCGGCCACCGTGGCCAACATACAATTCAAGGCGTCGGGCAGCGCCACGCGGGCGTGGTGGAATTGGTAGACACGCCGGCTTTAGGTGCCGGTGGCGCAAGCCATGGGGGTTCAAGTCCCTCCGCCCGCACTGGTCGCACCACGCAGAGCTGCGATCAGCCGAGCGCGGCGCGGGCGCGTTCGCCACCGGTGACGCCGACGGAGGGGTCGGGCGTCCAGGCGTCTGCTGTCAGCCGCAGGCGCGTGAAGCGCACGTCGCGGACGGGACCTCTCGCGCGTCTGCAGCCGTACTGCGTGGTGTGGGCCACGACGACCCTGGATCCTTCGAGCTTGCGATCGGCACCCAGCCGGCCGGGAGTACTGTCGCGGCTGTGCCGTCACGGGCGGAGATCGCGGTCCTGCGGCGCCCGCTGAGGCTTCCGGGCACGGTGGCCGACGCCGCGCTCGTGCGAGCCGCGCAGCGCGGCTCGCAGGACGCGGTCGAGGAGCTCTTCGCGCGCCACTGGCGCGGCGCCTACCACGCGGCGTTGCTCGTCACGGGCGACCGCGCCGCCGCCGAGGACATCGCGCAGGAGTCCTTTCTCGCGGCACTGCGCGCGCTGCCGCGCTTTGACCTGCGCCGCCCGCTGCGGCCGTGGCTTCACCGGATCGTCGTCAACAGGGCGATCGACTGGTCGCGCGCGCGGGCGCACCGCGCGGAGGTCGCCGCCGACGCCGCGCCCGATGCGGCATGCAGCGACGTCGAACCCGATGCGTTCGGTGAGGACATCATGGCCGCGCTGCTGGCACTCGCGCCCGAGCAGCGCGCGGTGATCGTCCTGCGCTACCTGCTGGACTTCACGCCCGGCGAGATCGCGGCGGCGCTTGACCTGCCGCGCGGGACCGTCAACTCGCGGCTGCGCCGCGGCCTGGACACCCTCGGCGACCACGTCGAGGAGCCGCCGGCATGAGCCTGCGCCGTGACCTCGAGCGCGCTGCGCGCGAGCGCGAGGATCCGGCGGCGCGGGAACGCTCGCTGCGGGTCGTGCGCGGGGTCTACGACCAGCTCGCGCCGCGCCCGCGGCGCTGGCCGTGGCGCGCGTTCATCGCGACCCTGCTGGTCGGCGCCGTCGGTGCTGCCGGCGTCGCCGCC
>CADCVQ010000105.1 GCA_902806175.1 uncultured Solirubrobacteraceae bacterium
GCTGTCCTCGAGCTCGCACACCGCCGCCACGCACGCTTGCAGCGCGCCTGCATCCAGGTGCTCGCACGCGACGGCGACCGCGCGCTGCAGCACGGCCGCGCGCCGGGCGTCAGCGCGCGGCGCGCTGCCGGGCCGCCGCGGCCCGGCGCCGCCGTGGACGATCACCACCGCCTCCATGTCGGCCCAGGCTAACCAGCGGCAGCCCGCCGGCGCGCACGGCCTCGATCCCGCCCGAAGTCCACTAGCGTCCCGCCGCGATGCCCGCCACCGGCGACGAACTGGGCCGGCGCTTGCGCGACGGCGATCTCTCCGCGGCGCCGGCGGTGCTGAACCTCGTCGAGAGCCGCGCGCCCGGGCACAAGGACGAGATCGACGCGCTGTTGCACGCGGTCTCCCCAGCCGCGCTGGGCGGCGAGGCACGGGCGCACGTCGTCGGCGTGACGGGACCGCCCGGCGTCGGCAAGTCGTCGCTGCTGTCCGAGCTCGTGCGCACGTGGCGCGCGGATCGCCGCTCGGTCGCGGTACTCGCCGTCGACCCCTCCTCGAAGCGCTCCGGCGGCGCTCTGCTGGGCGACCGCGCGCGGATCGCGGTCGACCCCGCCGACCGCGCGGTCTTCATCCGCTCGATGGCCGCGGGCGGGCGGCTCGGCGGCCTCGCCCCCGCCACCCGCGCCGCGGCCCACGCACTGGCGGCCGCGTTCGACGTCGTCGTCGTCGAGACCGTCGGCGTCGGCCAGTCCGAGACGGAGATCGCCGAGGTGGCCGATACCGTCGCCGTCGTGGTGCAACCCGGCGGCGGCGACGTCCTGCAGTTCCTGAAGTCCGGGATCATGGAGATCCCGGACGTGCTCGTCGTGACGAAGGCCGATCTCGGCCAGGTGGCCCAACGTTCGCGGCGCGACCTGCACGCCGCGCTGCGCTCCCTCGGCGCGCGCGACACGGAGGTGGTCGCGGTCAGCTCGCTGGCGCCGGCGACCGGCTTCGACGAGCTCGTGGCGGCACTCGACGCCCACCGCGACTCGCTCGACATCACGGCGCGGCGGCTGGAGGCGCGGCGCGCGAGCGCCTTGGCGGACTTCGTGGCCGAGCACGGCGAGCGCGGCCGGCGCGCGCTGGGCGGCCAGCGCAGCGCCCTGAAGCTGCTCGGCGTGCAGGACGCGGCGCTCGACGTCCCCGCGCTCACGCGGGTGCTGGAAGAGGCGGCGGCGTCATGAGGCGCCCGCTGGCGATCGACCTCGCGCTCATGCTGGGCGCGTTCTTCGCCGCCACGCTGGTCGCCCAGCTGGCGGGGGCGCCGAACCTCGGTACCGCGATGTCGTTCGGGCAGATCGCGTTCGCGCTGGCGGCGGTCTTCGTCGTGCTGCGGCGCTGACGCGACGTGTTCACATCGCGGTCGCCGACGTCGACTGCGGGCTCCAGAGAACGCGCAGCTGGGGCGGCTTGCGAAATACCAGCCCGCGCGGGGAGCTCGCAGCGGCCGGGTCCAGGCGGAGAGCCGGCAGGCGGCTGAGCAGCCGCTCCAGGGCGATGTTGGCCTCCAGGCGCGCGAGGTGCATGGCGATGCATGCGTGCGGTCCGTGCGCGAAGGCGAGGTGCCGGCGCGCGTTGGCGCGCGTTACGTCAAAGCGGTCGGGGTCGGGGAACACCGCGGGGTCGCGGTTGGCGCCGGCGATCGAGACGCGCACGAGTTCAGCGCGCGCGATCGGCACGCCGTCGAGCTCGACGTCGGTCGTCGCGTAGCGGTCGACGATCGCCGCGGCCGGCTCCAGGCGCAGCGACTCCTCGACGGCATTTGTCAGCAGACCGGAGCTCGCTCGGACGCGCCCGAGCTGGTCGGGATGGCTGAGCAGGTGCCAGGCGGCATTGGCGATCATGCCCTCTGTCGTCTCGATGCCGCCGAACAGCAGCACGGCGGCGTTGGAGATGACGCGCTCGCGCTCCAGACCACCCGCGTCGCCGGCGGCGGCCGCCAGCAGCGAGGCGGCAGGCTCGCGGTCCAGCGCGGGGTCGATCGCGGCGGACAGCGCCACATAGGCGTCGCGGCCGTCGGCACCCAATGGTCGCCCGGCGGTGAGATCGGTCACCGCCGCGACGATCTGCTCATACCAGCCGAGCACGGCCCCTGCATTCGCGTGCTGGATCCCCAGCGCGCGCGTGACGACCGCGACCGCCAGGGGCGCCGCCAGACTTCGCCGCAGCTCGGCGCCGCCGGCCGGCTGCATCTCGGCGATCAGTCGCTCGGTCTGCTCTGTCACCAGCGTCGTGAAGCGCGCGTGCACAGCACCATGCCGAAACGGCTGGGCAAACGGCGCGCGGTGGCGGCGGTGCTCGTCGCCGTCGAGCGTGAGCATGCTCGACCCGACGACCTGCCCGGTCGAGAAGCGCGGGTCGTCGACCGTGAACGTCTGCGGGTCGCGCATCACCTGCATGGCGAGGTCGCGCCGCGTGACGAGCCAGCCGCCCAAGGCGCCCACCCATGACACCGGCTCGCGCTCTCGCAGCCGCGCGAGCAGCGCGTGCGGGTCTCCCTCCAGCTCCTCCAGCGTCAGACTGGCGCCAACCCCAAACCGCCCGCTCGGAGTTCGCGCACCCATCGCACGACCATAAGCGCTGCAGCCCCGCGCATGATCGCTGCCGGGCGGTCCGGCAGGCGATCAACCTGCCGGCGGCTACTGCGCCGGGGTCCGGCGCGCAATCAACCGGCCGTCGCCGGACGCGTCGCGGCGCGGTCGCCTACGGCGTGCCGGTGCCCTGCGGGGCGTCCGACAGCGACGACACCTTCCAGTCGTCGTCCTCCTTCTGGAGCCCGACGGTGTCGGTCGACGGTACCTCGCCACCGGCCGTCGTGCGTACGCGCGCAGACGCCGAGTCGCCGTTGACCTCGACGCTGATGACCCGAAGCTGCGGGTTCTGGCGGTCCTCCAGGCCGGTGCGCAGCGCAACCTCGCAGGGCAGCCCGGCCGCGCGGATGCGCTCGACGAGATCAGACGCGTACAGGTCGTCGCACAGCGTCTGGTAGTCCTTGTCGCGCGTTGCGGCGGCAAAGCGATCGAGCGTCTCACGGACCTCCTCCTCGCTGTCGGGCTCAGGCCTGAGCACGTTGACGAGCACGATCAGGACGATGACGATCGGCACCAGGGCGAGCGCGAGGGCCCTGCCGCGCAGCTTGCTGAGCTTCACCAGCGGCTTGCCGGCAGAGCGCAGCGCCGGCAGAGCCTTCGGCAGGAGCCTGCCGATCGCGCGAAACGGCTTGCCGAGGGCGGAGACGGCCTTCTTCATAGGCGCGGCAGCCTAGTACTTCTCCTTCGTCATGCGTCCGTAGAGCCGCTGCCCGGGAGTCGCTGCCTGCCGCACTACCATGACGCGGCATGGAGGCAAACGAAGCCCGCTCGTGGCTGCGCTGCTATCGGTGCTGGTCGACCGACCTCGAGGTTCAGGTGCACTACGAGGGGATCCACAAGATCGACCCGGAGAGCGGCGAACGCGCCGAGGCGGTCGACGAGCTGCAGGAGGCCGTCGTGCAATGCCTGGAGTGCATGCACGACCAGCCGCACCTCGGCTTTCACAACGGTCGCGTCGAGCCGATCGAGGACCGCTGGGAGCGGATGATCGCCGGGACGCCCTGGGTGGCGTCCTGCACGGTGTCGGTCGAGGCCGACGATGTCGAGACCTGCTCGGGCCCGGAGGCCGGCGACGCCCTGTCCTACGCGGCGTTCGGCGACTACGGCACCCGCGAGTTCTTCACGCACGTGCGCTTTCACAAGCACGACGGGGACAAGATCGTCGTCCACCTGCTCGTCGAGCTCTACGCGCGCTCACTTGACGAGGCCACCGGCGTGCTCGAGGAGGCCGCGCGCGGCATGCTCGCGATCACGTCGCTCGCCGAGGAGTCGCGCCCGCCGGCGGCGACCGGCGAGGAACGCCACTAGTGGCCACTAGCCGGCGAGCGGCTCACGCTCAGGCGCCGATGCTCGCGACGAGGCCCTTGAGCGTCGTGAATGCGGGCTTGGGCGTGTAGTCGTCGCGCAGCAGGCCGTAGCCGTTCTCGAGCTGCCCGGACGCGGTGTTGCCGTCGCGCAGCGAGAACCAGTACACGCCGGTCACGCCGAAGATCGACTTCGTCGCCTCGGCCGCGCCGATGACGGCCCGCAGCACGACATCCTGCGCCAGGGGCGTGCGGGCGGCGGTCGTCGGATATCCGGTCTCAGCGATGACGATCCCGGCGTGCGCCACGCCGGCGGCGACCATGTGCTTGTTGCGCGCGGCGTCGAGCGCGCTGCGCACCGTCGCGTCGATCTGCGCGGCGGTCAGCGCGCCGGCGGCGAGCAGCGGTGTCCAGGTGCCCGGGTAGACGTTGACGCCGACGAAGCCGACCGCCTGGCTGAACGCGCTGCCGCCGGCCTGCCTGAGCTGCGCCCACATCGGCTCGGTCGTCGTCGGCTGCTCGCCGGCCGCCCAGTTGAAGCCGATCAGGATGTCCGGCCGGCTCGCCGCCACGACCTCGGCGCGCGCCGCGGGGACGCCGGTCGCGATCGCGTTGACGACGCCGGGGTAGGACCCGTCGCCGGCGCCGGCCGCCTGGTTGTTGGGCTCGTTGGCGATCTGGATCGAGATCGTGCCCGCCAGCGCGGCGAGGCGGCGTGTCTGCGTGCGGACCCAGGCCTCGTAGCCGGCGGCCTTGCTGGCATCGGCGGGGCGGTAGCGCAGGACGGCGGCGACCTTCAGCCCGTTGGAGGACCACCACGACGCCTCGCTCAGCAGGTTGTCTGCGGAGGCATTGGAGACGCCGTCGTACTGGCCGTAGACGTGGACGGTGAACGAGCGGCTGCCCTTGAGCTGCTTGACCATCGCCATCGACTGGTTCGCGTTCTCCGGGGCGGCCGGCGCGCACTGCTCGACGCAGCCGACGCCACCCCAGGGATACACGCCGAGGCGCAGGCGGTCGACGACCGGCGGGGCCGGGTTCTGTGAGGGGGTCGTGGTCGTCGTCGGCGTGGTGGTCGTTGCGGCCGGCGTGGTGGTCGTCTCGGGCGTGGTGGTCGGCGCGGCCGGCGTGGTCGTATCCGCCGTGGTCGTGTTCGGCGCGGTGCTCGTGGTGGTCGTCGTCGTGGCAGCGGGCGTGGCCTTGCGCCGCGTCGAGGCGCACCTCGTCGGACCGCTCGTACCCGGCGTCTGACACGACATCGTGACGGTCGGCGCCGCTGCGGCGCGAATCTTGAAGCGGACGAGCGTCCCGAGCGCGCTCGGCTTGGTGACGCGGACCGTGAGCACCGTGCGCGGGCGCAGCTTCGCACGCCCCACCAATGACACGAGGGAGTAGGAAGCCGCCTGCTCGCGGACCGTGCGCGTCCTGACCTTGAACGGGCAGCCGCCGCCCTTGCAGCTGACGCTGATCTTCGAGTCGGCCTCGGCAGGCTTGACGGCGAGCCGCCGGAAGATTGTGTGGCGGCGCGAGACCTGCGGCCGGAAGTCGACGGCGGAGTCCAGTTGCGAGGCCGTCGTCGAGGCGACCGCGGGCGACGGGAGCACGAATCCGGTCCCCACACCCGCCGCGGCGACGAAGAGCACAACAAGGAGGCGCAGGTATCGGACCATGTCCTGGTCCTTCGACTGTCTGGACCCGCAGCTACACGCGGGCGCCTCACGTGGACGAACGTTCGACGTCCGCGCGCCGCTGAGCTCGACCAGCCGTCCGGCCGTCTCGCCGTCTCGCCGTCTCGCCGGGGGCGCGGCTACGGGCTAAGTGGACTAGGGATAGATGCCGCGCATCCGCGCGGCCTGCGAGACGCGCTCGATCGCGACCGACAGGGCCGCCATCCGCCAGTCGCAGCCCAGGCGGTCGGCGGCGTCGATGACGCGGCCGAACGCGGCCCGCAGCTGGCGGCGCAGGCGCTCCTGGACGTCGAGCTCGTCCCACGAGTAGCGCTGGTGGTCCTGGACCCACTCGAAGTAGGAGACGGTCACCCCGCCCGCGTTCGCGAGCACGTCGGGCACGATCAGGATGCCGCGCTCGTGGAGGATCGCCTCGGCCTCGGGCGTCGTCGGTCCGTTGGCCGCCTCGACGACGACCTGGCACTGCAGCCGCGGTGCGTTCTCGGCGGTGATCTGGCGCTCGCGCGCCGCCGGGATGACGATCTCGCAGGGCACCTCGAGGACGTCGCGCGGGCCGACCTGCGTTGCGCCGGGATAGCCTTCGAGCACGCCGTTCTGCGCCGTCCAGCGCGCGAGCGCCGCGATGTCGAGCCCGTCGGCGTCGACGACCCCGGCGCTGTGGTCCGAGACGGCGACGACGCGCGCGCCGATCGCATGCAGCTCGCTCGCGGCGACCGCGCCGACGTTGCCGAAGCCCTGGATCGCGACGCGCGCCTCGCGCAGGTCCATGCCGATCTTCTCGCACATCGCCTCGATGACGTAGACGACGCCCAGGCCGGTCGCCTCGCGCCGGCCGGTCGTCCCGCCGAGCACGACGGGCTTGCCGGTGACGACCTCGAAGACCGAGTGGCCGACCATCTGCGAGTAGGTGTCCATGAACCAGGCCATCTCGCGCTCGCCGGTCGCCATGTCCGGCGCCGGGATGTCGCGGTCGGGCCCGATCACCGGGATCAGCTCCGCGGCGTAGCGACGCGTCAGGCGCTCGAGCTCGTGGACGCTGAGCTGCGCCGGGGTGCAGCGCACGCCCCCCTTCGCACCGCCGTAGGGCAGGCCGAGCAGCGCGCACTTCCACGTCATCCACATCGCCAGCGCGGAGCACTCGCCCAGCGAGACGTCGGGCCCGTAGCGAAAGCCGCCCTTCGTCGGTCCCATCGTCAGCGTGTGCTGCACGCGGTAGCCGGTCAGCCCGAGCACGCCCCCGGAGTCCAGCCGGACGGGGAAGTTCACGACGATCGAGCGCCGCGGCTCGCTCAGGCGGGTCACGAACTCCGGATCGAGCTCGAGGAGTTCCGCGGCGCGATCGAACTGGTCGGTCGACTGGCGGTAGAGCGCCGATGCCCATTCACGACCGGGCACAGCATCGTCGACATCATCCTGCGTCTGCGTTGCCATGGGCGCAACGTAGCGCCCGCAGCGGGGCGCCGCGTCGTGCTGGCACAATCTGCCCATGCGGCTGCTCGTGCTCGGCGGCACCGGCTTCGTCGGCCGCCACATCGTGCAGGGCGCCCTGGATCGCGGCGACGACGTGACGCTCTTCAACCGCGGGCGCACCGCGCCCGCCCTCTTTCGCGCCGCGCAGCTGCTCGTCGGCGACCGCACCGGCGACCTGCGCGCACTGCGCGACGGCGGCCCGTGGGACGCCGCGATCGATGTCACCGGCTACCGGCCAGAGCAGGTCGCCGCGAGCTCGCAGCTGCTCGCCGCGCGGGTCGAGCACCTGACGTTCATCTCGACGATCTCGGTCTACGACGACCTGTCGCGACCGGGAGTCGACGAGGACGCGCCGCTCGCGCCGCTGACGGGCACCGGCGGCTGGGCGGACTACGGCGCGCTGAAAGCGCTGTGCGAGCAGGCGGTGCAGGAGGCGACATCGGTCGCGCCCATCCGGGCGCTGATCGTCCGGCCGGGGATCGTGGCGGGGCCGCACGACCCAACCAACCGCTTCAGCGCGTGGGTCGAGCGCGTCGCGCGCGGCGGCCGCATGCTCGCGCCGGGGGCGCCCGACCGGCCGGTCCAGCTGATCGACGCGCGCGACCTCGCAGCGTTCGTCCTGGACATGACGGCGGCGCAGGCGACGGGCACGTTCAACGCGGTCGGCGCGCAGCTGACGTGGGGCGAGATGCTCGAAGCCTGCCTCACGGCAGCCGGCACGGAGCTCGTCTGGGTCGCCGACGAGCGCTTGGTCGCGGCCGGCCTCGGTGACGACGACCTGCCGCTGTGGATCGCAGCCGACGACGCCGACAACGCAGGGTTCATGCGCATCGCGGGCGCGCGCGCCCGCGCGGCCGGCCTGCGCCACCGGCCGTTGGCGCACACCGCACGCGACGTGCGCGCGGCTCTGAGGCCCGACGACCAGCTCGGCCTCGACCCGGCGCTGGAGGCTCGGCTCGTCGCCTGAGCCGCCGGTCCATCCAACGCCACGTGACGCAGCGCGATCACGGGGCGCAGGCGCCCGGATCCGGCTGCCTCAGGCCACCGCGCCCTCCCGCGGCGCCACGATCCGGTCCACGAGCCCGTACGCCACCGCCTCCTGCGGGGTGATGTAGCGGTCGCGCTCGGAGTCGGCGTTGATCTGCGACGCGGTCTGCCCCGTGTGCTTGGCGTAGAGCTCGTCGAGCTGTGAGCGCAGCGCGAGCGTCTCGCGGGCATGGATCTCGATGTCGGAGGACTGTCCCTGGTAGCCGCCGGTGGGCTGGTGGATCAGCATGCGTCCGTTGGGCAGCGTCAGGCGTTTGCCCGGCGCGCCGGCGGTCAGGATCAGCGCCGCCATCGACATCGCGACGCCGCAGCAGATCGTCTGCACGTCGCAGGCGATCGACTGCATCGTGTCGTAGATCGCCAGGCCGGCGTACACCTGGCCGCCCGGCGAGTTGACGTACAGCGCGATGTCGCGGTCGGGGTCGGCGGCCTCGAGGTGCAGCAGCTGGGCGACGACGAGGTTGGCGATCTCGTCGTCGATCGGCTGGCCGAGGAAGACGATCCGCTCGTTGAGCAGGCGGCTGTAGATGTCGAACGAACGCTCGCCGCGCCCGTCCTGCTGGACGACCATCGGGACCAGGGGCATGTCTGAACCGGCTCCTCTCTCGAAGTTGTGCAACCGGTCGGTTGCATGTTGCTCGAGCCGCACGGTAGCATGCAACCGATCAGTTGCACGAAGCAAGGAGAAGCGTCGATGGACGTCACCCGCGAGATCACCCTGCCGCTCGACCCCGACGCGGCCTGGGAGGTCGTCACCGACCTCGAGCGCTGGCTCACCGACGACGGCTCGCTCGAGCTCGAGCCCGGCTGCGAGAGCGAGCTCACGCTGCGCGATGGCGAGACGCGCTGGGCGACCGTCGCGGAGGTCCGCCGCGGTGAGCACCTCTCGTTCTGGTGGCATGCCTACGACGCGCTCGCAACGCTCGTCGAGGTCTCGCTCGTCGAGGTCCCCGCCGGCACCCGCGTCGTCGTCGTCGAGAGCGGCTACGCGGGCACGCCGATCTGCGGCTCGCCCTGGGCGGGCGGCGCCGGCAGCGGCCCGCGCGCGGCCAGCGCAGCGGCTGCGACCGCGTCGCCGAGCTTCGCGATCGGCCGCGCCCACGTCCTCACGACGCTCGACTGGGAGCCCGCGCTGGAGCGCCTGCGCAGCGCGCTCGAGCTCGTCGAGGCGTGAAGCCGGCGGCGCACGAGCGCGAGCAGGCCGTCTTCAGCGCGCTCGCCGACCCGACGCGGCGGGCGGTCCTGCGCTCGATCGCCAGTGGCGAGGCGAGCACGGCGACCGAGCTCGCCGCGCGCCTGCCGGTCAGCCGGCAGGCGGTCCAGAAGCATCTGGCGCTGCTCGAGCAAGCACAGCTCGTCGGCGGCGAGCGCGTCGGCCGCGAGACGCGCTTTGCCGCCACCCCCGCGCCGCTCGGCGACGCGATCGCCTGGATGACGGCGGTCGGGGAACGCTGGGAGGACCGCCTCGCCGCGCTGGCCGAGGCAGCCGATCCCGAGGCCGGTCGCTAGCTGTTACCGGCCGCCGCGCGCCTTCTTGCGGCGCCGCATCCGCAGCCAGCGCTTCAGCAGCGCGATCATGCCGCCGCGTCCAGTCGCTTCTCGAACGCGTCGAGCTGCCCGCTGATCTCGGCAGGCAGGTCGTCGCCGAACTTCGCGAGGAACTCGCGCACCTGCGGAAGCTGCGCCTTGAACGCCTGCGGATCGACGGTGACGACCTGGGCGAGCGCCTCGTCGGAGATGTTCAGGCCGCCGACGTCGAGCTCACCCGGTGCCGGGACGATCCCGACAGCGGTCTCAAGGCCCTGCGCGGTGCCGGCGCAGCGCTCGAAGATCCACTTGAGCACGCGCGAGTTCTCGCCGAAACCGGGCCACAGGAACGTGCCGCTGTCGGCGTCTTTGCGAAACCAGTTGACGTAGAACAGCTTCGGCAGTTGCGCGCCCTCGCGGTTGCCGATGTCCAGCCAGTTCTGGAAGTACTCGGCCATGTTGTAGCCGCAGAACGGCAGCATCGCGAACGGGTCGAAGCGCAGCTGGCCGATGCCGCCGGCGGCCGCAGCGGTCATCTCCGAGCTCATCGTCGAGCCCATGAAGACGCCGTGCTCCCAGTCAAACGCCTCGGTCACGAGCGGCACGACGGTGGCGCGGCGCCCGCCGAAGATCATCGCATCGACCGCGACGCCCTTGGGGTCCTCCCACTCCGGTGCGATCGCCGGGTCCTGCGCGGCCGGCGTCGTGAAGCGGCCGTTGGGATGCGCGGCGGGCGTCTCGGAGTCGGGCGTCCAGTCGTTGCCCTTCCAGTCGATCGCATGCGCGGGCGGCTGCTTGGTCATGCCCTCCCACCACACGTCGTTGTCGTCGGTGAGCGCGACGTTGGCGAACAACGTGTTCTTCTCGACGGTCACCATCGCGTTGGGGTTCGTGTCCTCGCCGGTGCCCGGCGCGACCCCGAAGAAGCCCGACTCGGGGTTGATCGCGTAGAGCTTGCCGTCGTCGCCGAACTTCATCCAGGCGATGTCGTCGCCGATCGTCTCGACGGTCCAGCCCTCGAGCGTGGGGATCAGCATCGCGAGGTTCGTCTTGCCGCAGGCGCTCGGGAACGCACCGGTGACGACCTTCTCCTCGCCCTCGGGCGACGTGAGCTTGAGGATGAGCATGTGCTCGGCCATCCAGCCCTCGTCGCGCGCCATCTTGGATGCGATCCGCAGCGCAAAGCACTTCTTGCCCAGCAGGGCGTTGCCGCCGTAGCCCGATCCGAAGGACCAGATCTCGCGCGTCTCGGGGAAGTGGACGATGTACTTGTTCTCGGCGTTGCAGGGCCACGGGACGTCCTCTTCGCCCTCGGCCAGCGGCATGCCGACGGAGTGCACGCAGGGGACGAACTCGCCGTCGTCGCCGAGCACGTCGAGCGTCTTGGCGCCGACGCGGGTCATGATCATCATGTTCACCGCGACGCAGGCGGAGTCGGTCAGCTCGACGCCGATGTGCGCGATCGGCGAGCCGAGCGGGCCCATCGAGAACGGCACGACGTACATCGTGCGCCCCTCCATGCAGCCGTCGAACAGGCCGTCGAGCTTCTGGCGCATCTCGCCGGGATCGGTCCAGTTGTTCGTCGGCCCGGCATCGTGCTCGGTCTGCGTGCAGATGAACGTGCGGTCCTCGACACGCGCGACGTCACCCGGGTCCGAACGCGCGAGAAAGGAGTTCGGGCGCTTGGCGTCGGCGAGCTTCGTGAACGTCCCCGCGTCGACGAGCAGCTGGGTCAGGCGGTCGTACTCCTCTGCCGACCCGTCGCACCAGTAGACGTCCGTCGGCTTCGTCAGCGCCGCAATCTCGTCAACCCAGTCGATGAGCTTCTGGTTCTTCGTCGGCACGGTGCTCGTCTCGCTCACGCCTCATCCTCGCCTCGTCGCATGTTGTCGCGCGCATTGTCGCGCAAGTTCGCTGTCATTGGTTGTCCAGCTGTGACGAAGTGCGCGCGGCGGCGCAACTTCGGCGGCGGTGGCGGGTCGAACGGACAGAAGGCGACGTTCGCGCGGCGTACCTGACCCAAGGCCTTGCGGTAGCACGCCTACCGCCTGATCTGCACCCAAACCGCTCTCGCCCAGGCGAGAGCCACATCTGCGCAGGACTGCCGCAGGCGCGGCTGCGTCCTGCGCTGCTGCGACCGCGTGGGCGGTGCTGCGGCCACATACGAATCGGAGAGGAACACGCATGAAGCCAACTCACCAGTCCAACGCAGACCAGACGCCTCGCGGCCGGCGGCTGCTCGGCCGCGCGCCGCGGACGCGCTCCGTCGTCGCCGCAACCGGGCTGCTCATCATCTGCGCCGCCCCGTTCGCCGGCGCCGCCACCCGTGACCCCGTCCGCCAGGGCGTGCGCAACGGCACGACCGTCAAGGAGACCGAGATCATCTCGAACATCGGATCGACGAACGCGACGAAGGGCGGCTACTCCACCCGTCAGTCCAACCTCTCCGCCAGCGGCGGCGGCGCGATCTACGGCTGTCGCTCCAAGGCCGGCGGCTCGGCCGCCGCGCCGACGCCGCAGAACCCGTGCCTGCGCGCGAACAACCTGTCGACCGGCTTCGCCTTCGAGTTCAACGCGGCAAATGGCGACGTCGGCGGACTGCTGACCGTCGGCCCCGGCGGGGATGCCAAGAAGCCGTTCATCACGAACGCCACCGGTGTCGCGACCGGCCTGAACGCCGATCGCGTCGACGGCAAGGGGATGGAGGACCTGACGAAGGACGCCGTCGCCGCGACGAGCGCCCTCAGCCCGTTCGCGCAGGTCACCGCGGCCGGCGTCGCCGGCCAGACGCGCGGCGTTGCGGCCAACGGAGTCACCCCCGACCCCGGCCCTGGCAACTACAACGTCGTGTTCACCGGAGACCTGAGCAACTGCGCGCTGTCGGCGACCGTGACCGGCACCGATCCCGGGCAGGTGACGGTGACGCCGGCGGTCGCGGCCGACAAGGCCACGACGGCGGTCGACGTGCGGACGTTCAACGGCGCGGGAGTTGCCACCGACCGCGGATTTCACCTCAGCGCGAACTGCTGATCGAGGCCTCGGCCTGACAGACGCTCGCTGCCGGCGGGGCGGTCCCCCGGGCCGCCCCGCCGCGCGTCCTACTGCTCCCCGGCAGGCTGCGGCGTGCCGTGCTCGCGCCGCGACACCAGCACGAGGCGCTTGAGCTCTGCCACGAGACGCCGTCCTGGCGGTTCGGGTCGGGAGGCAGAGCAACCATCCGCAGGATCGGCGACGCCAGCGCGCCAGCGCGTGATCCGGCAGCGCCTCGAGAACGCCACAGCCATACAGCAGAGCCAGCCTCCCAGATGGTGGCCGGCGCCCGCAGCAACGCGTTCCCGCACAGACCGGAGGAAGCACCATGCAGCCATCCCACCCGTCGAGCGAAGGCCCCGCGCGCGCCACGCGCCGCCTGCTCTCCCGCGCCCCGCGGACGCGCTCGGTCGTCGCGGCGACCGCCCTGCTCGTCATCTGTCTCTCCCCGTTCGCCGCCGCCCGGACCGGCGACGAGCTGCGTGAGGGCCTGCGCAACGGCACGTCCACGCGGGAGACCCAGATCATCTCGCGGATCGCGTCGACCACGACCCCGACCGGCGGCTACTCGACGCGCCAGTCCAACCTCTCGGGCGACGGCGGCGGCGCGATCTACGGCTGCCGCTCCAAGGTTGGCGGTTCAGCAGCCAAGCCCAAGCCGCAGAACCCGTGCGTGCGAGCCAACAACCTGTCGACCGGCTACGCCTTCGAGTTCAATGCCGCCAAGGGCAACATCGGCGGCCTGTTCACGGTTGGCGGTGGCGGCGACAGCGCGAAGCCGTTCATCACGAACGCCACGGGCGTCGCGACCGGCCTGAACGCCGATCGCGTGGACGGCCAGAGCGCCAGCGAGATCATCGCCGCCGCAGCGGCCGTCGCCGCGGCCGACGCCACGGCGAAGGCCAACGCCGCCAAGACGCGCTGGGTACTCGTCGGCCTCGACGGCACGATCGAGGCGCAGTCCGGCGGCTTCACGATCACGGCGTGCTATCCGGCGGCCCCCGCCGCCGCGAACGGCAACTGCTACATCAACGCCGGCGAGAACCTGTCCGACAACGGCATCGTCTCGACGATCGCACTGCAGAACGGCGTCAACCAGGGGGGCGGCACCCAGAACGGTACGCCGTCGGACCCGCCCGTCGCGGGCGACAACCTGGAGTTCTCCGGCGAGATTGCCAACGCCAAGTGCAACACGCCGGGTCTGGTGACGTGCGCGCCGGCCGGCACGAACAACGACAACCACTTCGTGGTAAGCCCCCGCAACAGCGATGGCTCGCGCACCGGCGACGGCACACGCAAGCGGTTCTACACGACGATCACGCCCTCGGGCTGATCGACCGTGTACCGACGCACGATCCAGGGGGCGCCACCCGGCGCCCCCTCGTCGTCGTCAGGCGTCGGCCGCGGCGGGCGCCGGCGTGCCGTGCTCGCGCCGCGGCACCAGCACGAGGCGCTTGAACTCCGCCACGAGGACGCCGTCCTGGTTGAGCACGCGCGTCTGGACGCGGACCGTCCCGCGGTCGAGCTTCGTCTTGGACTCGCGCTTCTCGAGCACCTCAGACTCGCAGAACAGCGTGTCGCCGTGGAAGACGGGCGCCGGGTGCTTGAGCTCCTCCGTGGCGAGGTTGGCGATCGCCTTGCCGCTGACGTCCGAGACGCTCATACCGAGCGCCAGCGAGTAGACCATCGGCCCGACCACGACGTTGCGGCCCTGCTGGGACTGCTTGGCGTAGACGTCGTTGACGTGCAGGGGGTGGTGATTCATCGTCAGCAGGCAGAAGAGATGGTCCTCGGTCTCCGTGACCGTCTTGGCCGGCCAGTGCTTGTAGACCGCGCCGACCTCGAACTCCTCGAGGTAGCGGCCGTACGGGTGCGCGCCGGACGCCTCGCGCTCGGCCTGGTCGGTGCTGAAGTCGTCGCTCATCGGTCTCCTTGGGTCGAGCAGCCTGCGGATCATGGCGAACGCACGCGCTGGAGCGTTGTCTGGCTCGCACCGCCGGGTCGAGTTGTTGTTCTCATGCAGCAACAGATCGACCCGCCCCACCCCACGCCCCAATTCACCCACGCCGACGAACACCGACGCACCGCCAACCACCGCCCCGACGTCGACTCGATAGGTTCGGGGGGCACCACGCACGCCGCCCACCAACCCCCGGAGAGCGACCACGTGAAGAACCCCCGAGCCTTCTTCAAGCCGCTGGCGATCGGCGCGCCCGAACCGCTGCACGAGATCCCCGTCACGCCCTCGCGGATGATCCACTTCCTCGACTTCTCCAACGAGAAGATGGTCGCCAAGGCGCCCGACATCGCGCGCAAGGTCGACATCCTGCTCGGCAACCTCGAGGACGCCGTGCCGGTCGAGCGCAAGCAGGCCGCGCGCGAGGGGCTCATCACCGTCGGCCGCGAGATGGACCTCGGTGACACCGCGCTGTGGACGCGGATCAACTCGCTCGAGTCGCCGTGGGTGCTCGACGACCTGACGCGGATCGTCGGTGAGATCGGCCACAAGCTCTCCGTCGTCATGGTCCCCAAGGTCGAGGGCGCCGAGGACATCCACTACGTCGACCGCCTGCTCGCCCAGCTCGAGGCGAAGGCCGGCCTGGACCGCCCGATCCTCATCCACGCCCTGCTCGAGACCGCGCTGGGCGTGACGAACCTCGAGGAGATCGCGAGCGCGAGCCCGCGCATGCAGGGCATGAGCTTCGGCCCTGCCGATCTCGCCGCCAGCCGCCGCATGAAGACCACGCGCGTCGGCGGCGGGCACCCCGGCTACGTGTCGCTCTCCGATCCCGATCCGGAGAACCCCGACGCGCCGCGCGCGACGGCGCAGCAGGACCTCTGGCACTACTCGATCGGGCGCATGGTCGACGCCTGCGCCTCGCGCGGGATGCTGCCGTTCTACGGCCCGTTCGGCGACATCAAGGACGTCGCCGGCTGCGAGGTCCAGTTCCGTGCCTCCTTCCTCATGGGCTGCGTCGGCGCGTGGTCGCTGCACCCCGTGCAGATCGAGATCGCCAAGAAGGTCTTCTCGCCCGATCCCGACGAGGTGAAGTTCGCCAAGCGCGTCATCGAGGCGATCCCCGACGGCCGCGGCGTGCACATGATCGACGGCAAGATGCAGGACGACGCGACCTGGAAGCAGTGCCGCGTCATGGTCGACCTCGCCGAGCTGCTCGCCCGCAAGGACCCCGAGCTCGCCGAGGCCTACGAGATGCAGGGCGCCGCGGCCTGACCGATAGGGTCCGCGACCACGATCCGCCCCAACAGCAGGTCAGGAGCAGATGCGTTTCTTCGAGTACGAGGCCCGCGAGATCGTCAAGCGGGCGGGCATCCCGGTCACGGACTTCGGCTTCACGACGGATGCCGCCGAGGCGCGCGCGATCGCCGAGCGGATCGGCGGCCCGACCGTCATCAAGTCGCAGGTCCTGACGGGCGGCCGCATGAAGGCCGGCGGCGTGAAGTTCGCGGACACGCCGGCCGAGGCCGAGGCCTACGCAGCCGACATCCTGGAGCTCGAGATCAACGGACACATGCCGCGCGGGGTGCTCGTCGACCCGAAGGCCGACGTCAAGCAGGAGTACTACGCGGGCGTCGTCTGGGACGGCACGGCGAAGAAGCCCGTGATCCTCTTCAGCGACATGGGCGGCATCGACATCGAGGAGGTCGCCGAGCAGCACCCCGACCACGTCGGGCGCGTGCACATCTCCAACCTCCTGCCGATCTCCGACTATCAGGCCAAGGAGTGCATCGCGCAGACCGGCGTCACGGGCAAGGCGTTGCAGCGCCTGACGCCGATCGTGCGCAGGCTGGCGCAGCTGTTCGTCGACAACGACATGGTGCTCGCCGAGATCAACCCGCTGTGCGAGATGAACGACGGCACGTTCGTCGCGCTCGACGCGCACATGGACATGGAGAGCGAGGCGCGCGGACGCCACAAGGGCCTGCTCGAGGAGCTCGGCGTCGGCGACGACGAGACGCGCCTGGCGCGCGAGCCGACCGAGTTCGAGCTCGCCGGCGAGGCGGTCGACAGCGCCGACCACCGCGGCGTGGCCGGCAACGTCACGGAGTTCGACGGCAACATCGGCCTCGTGATCGGCGCCGGCGGCGGCTCGCTGACGCTCTTCGACGCCGTGCGCGCGCACGGCGGCGAGCCCGCCAACTACTGCGAGATCGGCGGCAACCCGTCTGTGCACAAGACCTGCGGACTTGCGAAGCTCGTGCTCACCAAGCCGGGCGTCGACAAGATCGCGGTGATGATGTCGATCGTCTCCAACACGCGCGTCGACATCGTCGCGCGCGGCGTAATCAAGGCCTGCCTGGAGCTCGGCTTCGACCCCGCCGAGAAGATCGCGATCTTCCGTATCCCGGGCGCGTGGGAGGAGGAGGGCTTCAAGATCCTCGAGAAGTACGGCATCGAGTACGCCGACCGCTCGGTGTCGATGCACGAGGCAGCGCGCCGCGCCGTCGCGAAGATCGCGGGCCCCGAGGCCGTCACGTCATGAGCATCCTGATCGACGCGAGCACGACGTTCATCGTGCAGGGCATCACCGGCCGCGAGGCGGTGAACCTCACGCGCGAGTGCCTGGACTACGGCGTTGGCGCGAAGATCGTCGGCGGCGTGACGCCAGGGCGCAAGGGCCGCGACGTGCACGGCGTGCGCGTCTTCGACACGGTCGCCCAGGCCGTCGAGTCCTACGGCAGCCCGATCTACGGCTCCGTCGTCACGGTCCCCCCCGCGTTCACGAAGGACGCTGTCTTCGAGGCGATCGAGAACCACATCAAGCTCGTCGTGATCGTCACCGAGCGCATCCCGCGCCGGGACGTCGCGCAGATGGTCGAGCTCGCCGACATGCGCGGCGCGCGGATCATCGGGCCCAACTGCCTTGGGATCATCGTGCCCGACGTCATCAAGATGGGCGGAATCGGCGGCCCGGCCAAGAACGCCGCGCAGGCCTACTCCCCCGGTCCGATCGGCGTCGTCAGCCGCTCCGGCGGCATGACGACGGAGATGTCCTCGACGCTGACGGCCGCCGGCCTCGGCCAGTCGACCGCCGTCTCGATCGGCGGCGACGCGATCATCGGTTCGACGTACGCCGAGCTGATGCCGTTCTTCCAGGCCGACAAGCAGACGCACGGGATCGTCATCTACACCGAGCCCGGCGGTCGGATGGAGGCCGAGCTCTCGCAGTGGGTGATCGACAACGACTGCCGGATGCCGGTCGTCGCGTTCATGGCCGGGCGCTTCATGGACGAGATGCCGGGCATGAGCTTCGGCCATGCGGGCACGATCGTCGAGGGCAAGGAGGACACCGCGGCGGAGAAGATCGCGCGCCTCGCCGACGCGGGCATCACGGTCGCCGAGGAGATCTCCGAGATCCCGGACATCATGAAATCCAAGCTGCCGGCGCACGTCGAGCACAAGCCTCCGCCCGGTGTCAGCGTGCCCGCCTGGGTGCGAGGAGGGGATGGTCCATGAGGACCGACGGCACGTTCATCGGCATCGAGGTCGACGACGAGGCGCTGGCCGCCGAGCCGCGGCTCGCCGGGCACCTGTCGCAGGTCTGTCCCGTCGACATCTACCGCGAGGCCGGCGACGGCAAGCTCGAGATCGTCGCGCGCAACGTCGACGAGTGCGTGCTGTGCCGCCTGTGCCTGGACATCGCACAGCTCGACGTCGGCGAGGACACCGTGCGCGTGATCAAGCTCTACGACGGCGGCGCAACGCTGGAGTAGAGGGTTTCGCCCGTCGGTCGGCGCACGTCCGATCTTCGGTCGACGTCAGACAAGCGGCGGCGGCACGAGCGCCTCGACCGCTGCCTGCACGACGTGTCGAGCGGCACGCTCTGCGCAGTGTCGGCGAGGTCCAGCAGACGCATCACCGGCGCGTCGGGCGCAACCGCGACGCGCAACGCCTGGACGCGCGCCGAGCACCCGCCTCGCGTCGTGCAGCAGGTGCAGCCCGGCGCTGTCGAGGCAGTCGACACCGTCGAGATCCGCCGGCGTCGTCGCGAACGGGCGCGAGCACGACGGTTGCCTGCGGCAGCTCGTCGAGGGCAGCGAGCGCGCGCGATGTCCATGGCCGGTGTTCTACCGGACGTACGGCCCTGCACCGGCGGTTGCCCTCCGAGGTTCAGGGTCAGACGCGGTGGCCGAGCGGCGCCTGGATGAGCTTGTCGATGCTGTGCAGATCGGGCAGGACGCGCAGCGACGTGGGTTCGGGATAGGCCGTGCGCGCGAAGAACTCCGGCGGCGTCTGCGCCGCGGGACGCGCAAGCACGGCGACGAGAGCCTCGACCACGGCGGGATCGAACTGCGTTCCCGCACACGCGCGAAGCTCCTTGACCGCGGCTTCCGGCGTCTGCGCCTTGCGGTAGGCGCGCGTCGTCGTGATCGCGCTGAAGGCATCGGCGACAGCCACGATCCGGGCCGCGAGCGGGACCGCGGCGCCGGCGATGCCGTCGGGATAGCCGTTGCCGTCCCAGTGCTCGTGCGACGAGCGCACGATCGTGCCGACGTCGGTCATGCTGCCACCGACCTTGTTGAGCATCTGCTGGCCGGCGATCGTGTGCTGACGCATGACCGTCCACTCCGCGTCGTCGAGCGGGCCGGGCTTGTTGATGATCTCCTTGGGGACGGCGATCTTGCCGACGTCGTGCAGCAGCGCGCCGAACTCGACGAGCCGGCGCTCGTCCTCGTCGAGGCCCAGCTCGTCGGCGATCTCCAGCGACAGCGCGATCACGCCGTAGCTGTGCTCGCCGGTGTAGGCGTCGTCGTCGGCGATGACCTCGCCGAGCAGCAATGCTGTCCCGCGGTAGGCGGCGCTGAGCTCGATCGCCTGATCGATCCGGGTCTCCCGCTCGCGGGCGAAGATGCGCAGCAGGACCGTCAGCGGCAGGACGAGCAGGAAGGCGAGCGGCGCGTCGAGTGCCGCGAGCGCGGCGAGCAGCCCGATCGGCGTGAGGAGCAGGTCGACGAGGAAGACGAGCCCGGTCATCCGCAGCTGCAGGCGCGGCGGCACGCCGAGGACGAGCCACTCACGTGCGGCGCCCGTGGCGGTGTCGCCGACGAACTGCGCCGCGAGGGCCAGCAGATACAGCGGCCAGTGATCGAGCGACGGCGTCGTGACGTCGCCCGCGGCGAGCACGACCGCAGGCCCGACCGCAAACCAGGAGTTGCCGGCCGCCACGAGCAGCTGGCGCCCGGGGTTGTGATCGCGCGCGATGTCGCGCAGCCGCGCCAGTACGAGGCCCGAGATGACGACGAGCGGCGCCCACGCAGGATCGATGACGAAGAGCACCGGCACGAAGACGAGCTGCACCGGCGACGCGAAGCCGGCGCCGACGTCGAACTCGACGCGAGAGACGACCGCCACGGCGATCACGAGGGCGATGGCGACAAGCGGTTCGGGCGCAGCCGCCTCGGCGACCTGCGGCAGCACGACGCCGATCGCGACGACGGCGGCGGCGAAGACGGCTTCGACAGTGGCCTCACGACGATCCACGCGCCGGCGCTGGCGCTCGCGCCGCTCCGCCATAAGCCGCTCGGCCGCGCTGCTGAGTTGGGGCTTGGCCGCGCTCCGGAGGCGTGACATCGCGGGCATGTGGTCGCGAAAGCTCACGCGAGAACCGTATCGGCGGCCGCATGAGAACTCCTAACCGTCATTAGACATATGTCGTACTTAGCTCTCCGTCGCTTCTGGCGATACAGGATCCACGCCGAGGCCAAGGGAAGCTCGGACGCTCGATTCCCAGAAGGAGACAGCACGATGCTCGTCAGCCGCCGTTCCTGCCGCACCGGCGCCGCCGCCCTCGTGGCGCTCGTCGCACTCGCCGCCAGCGCCGCCAGCGCGAACGCCGGCGTCCTCGTAGCGTCCGCACCGTCATGCGCCGACCAGGCGCTTGCAAAGACGTTCCTGCCGTGGCTGGACCTTGCCGACTACACCGCGCTCTCGGACGGGGACTTCGAGACGGGCGCCCGCGGCTGGTCGACGACCGACGGCGCGTCGGTCGCGTCGGGCAACGAGCCGTGGCGCGTCGGTGGCAGCAACGACTCCAAGTCTCTGTCGCTGCCGGCGGGCGCAGCCGCCACGAGCCCCGCGATCTGCGTCGGCATCACGCACCCGACGATCCGCTTCTTCGCCAAGCGGCGGACCGGCGGCATGCTTTCGTCCGCCTCGCTGCGCGTCGACGTGCTGTTCGAGACCGCCGACGGCGACGTCGTGTCGCTGCCGATCGGCGCGGCCACGAACGGCGGAAGCTGGCAGCCGACAGCTGCGATGGTCGTCGTCGCGAACCTCCTGCCGCTCCTGCCGGGCGAGATGACGCCCGTGAGCTTCCGCTTCACGGCGGAGGGTGCCGACTTCTCGATCGACGACGTGTGGGTCGACCCCTACTCGCGGCGCTAGCAGCTCCTGGCTCTGCTCCGTCAGATCCTCGCGTCTAGAGACGGGCCGGCATAGCCGGCCCGTTTGCGTTCACTGACGCGCGCGGCGCGTGCGCTGACGCTCCTCCTGCTTCTCCACGACGTGGACGATGAGCTTGAGGATCTGCTCGACCCCCGTCGCCTTCGCCTGTCCGTAGGTGAAGGCCTCGCGCCAGTCGGCGATGTGGGCCTCCTTGGCCATGACGTTGAAGAACGCGCGCGGCATCTCGACGCGTACGCGGGCGTCCTGCGCGATGCCCTTGGCGACGGTGATGTCGTCGTGTCCGCCGAGCTCGACGCGGTAGAGCTGCACGTCGCCGCGGCCGCGCAGCTCGACGGCGAAGATGAGCTTCAGCGGCGCGAGCGCCGGCACCTCTTCGAGAAAGCGCTTGATGGCGATCTCGATGAGGGTCTTGGCGTCTTCTGTCTTCTCCGTGGGCACCGCGCAAGCCTAGATGATGGGCTTGGTCGCTCTCGCCGGACGATCACGGCCTTGCCGTACGACGAAGGGCCCCGGAGTTCCGGGGCCCTTCCGTTCGTCGTTTGGCGGTTGTCCCACTACCGCAGGCCGATGTTCACCGCCTGGATCGTGTTGTCGTCGAGCTTGACGCCGATCCGCCAGTAGAAGCCGGCGCCGTTCTTCGGCGAGCCCCAGTTGAACTGGTAGTGCGTGCCCATCCAGGTGAACGCGGAGCCCGACATCGCCGGCTCGCTGTAGACCGACTCGTCAACCGGAGCGGTCGTGGCGCTGCCCTTGACCGGGTTCACCCAGACCGGGGCGCTGTTCGTCTGGACGAGGTTGCCGTTGGCGTCCGTGAT
>CADCVQ010000106.1 GCA_902806175.1 uncultured Solirubrobacteraceae bacterium
AGCGGCCGCCAGGCCAGCCGGTAGCCCGAGCGCCGCTGCGCCGGCTGCCACGACCGGCAGCCAGGCACGCCGCCGCCGCGGCGCGCGGGGCGCGGCAGGCTCCGAGCCGGCGGTCAGCGCCGCGGCGATCGCGGCCCTGTGGCGCTCGGCCGTGGCGTCGCCGACCGGCCGCACGTACGTGCGGCGGACGGCTTCTGCGAAGGCCGGGTCGAGTTCGGGCTGATCGTCAGGCGACACGTACAACGGCTATCGCTCGCGGCCGTCGAAGGGGTACGCCCCCTTCAGGCGGCGCAGGCCGCGGCGCTGCAGCGCCTTGACGGCGCCGGGCCGCTTTTCGAGCACCCGCGCGATCTCCTCTACGGTCAGGTCGCCGATGATCCGCAGCAGCACCACGGCGCGCTGGGCGGGCGGCAGCTCGTCGATCGCTGCTCGCACCGCCGCGTGCTCGATCTGGGCGTGAGCGTCCGCCTCGACGTCGCCGCCGGCGCCCGCGGCCCGCTCGACGACCTCGGGCGGCGCCGCGCCGGCCGGCCGGCGGCGCCGGCGGCGCAGGTCGTCGACCAACCGCCGGTGGGCGATCGTGAACGTCCACGCGCGGAAGTCGCGCGCGCCTCCGCTGAAGCTCGGCAAGGCGCGTACGACCTGCAGGAAGACCTCGCCGGTGACGTCCTCGGGATCGGCGCTGCCGTGTGCCCGCAGGTAGCCCGCGATCTTCGGCGCCATCTCTTCGTAAATGCGCGCCCACGCCCATTCCGCACCGTCGCGCGCGGCAAGCAGCGTGTCATCAAAGGAACGGTCGGCTTCTGGGATCAGGGCGTCGTACCCGTAGGCCTGCGCTTGACGTGGGACGAGCGGTCGTCGCGCCGCGCCCTACGCCCGCGCGTCGGCCGCCAGCGCCGGCTCGTCCTCCGGCGGGCCCTCGAGCGGATCGACGTCGCCGCGGCGCATCGTCGCGTCGCGATCGGAGCCCGCGATGATGTCGTCAGGCGCCTTCTCCTTGGGCAGGAAGCCCGACTTCATGCCGAAGTAGACGGCCTGCGGGTGATGGACGACGATCGCCAGCGTGGACTGCTCGGGCTCGACCGCAAAGCCGCCGGTCAGCGACAGGCCGATCGAGGGGCAGTCCAGCAGCCGGTAGATCTTCTCGTGCTCTGACTGGTCGGGGCAGGCGGGATAGCCCCACGAGTAGCGCCGGCCCTCTGTCGCGCCGATGCCGAGGTCGGCGCGCACGCGCGAGTGCAGCCACTCGGCCGTGCCCTCCGCCGACTGCACGCCGAGGCCGTGCGTGAACAGCTGCTCGGCGAACTCGCCCTCCTGCTCGAGCGCGGTGACGACCTCGGTCACCTCGGGGCCGACGGTGACCGCCTGCAGCGCCACGACGTCGCTCTCGTCGGCGTCGTGCGGGCGAAAGAAGTCAGCCAGGCAGATGCGGTGGTGGCCGGGCTGGCGGGGGAAGGTCAGGCGCTCGAGCACGCTCGAGTGGTCGTCGGGGTCGAGCACGACGACGTCGTTGCCGTCGCTGTAGCAGGGGAAGTAGCCCAGCAGCGCGCGCGGGCGCAGGTAGTCCTGCTCGCGCCACATGCGTTCCAGGCGCGGCTGGAAGTCCTCGCCGACGAGCTTGCGCCAGGCCTCGCCCTTCACGCCGCGCCCGCCCCAGTGCAGCTTGAACAGCACGTGCGTGTCGAGGTGGGGGAAGATGTCGTCCAGCGGCACGTCGATCTCACGCGCGCCCCAGAACGGCGGTGCCGGGATCGGGACGTCCGTCCGCGCGGCGGAGCGCACCGAGTCGTCGTCGGTGATCAGCGGCGGCGGGTCCTTGCCGTGCTTGCGGAAGTGCTCGGCCGCCGCACGGGTCTTCGCCAGCAGCGCGTCGCGCTCCTCGGGCACAATCAGCTGGTCCATCTTGTGCAGGCCCTCGAAGGCGTCCTTGCAGTAGAAGACGCCCGGCGCGTAGATCTCGTCGGAGTCGCGCTTGAAGGGGTACAGCGCGCGCAGGCCGAAGTCGCGGTTGATCGCCGCGCCGCCGACCAGGACGGGGTAGGGAAGATCCTTGGCGTGCAGCTCCTCGATGCACAGCGGCATCTGCTTGGACGTCGAGACGAGCAGCGCGCTCAGGCCGATCGCGGTCGCGTCGTGCTCCTGGGCGGCCTCGAGGATCGACGAGATCGGCACCTGCTTGCCGAGATCGACGACGGTGTAGCCGTTGTTCGTGAGGATCGTGTTGACGAGCGACTTGCCGATGTCGTGCACGTCGCCGAACACCGTCGCCAGGACGACGGTGCCCTTCGTGTAGCCCTCGACCTTGTCGAGGTAGTTCTCCAGCTGCGCGACGGCGCGCTTCATGACCGTCGCCGACTGCAGCACGAAGGGCAGGATCAGTTCCCCGGCGCCGAACTTGTCGCCGACCTCCTTCATCGCCGGCAGCAGCACCTCGTTGAGCGTGGGAACGGCGCCGATCTTCTCGACGGACCGGTCGATCCAGTCCTCGACGCCCTCCTTCTTGCGGCGCAGGATATGGAAGTGCAACGCCTCCTCGGGCTCCATGCCCGCCGTCGGGTCGGCCTTCTCCTCCTCAGCCTCCTGCGTCTGGGACTCGAAGTGGGCGATGAAGACCTCGAGCGCGTCGTCGCGGCGGTTGAAGACGAGGTCGTCGGCGAGCTTGCGCTCCTGCTCGCCGATCTCGCCGTAGGGCGTGATGTGGTTCGGGTTGACCATCGCGAGGTCCAGACCCGCCTCGACGCAGTGGTGCAGGAAGACCGAGTTCAGCACAGCGCGCGCTCTCGGGCTGACGCCGAAGGAGACGTTCGAGACGCCGAGCGACGTCTTGACCATCGGGATGTGCTCCTTGATCGCCCGGATGCCCTCGATCGTCTCGATCGCCGACGGGCGCCACTCCTCGTCGCCGGTCGTCAGCGTGAACGTCAGGCAGTCGAAGATCAGCGCCTCCGGATCGAGACCGTGCTCGTCGCAGCACAGCTCCTTGAGCCGCTTTGCGATCTCGAGCTTGCGCTGCGCCGTCTTGGCCATCCCGACCTCGTCGATCGTCAGCGCGATCAGGCAGGCGCCGTGCGCGAGCGCGATCGGGACGACGCGGTCGAGCTTGTCGCGGCCGGCCTCGAGGTTGATCGAGTTGACGATCGCGCGGCCGGGGATCTGCTCGAGCGCCGCCTCGATGACCTCGGGCTCGGTCGAGTCGACCTGGATCGGCGCGGGCTGCGACAGCGAGACACGCTCGGCGACGCGCCGCATCTGCTCGGCCTCGTCGTCGCGCTCGACGAGCGCCACGCAGAGGTCGAGTACGTGGGCGCCGCCCTCGACCTGGTCCTCGGCGATCTGGTTGAGCCCGTCGTAGTCGTCGGCCAGCAGCATCTCCTTGGCCTTGCGCGAGCCCTGCGAGTTGACGCGCTCGCCGACCATCGTCGGGCGCGGCTCCTGCACGAGCGGCGTCGCGGTGATCATCGAGCTGACGTGCACCGGGCGCGGCACGGGCCGCGGCTTGGCGCGCCGGCCGTGCAGGCGCTCGGCGAGGACGGCGATGTGCTCGGGGGTCGTGCCGCAGCAGCCGCCGACGATCGACACGTCGTAGCGGTCGACGAACTCGACGAGCGTCTTGGCGAACTGGTCGGGCCCCTCGGGGAAGATCGTCTCGCCGTTGGGCCCCTGGATCGGGATGCCGGCGTTCGGGACGCAGGCGACCGGCACCGGGCAGAACTCGCCGAGGAAGCGGATCGCGTCGCGCATGTCCTCCGGCCCCGTCGAGCAGTTCAGGCCGATCGCGGCGACGCCGAGCGCCTCGAGTGTCGCCAGCACCGCGGAGATGTCCGTGCCGAGTAGCATCTTGCCGCCGTTTGGCAGCAGCGACACATGCGTCTGGATCGGCACGTCGCGGCCCGCGCGCTTCATCGCGGCGCGCGCACCGAAGATCGCGGCCTTGACCTCGAGGATGTCCTGCGCGGTCTCGATCAGGATGACGTCGACGCCGCCGTCGATCAGGCCGTAGGCCTGCTCGGCGAAGGTGTCGGCCAGCGTGCGGAAGGAGATGTCGCCGAGCGTCGGGTCGTCGGACGCGGGCAGAAATCCGGTCGGCCCGATCGAGCCTGCGACGAAGCGCTCCTCACCGGCGACGCGGCGCGCGATCTCGGCGGCGCGGCGGTTGATCTCGAGCGTCTCGTCGCCCAGGCCCCACTCGTCGAGCTTCAGGCGGCTGGCCTGGAACGTGCCGGTCTGCAGCGCGTCGGCGCCGGCCTCGATGAACGACCGATGGACGTGCTCGATGACGTCGGGCCGGTTGAGGACGAGCGCCTCGTGGGCGCGGCCGGGCAGCTTGTAGTCCTTCTCGAGCGAGAGGTCGAGTTGCTCGAGCGTTGCCCCCATGCCGCCCTCGAACAGGATGACGTGGGTGCGGATCGCAGACGTGTAATCGCGCATCGTCCCGTAGGCTAGTGGGCCACTGGGCGACGGCGGGGCGCACCACCGCCCGCGCGCCGGTCCTGACCGGTCACGCGGCATGCGGTGGCTCCTGAGGTGCTCCTCGAGCGCCTCGACGTGCTGATGCTCCAGGGACCTGACGCGCTGCACCCAGGGCTCGGCGACGCGGTGCGAGCGCTCGGCGTATTCGCTGTCGAGCGCGGCGGCCAAGGTTCGCCAGGCGTCGGCGAGGTCGTCGCAGAGCAGCGCCGCGTGGCTCAGCTGCGGCGATCCCAGCAGCGCCGCGCTGTCGTGCAGGAAGCGCGCCTGCAGCGAGCGGTACAGCGCGCCGCCCGTGCCGCCGTCGCGGATCCGCGCGCGCATCGCGCCGAGCGTCGCGCCCAGCCGATCGCCGGCAAGATCGGGCAGCCGCGGCCCGGCCGCGGCGAGCGCGTCGGCAGCGGCGAGGCCCATGCGCACGTGCGGGTGGTCCGCGCGCGGCGGACGGCGCATCGCGAGCACGACGCGCTGCAGCGCGGCGGCCACCGCGGCGCGCGGATCGGCAAGCCGCTGCGCCTGCCCGTCGATCTGCAGCAGGCCGTGACGCGCTGGCTCCGGCCAGGCCTGCGACGCGCGCGCGGCCGCAAGCGTGCGCACGCCGCACGCCTGCGGCTCGGGAAAGCTCCCGTCGGCGACCCACACCACGCCCGCGCGCTCGTCGTAGCTCGTCGCGACGACCGCGTGGCGCGTGTCGTGCGCGCTGTCTGCGCGGTAGTCCAGCAGGGCCGGGTCTGCGCGCACGAGCGTCGGGCGGCCGGCGGCGAGCTGTGCTCGCAGCGCATCCCATGCGGCGCCCGCGTCGGATGTCGTGTGCCACTGCGCGTCGAGCGCGAGGTGGCGGCAGAGGTCGATCTCGAGCGTCGGCGCGCGCCCGCCGAGGTCGATCGCCGGGATCGCCGCGCCGGCAACGCGCACGCGCAGCTCAAGCGCGCCGGAGAGGCCGAACAGCGCGCCCTCCGACAGCGGCTCGGGCGCGTAGGAGAGGCGGTGATGCTCGAGCAGATCGCGCAGCGCGCCGCTGGCGGCATGCTCGGCGACACGATGGCGAAAGCCGCTGGGATTCACTGCTGGCGTCAGGCCGGCGCCCATACCTCGATGGCGTGACGTCCGCGTGAACAGTGTTCATGCTCAGCCGGTCGTGCTGACCAGCGCACCGAACAGGCGCTCGAGCGTGGCGCCCGGATCCTGCGTGAGGCCCGTGTGCGGCTTGGAGGGCTGGATGATCGTCGAGGACGGCGCGACCACCCAGCCGAAGCGGTCGGAGTCCGGAAGCTGCGCGAGCGCTCCGCCGCCGGGCTCGCCGCAGACGACGGCGCGGATCGCCGCGAGGCTGGCGCGCACGTCGTCTGCGTCCAGGCCCGGCGCGAGCGCTGCCAGGCGCCGCTCGTCGACTGCGGCGCGCAGGTCCAGGAAGTCGCGCTGGCGGCAGAACAGGACGACGCCGACGTTGAGCCGCTCGCCGCGCTCGACGCTCGGGACGACGCGCAGGATCGCGTAGGCAAAGGGTGTGTCAGCCGCGGGCACGCTCGATCTCCTCCAGGAAGCTGCGCGGGCGCGCGAGGCGCTGGGTCAGAAAGGCCGCGAAGTCGCCGCGGCGCGATGCGGGGTTGGCGCCCAGCCACTGCGCCGGGACGCGCGCGACCGCTTCGCCGACGGCGGCGAGTGCGTCGCCGCCAAGCCGCTCGTCGGCCTCCGCGACCGAGCCGGCCGCGCCCAGCAGAACGTGATCGGCGAGCAGGTCCGGCGGCATCGGCTGGTGGGCGCTGTGCGACAGCGGCGTGTCGCCGTGCTGGCGAAAGAACGCGGCGCCGTGGTCGATCAGCCACACGCGCTTGTGCCAGACGAGCAGGTTGGGGTTGCGGTGCGTGCGGTCGACGTTCGTGACGAGCGCGTCGAACCACACGATCTCGGCGGCGAGCGCGGGGTCGATCTGGCTGCCGGGGGTGTACGGCAGCGCGCCCGGCAGGAAGTCCATCCCGAGGTTGAGGCCGGGGCTGGCCTCGATCAGCTCCTGGATCTCGCGGTCCGGCTCGGCCGCCGCGAGCGCCGGGTCGACATCCACGACGACGAGCTCGGGCACCGGCAGTCCGAGTGCGCGCCCGAACTCGCCGGCGACGACCTCGGCGACGAGCGCCTTCTCGCCCTGGCCCGCGCCGCGGAACTTCGTGACGTACAGGCCGTCGTCGTCGGCCTCCATCAGCCCGGGCAGCGACCCGCCCTCGCGCAGCGCCTCGGCGTAGCGGGTCGCGGTGACGGTGCGCAGGGGCGCGAGCACGCGCAGCCTCGTCAGTCGCGGCGCGCGCGTCTGTCGGCCAGGATCACGGGCGCGAGCTTATGGGAGTCCGCGCCCGCGCCCGACAATGCACGCATGAGCGGCGTGGAACAGGGGGTGCGCGCCCATGCGCGCGAGCGCGCGTTCGCGCACCTGTTCGAGATGGCGATCGACCTCCTTGCGATCGCCGATGCAGACGGCCGCTACACCTTCCTCAACGACGCGTGGGAGCGCACGCTCGGATGGCGGCGCGAGGAGTTGATCGGAGTCTCGTTTCTCGAGTTCGTCCATCCCCACGACCATGAGGCCACGCGCGCCGTGATGGCGCGCACCGCCGATGCCGGCTTCGAGCTGGAGGACTTCGAGAACCGCTATCGCTGCCGCGACGGGTCGTATCGCTGGCTGTCGTGGCGCGCGTCGACCGACGGCGACCGGTGGTACGCGATCGCGCGCGAGGTCAGCGAGCGCAAGGCGCAGGACGCCAGGCAGCTCGGGGTCATGTCCCGGATGCGCGGGATGATCGTCGACCGCACGCGTGAGATGCGCTCGGCGGCCGGCGCGCTGGAGATCGCGGAGACCGAGATCGTCCGGCGCCTCTCGATGGCCGTGGAGTGGCGCGACGACGAGACCGGCCTGCACGTCGAGCGCGCGATCATGCAGACGCACGCCGTGCGCGGCTACGAGCTGCTGCGCGCATCGGCCTCTCCGATCCTCGAGCTCGCCGCGACGATCGCCTGGACGCACCACGAGAAGTTCGACGGCAGCGGCTATCCGCGCGGCCTGGCGGGCGACGAGATCCCGATCGAGGGCCGCATCGTGGCAATCGTCGACGTCTTCGACGCGCTCACCAGCGACCGCGTCTACCGGCCGGCATTCGCGTACGAAGAGGCGCTGGCGATGATGGCCGCCGATCGCGGCACGCACTTCGACCCCCGCCTGCTCGACGTCTTCCTCGATGTCGCCGGCGACATGACACACCCACCCCGCCGACACCTGAGGAACGACCGTGACACCTGACTTCGACAGCATCTGGGCCGACTACAGCGCGGCGATCGGACGCGGCAGCTACGCGGACGCGGCCGGGGTCGTCGAAGCGGCGCTCGACGCCGGGGCGACCGGGGCCGAGATCTTCACGCGGGTGCTGACACCCGCGATGTACCGCATCGGCGAGCGCTGGGAGCGCGCCGAGATCACCGTCGCCGACGAGCACCTCGCGACCGCGATCTCCAATCGCGTCATGGGCCTGGTCTACGGCGCGCACGCGGTCGAGATGCCGACCTCGAAGGAGCGCGTGCTGATCACCGCCGTTCGAAGGCGACCAGCACGTCATGGGGCTGCGGATGATCACCGACGTCCTCGAGGGCGCGGGCTACGAGACGATCTACCTCGGCGCCGACACGCCGCTGGATGGGCTGCTCGCGTCGATCGAGCGCTGGCAGCCGAGCGTCGTCGCACTCGGCGCGACCGCGCCGTGGAGCGGATCCGTGCTCGTCGAGGCCGTGCGCGCGATCCGCGCGGCCTCGCCTGCGATGCCGATGGTGCTCGGCGGAGCGCAGGCCGAGCGTGCGGCCGCGGCCGCGGGCGATGGGCGCATCTTCCTCGCGGCCGACGCCGAGTCGGTCGTCGTCGTCGTCGTCTCGGCGGTCGCCGCCGGCGAGCGCAAGCAGGCCGTCGGCTGACGACGAACCGGCTTGCTGCATAGGCCGGTTGCGCGCGGGGTATGTGGCGAACGCCACAAGCCCAATACGGAAGGGGAGAGCATGTCCTCAGACGATCCGCGCATCGATTGGAAGGCAGTCGAGCGTTCTGCGGAGTTCCGGGAGCTGATCGCCAGACGCCGGCGCTTTGTCCTGCCGGCGACGATCTTCTTTCTCGCCTGGTACTTCGGGTTCATCCTGCTCGCCGGCTACGCGCCGGACTTCATGGGCAGCTCGGTCTACGAGGGGCTGACGGTCGGCTACTGCCTGGCGCTGACGCAGTTCGTCATGGTCGCCGTGCTGGGGCTGATGTACCTGCGCCGCTCCGAGAAGGTCTACGACCCGCTTGCCGAGAAAGCCGCCGCGCGCGCGCTCAACACCGAGAATGAGCGTCCCGCCGCGGGCTCGCTGGCCGATAACGTCACCGCGCGCGAGGAGGTGCGGCGATGATCGTCATCGCAGCCGTCAACGTCGAGGCGCTCGTCATCTTCTCGATCGTCCTTTCGGGCACCCTCGTCATCACGTATTGGGCCTCCAAGCGCATGACCGGTGCCACCGCGTTCTGGGCCGCCGGGCGCTCGATCACGGGCTTTCAGAACGGCCTCGCGATCTCCGGCGACTACCTCTCGGCGGCCTCGTTTCTCGGCATCGCCGGCCTGATCTTCATCTTCGGCTTCGACGGCTTCCTGTACTCCGTCGGCTTCCTCGTCGCCTTTCTCACGGTGATGTTCCTGCTCGCCGAGCGGATGCGAAACGCCGGCAAGTTCACGATCGCGGACGTGCTCGCCTTCCGCCTGCGCGAGCGCCCGGCGCGAGTCGCCGCCGCGATGGGGACCCTGACCGTCGCCGCCTTCTACCTCATCGCGCAGATGGTCGGCGCGGGCGTGCTGATCCAGGCGCTCGTCGGCATCGACTTCTCGATCGCCGTCGTGATCACCGGCGTGGCGATGCTCTGCTACGTGATCTTCGGCGGGATGCTCGCCACGACGTGGGTGCAGATCATCAAGGCCGTCCTGCTGATGACCGGCATCATCGTGATGTCGATCTTCGTGCTCGAGCGCGTCGGCTTCAACCCGGTCGAGCTGTTCAACCGCGCCGAGGCGAACACGACCGAAGAGTCGACCTTCTCGCTTGGCCCGGGCACGTTCCTGGCGAGCCCGATCGACACGGTGTCGCTCGGAATCGCGCTCGTGCTGGGCACCGCGGGCCTGCCGCACATCCTCATGCGCTTCTTCACTGTGCCCGACTCCAAGGCGGCGCGCTCGTCGGTCGTCTGGGCGATGTTCATCATCGGCGCCTTCTACGTGCTGACGACGTTCATCGGCTTCGGCGCGCGCGCGCTGCTGGGCGAGGGCGGCGTGGCGGCGGCCGGCACCGGCGGCAACCTCGCGGCTCCCAACCTGGCGCAGTTCCTCGGTGGCGGCGAGGGAACCTTCGGCGGCGACCTCTTCCTGGCGGTCATCGCGGCTGTCGCGTTCGCGACGATCCTCGCGGTCGTCGCCGGGCTCGTGCTGTCGGCGTCGGGCGCCGTCGCCCACGACCTGTGGTCAAACGTCATCCGCAAGGGCCGCGACTCCGAGCACGAGGAGGTGCTCGTCGCGCGGATCGCCGCCGCCTCGATCGGGGCCATCGCGATCGTGATCGCGATCATCGGAGGCTCGGGCCTGAACGTCTCGTTCATGGTCGGCCTCGCGTTCGCGGTGGCGGCGAGCGCGAACTTCCCCGCGCTGCTGCTGGCGCTGACGTGGCGGCGCTTCAACACGGCCGGCGCCGTGACGGGCGTGCTGTTCGGCGTCGTCAGCGCGATCGTCCTCGTGATCATCTCGCCGAAGGTCTGGCCGGGGCCGGACGCCGAGGGCGGCGCGGTCGGCTTCTACGACCTCGCCAACCCCGGGATCATCTCGATCCCGCTCGGATTCATCGGCTGCTGGCTGGGCACGGTGCTCTCCTCCGAGCACGGCAACGACCGCGAGTTCGACGAGCTGTACGTGCGTTCGGAGACCGGGCTCGGCGCCGAGAAGGGCGAGATGGCCAAGGAGCGCGAGCTCGTCGCGCACTGACCCGGACCTTCCGAAGGCAGACAGCGAGCCCCGCCGGGTGGCGGGGCTCTCTGCGGTTCAGCACCAGTGGCGCGAAGACGGCGCGGCTACTTGATGAACAGGATCTCCGAGTACTTCGGCAGCGGCCACAGGTCGTCGGCGACGAGCCGCTCGAGCCTGTCGGCGCACTCGCGCACGACGGTCATCGCCGGGATGACCGTGTCGCGGAAGTACAGCGCGAGCTCCATGCCCTCCAGGCCGGGATCGCCGTTGGCCTTCTCCAAGGCGACGATCCCCTGGTGAAACTCGGCCACGATCGGCGCGAACTCGTCGATCAGGCCCTCGCGGCCTGACGCGATGAGCTCGTTGAGGTGCCGCACGGCCGCCGGCAGGAGCATCGTGCGCGCGATCGACGCCGCCGTCTCCGCCTCGATGTTGACCTTCGTGCCGTACTGCTCGACGGCGACCTCGTAGCGCGCTTCGAGCTCGCGCTCGGAGAGCACGCCGTACTTGCTCATGACGTCGACGGTCGACTCCTCGACGAACCAGGGCAGCGCGTCAGGCGTCGAGCTGAGGTTCGACAGCCCGCGCTGCTCGGCCTCCGTGTGCCACTCGTCGGCGTAGTTGTCGCCGTCGAAGACGATCTGGCTGTTGGCGTTGTAGGCGTCGCGGACGACCTCGAGCACCGCCTCGTCGATCGACGTGCTGTCGCCGAGCTTTGACTCCAGCGCATCGGCCAGATCGTCGATCGCCTCGGCGGCGATCGTGTTGAGCACGGTGTTCGGCAGGCCCAGCGACGCCGACGAGCCGAGCATCCGAAACTCGAACTTGTTGCCGGTGAAGGCGAACGGCGAGGTCCGGTTGCGATCGCCGCCGTGCATCGGCAGCGGCGGCAGGGCCGGCGTGCCGAGGCCGAGGAAGCCGTTGTCCGACGACACGGCGGCGTCACCGGAGGCGATCGCGTTGAAGACCTTCTCGAGCTCGGCGCCGAGGAAGATCGAGATGATCGCCGGCGGTGCCTCGTTGGCCCCCAGACGGTGGTCCTGGCCGACGTTCGCAACCGACGCGCGCAGCAGCGCCTGGTGTGAGTTGACGGCCTGGATGACGGCCGCGCAGAAGAACAGGAACTGCATGTTCTCGCTCGGCGTGGCTCCCGGCTCGAGCAGGTTCATGCCCTTGTCGGTGCCCATCGACCAGTTGTTGTGCTTGCCCGACCCGTTGACGCCGGCGAACGGCTTCTCGTGCAGCAGGCAGACCAGGCCGTAGCGGCGGGCGATGTTCTGCAGCAGCTGCATCGTCAGCTGCTGGTGGTCGCAGCCGACGTTCGAGTTCTCGAAGATCGGAGCGATCTCGTACTGGTTCGGCGCCACCTCGTTGTGGCGCGTCTTGACCGGCACGCCGAGCTTGGAGAGCTCGAGCTCGGTCTCCATCATGCACGCGAGGATCCGCTCGGGAATCGAGCCGAAGTAGTGCTCGTCGAGCTCGTGGCCCTTGGGCGGCTTGGCGCCGAACAGCGTGCGCCCCGTCGTGATCAGGTCCGGGCGCTCGTAGTAGTACTGCTCGTCGATCAGGAAGTACTCCTGCTCGGGACCGACTGTCGTGAACACGCGCGTGGCGTCGTGCTCGCCGAGCAGGCTCAGCGCGCGCATCGCCGACCGCGACAGCGCGTCCATCGAGCGCAGCAGCGGGATCTTCGTGTCCAGCGCCTCGCCGGTCCACGACACGAACGCCGTCGGGATGCACAGCAGCGCCCCGTTGGGGTTCTCCATGATGAACGCCGGCGACGTCGGGTCCCATGCCGTGTAGCCGCGTGCCTCGAACGTCGCGCGGATGCCGCCGGTCGGAAAGGACGACGCGTCCGGCTCGCCCTGGATGAGCTCCTTGCCGGAGAACTCCGCGATCGCGTTGCCGTCGCCCGTCGGGCCGTAGAAGGAATCGTGCTTCTCGGCGGTCATGCCGGTCAGCGGCTGAAACCAGTGCGTGAAGTGCGTCGCGCCCTTCTCGAGCGCCCAGCCCTTCATCGCCTGCGCGACCGAGTCGGCCAGCGAGGGGTCGAGCGACTCGCCCTTGGCGAGCGACGTCTGCAGCGCCTTGAAGACGTGCTTGGGCAGGCGGGCGCGCTGCACGTCGGTGCTGAAGACGTTGGCGCCGAAGATCTGGTTGCCGGCGACGGTCAGGTCCGGCGAGCCGAGCGCGCCACCGTTGGCGCTCCACTGCGCGGCCGTCACGTTCTGCTGCCTGATTCTGCTCATGGTCCTCCTCGGTGTGAACGCCCACGACTGTATCCCCGCGACGACGCTTCTGGCGTTGTCCACCCGGACAGGCCGCGACGGCCGCCGTTGTCCACCGGGGAGTCGCTCACTGTGGCGAAGTTCGCGAACCGATCTTTCGACGGCTGGACAAAGACCGGGCGGGGTGGCGCGTCGACCATGACGCTCGATGACGGCTGCACCCAATCGAGGAGGACGTATGAGACGGACGACGGCGCGCAAGGTGCTGTCCGCAGTAGGGGTCGGGCTGCTTGCAGTGCTCGCAACACCGGCAGTTGCGTCGGCGGACACGCTGGAGGCCGCCGGCAACGGCGTGCTGGCCGACTCGGTGGGCTTCAACTCCATGTGGGTGATCGTCGCCGGCATGGTCGTGATGTTCATGCAGGCGGGGTTCATGCTGCTCGAGATCGGCTTCTCGCGCCAGAAGAACGCCGGCACGATCGTCGCGAAGGTCCTCACGAACTTCTCGATCGCTGCAGTCATGTGGTACCTCGTCGGCTTCGCGCTCGCCTTCGGCAAGGAGCCCGACGGCCTGACCGGATTGATCGGCGGCACCGGCTTTCTGCTGCGCGATTTCGGCGACCCCGCCGAGGCATTCCCGGTGATGGGGATCTTCAACGCGACCGTCGAGTCGAAGTTCTTCTTCCAGTTCGTCTTCTGCGCCGTCTCGCTCGCAATCGTGTGGGGCTCGACCCTGGAACGGATCAAGTTCGGCGTCTATGTCATCTACGCGATCATCTTCGCGTCGGTCATCTACCCGATCGGCGCGCACTGGGTCTTCGGCGGCGGCTTCCTGCAGACCGGCGACTGGCTCGGGACGGGCATCGTCGGCATGCAGGACTTCGCGGGCTCGACCGCGGTGCACCTGATCGGAGCGACCGGCGCGCTGGCGGTGCTGCTGCTGCTCGGCCCGAGGAAGGGCAAGTTCGGCGCCGATGGCAAGCCGCGCGCGATCCCGGGGCACAACATGCCGCTGTTCGGCCTGGCGGTCCTGATCCTCTGGCTGGGCTGGTTCGGCTTCAACGGCGGAACGGCGCTCAACATCCAGGACGGGCGCTTTCCCGAGATCATCATCATCACGAACATCGCGGCCGCCTGTGGCGTGCTCGGCGCGCTGTTCATGTCCCGCGTGCTGCAGAAGACGCTCGACATCGGCATGGCGGGCAACGGCGCGATCGGCGGCCTCGTCGCGATCACCGCTCCGTCGGGCTACGTGGAGCTGTGGGCGGCGCTGCCGATCGGCCTGATCGCCGGCCTGCTCGTCCCGCCGTGCGTGCTGGCGATCGAGCGCAAACTCGACGATCCGGTCGGCGTCCTGACGGCGCACGGCATCTGCGGAGTCTGGGGGACGATCTCCTGCGGCTTCTTCACGTCGCCGCGGCTGGCGCAGTACAACGCGTTCGGCGACCCGGCCGGCGGCCTGCTGTACTCGGGCTCGCTCGCGCAGCTGGTCGCCCAGGTGGTCGGCTTCATGGTCGCGTTCACGTTCGTCTTCGCGATGAGCTACGCGACGTTCTTTCTCATCAAGAAGACGTACGGGCTGCGTGTCAGCGAAGAGGAAGAGGACGCCGGCCTGGACATCTCCGAGCACGGCATGTACGGCTACCCCGAGCAGTTCATCCCGCCGGCTGAGCTGATCGGCTATGGCGGTGGGGCATCCTCTACGGTGGCGCCCGCACCCCTGCCCGCGCTTTCCACGAAGGAGAGTCCCGCATGAAGATGGTGATCGCATACATCCGTCACGAGGCCTTCGAGCCGATCCGGACGGAGCTGCTGTCGCTCGGCTTCCCCTCGCTGTCGATCAGCGAGGTGAAGGGGTCGGGGCGCCAGAAGGGCATCACCGAGCGCTACCGCGGAGCGGAGCTGACGAACTACCTGCGCCCGAAGGTGAAGATCGAGTGCGTCGTCGCGACGAAGGACCTCATGACGATCGTCGACACGATCCTCAAGCACGGGCGCACCGGCGCCGTCGGCGACGGCAAGGTGTTCGTCGTTCCCGTCGAGGAGGCCTACCGGATTCGCACCGGCGAGGCCGGTGAGGAGACGCTGCAGGCACATCCGGACGCGGCGACAGCCGCGGCTTCCTAGGGGCGGGCAGGGTGGCCGCCTCGACAGCGGCCACCCTTGTCGAGCGGCTGAGGGGGCTGCATCTGCGCATGGTCGACGCCGTCCTGGCAGGGGATGGCCTCGAACGTGTCGCAGAGCTCGCCGCCGAGGCCGTCGGCGGGTCGGTGGCGATCGTGGTGCCGCGGCTGGGCGCCGCGGTGATGGCTCCCCAGGGCAGCCCTGCGGCAGACCGGCTGCCCGAGCTGCGCCGCTACGTCGCCGACTGCGTCGCCGACCGCCCGGCCCACCCGCCGCGCGGCCTGGCGGTGGAGATCCCGATCGCTTCCGGCGATGAGACGGTCGGCTGCGTGCTGCTGCTGGAAGGCGCCGGCGCCGCGATCGGGGAGGCGTCTGAGTATCTGCATCTCGCCGCCGTCGCGTCGCTGACCGAGGTCGCGGTCGAGGAGGCGCGCGACGAGGTCGAGCAGAACCTGCGCGGCTCGTTTCTGGAAGACCTGCGCGCGAGCGCAGGGCTGCCGCCCGACGAGCTCGTGCGGCGCGCAGCGCGCCTGGGCTGCGATCTGACCCACGGCGCGGTCGCGCTCTGCGCCGAGCTGTGCAGCGACCGCCCGCGCCACGTCGTGGCGACGATCGCCGAGGACGTGCCGGGCGCCCTTGCGCAGCACATGGAGGGGACCGCAGGCGGATCGCCGGGCGGTCGCGTGTACGCGCTGCTGCCGGCGATCGCCGGCGCGGACACGGCGCAGACGACGCTCGCCGCGGCCGCCCGCCTGGCAACGCGGCTGCAGCGCCACGGCATCGTCGGGCTGTCGTCGTTCTACGCCGATCCCGCCGAGCTGGGCCGCGCGGTGCAGGAGGCCGAGCTCGTGCTCGACGTGCTGACGGTGTCGGGCGAGCCGATCGCCGAGGACATCAACCAGGGCACGTACCGCCTGCTGTTCAGGGTCCTCGCCTCGCACCCCGAGGAGGTGCGCTCGTTCTACGAGGACACGGTCGCGCCGGTCGTGCGCTACGACGACCAGTACCGCACCGACCTCGTCGGCACGCTCGAGGCCTACCTCGCGGCGAACTGCCACATGAGCGCGACAGCCGCCGCGATCCACGCGCACCGCCACACGGTCGCCTACCGCCTCGAGCGCGTCCGCGACCTGACCGGGCTCGATCCGATGCAGTCAGAGGATCGCGAGCGGCTCGGCCTGGGCTTGAAGGCCTACCGCATCATCGCGCCGCGCCTGCCGCGCTGAGGCCCCTACACCGTGGCGGTGTGCGCCAGCGCCTGCGGCGCGACCCGCAGCCGCGCCTCCTCGATGCGCTCGCGCTGTGACTCGCCGCGGGCGATGAGCTCGTCGAGGTCATATCCCGCAAGCGTGGGATAGGCGTCCTCGACGGTCTTCAGCGCCTTCCACATCGACACCTTGCCCTCGATGCCCATGTAGAGCGTCTCCAGCGTGATGAACGCGTTGAGCTCGTCGTCGTCGCCGCCGACGAACTTCGGCGCCATCAGCTTCGAGCCGATCTCCGCGGCGGCGGTCTTCGTCGCGCTCTTCTTGACGCCGAGCTGCGCGAGCAGCTGCTCGAGCGTGTCGAAGTCGGCGCTGATCTCGCTGGCGATCTCACCGAAAAAGGCGCCGTGCTCGTGGGAGCGGTGTGCCTGGGCGGCCATCCGCGCGAGGTTCACCCCGGCGGTCGCTCCTGCGAGGTGATCGGTCAGGTACACCTCAAGGCCCTTGTACGCCATCTCGTCCTCCCAGATCGTTCGCGCGTAACACTGCGGACCTACCCACAGGCTCGCGATCTACTCTTGCCGCCGGACCGCTCCCGTGCGTGGATCGACGCGCGCCCTCGCCGGCTTGGCGCTGACGTGCACGGTGAGCGACCCGCGCGCCGCAGCGCCCGACGCAAGCTCGAGCTCCGCCCCGCCGGCGACCGCGGGCGCGATCTCGTACGTCAGCCGGTGCGTGCCCGCGACGACCGGCGTGACCTCCCAGCGCAGCTGCGCCGTCCGGCCCGGCGCGAGGCGACCGGCGGTCCACGTATCCTCGAAGGCCGTCGTCGTTCCCGTCGGCTCGCGGTCGACGATCCACAGGTCGCGGCCGAGGTCCGCCTCGCGCGGCCCTCTGGGGCGATCGGCGAAGCCGCGCACGGTGACCGCGAGGTTCGGGATCGTCTCGTCGCCGGAGTTGCGGACGGAGATCACGAGCGCGTTGCGCTGCGCGAGACGCTGGCGCGGGAGAAACGCGGCGCGCTCGACCTCGACGGTGTACGTGCGGTCCGCCACCCCGGCATCGCGCCTGTCCTCGCCGCCGCAGCCGGCGAAGGCCAGTGCCGCCGCGGCGCATGCGCACAGGTTCGCCGGGGTGGGCCGCAAAGCGGCGCCAACGTACCACGGCGCCGGCCGTGCTCCCGCCGCTTGGCGCGGTTGGGAGTGGCGCAGGCACCCCCGGTCACCTAGGCTCCGACGGCGCGCGGGAGAGCGTCGTGGTCCGGTAGAAGCGAGGAGATCAACACCTGATGGTCCGCAACGTCGCCGATCGAGCGTTTCTTCCGACGAAGAGCCTGCTCGAAGAGGTCGGGGACATGATGATCCTCACGGGCAAGACGATCATGTCCGCCCTGCGTCCGCCGTACCCCTACGGCGGCGAGTTCGTCAACCAGTTCCTCTTCGCCCTGAAGCTCTGCTGGTTTCCGCTGCTCGTCTCGACGGTCGCCTTCGGCTACGGCGCGCCGGGCCTGCAGGCGGCGAACTTCCTGGTCCTGTTCGGCGCGATCGACCGCCTCGGCGGGTTCTTCGTGCTCGCCTCGATCCGCGAGTTCGCGCCGTTCGTGACCGCGATCGTGCTGGCGGGGGTGGCGGGCACCGCGATCACCGCCGATCTCGGCGCGCGCAAGATCCGCGAGGAGCTCGACGCGCTGCAGGTGCTCGGCATCGACCCGATCAAGAACCTCGTCGTGCCGCGCTTCCTCGCGCTCATGCTCGTGACGGGGTTGTTCAACGTCTACGCGCTGCTGTTCGGCGTCTTCGCCGGCGTGCTGGCGACGCTCGTCAACCAGGCGCCGCTGGGCGGCTTCTGGGCGAACTTCTTCGGCCAGGCGTCGCTGACGGACCTGTGGGGCTCGACGCTGAAGACGACGTTGTTCGGGGCGATCATCGCGATCGTCTGCTGCTACAAGGGGATGACGGCGTCAGGCGGGGCCGAGGGAGTCGGCCGCGCGGTCAACCAGGCGGTGGTCATCGCCTTCCTGGGCATCTTCGCGTTCAACTACGTCTTCACCCAGACGCTGCTCGCGACCAATCCCGAGCTGGCGAACCTGCGTTAGATGGCCGACTCCCCGACCCCCGCCGCCAGCTGCACGCGTCTCGCGGCGCAGGATCGCCACGAGCCGAAGGTGGCCGTGCCGCTGGCACTGTCCACCTTCGGCCCGCGGCGCCCTGCATTCGCGATCCACGCACATCTGACGACGGCTGCCGAGGAGTCGACCATCTGATGGGCGGCGGCTGGACAGCGGTTCCGCGCGACTGGATCTCCAACGCCGGTGAGATCGCGAAGTTCGCCGGCCGGATCGTCGGCGAGGTCTACGGCCTGCGCGTGTTTCGCTTCTTCGGCGAGGCGCTGCGCCAGGCCGGGATCCTGATCGTCTCCTCGACGCTCGTGATCTGGGGTCTCGTGTTCATCATCGGCCTGCAGTGCGGCATCGAGGGCGCGTACTTCAACCGCTCCGTGGGCAACCCGGCCTACGCGGGCGTCTTCGCCGCCTGGTGTGACCTGCGCGAGCTCGTGCCCTACGCCTTTGGCTACATGATGGCTGCGAAGGTCGGCACCGGGATCGTCGCCGAGCTGGGATCGATGCGGATCTCCGACGAGATCGACGCGCTCGAGGTCATGGGCATCAGCTCGATCACGTTTCTCTGCGCGACGCGCCTGTTCGCGGCCTGGCTCGTGCTGCCGTTCGTGTACATCGCCTCGATCGGCGCCGGCTTCCTGGCCTCCTACATCGCGGTGGTGGAGCAGATCGGCGAGGTCTCCAGCGGCGGGTACTTCCTGATCTTCTGGATGTTCCAGAACCCGCCCGACCTGCTCTACAGCCTGGGCAAGGCGATGGTGATGGCGACGGCGATCGTGCTCGTGGGGTGCTATTACGGCTACAACGCGGGCGGCGGGCCGGTCGGCGTGGGCACGGCGACCGCGAAGTCGATGGTGCTGAACATCGTGCTCGTGCACCTGATCGGGATGCTCGGCACACAGCTGTTCTGGGGCGCGAATCCACGCGCTCCGATCGGAGGGTGAGACATGAGCGTGCGGTTTCGCAGGGGCGACGAGAGCAATCAGGGCAAGCAGGCTGCAGACGGGGAGACGGGCAACGTCGCGACAGCGGCGTCAGAGGACGTGTCGGCAACGAGCGCGGGAGACAAAATGGCCAAGTCGCGGGAAGACTTCGCGGCGGCTGCGGCGAAGGCAGCAGCAGCGTCCGCCGAGGCATACGAGAAGTTCGTGGCGCAGGCCAAGGCGGTGGTCGAGTCGGCGGCGGAGAAGGCCGAGCCGATCGTGGAGAAGGCCGAGCGGGCGGTCGACAGGATTCCCAGCGCGGCGGGCTTCCGCCACGGCGTGATCCGCCTGCTCACGCGCGACGAGCCGCCCGCGCCGGCCACGATCGAGGCGCCTGCCGAGGAAGCGCAAGCGCCCGCGGACGATCTCGCCGCGCGGGCGCGCGAGGCTGCGGCTGCGTCGGCGGCGGCCTATGAGCGCTACAACGCTGCGCCGGGCGCGGCGCACGCGCCCGCGACGGCGGACGAGCCCGCGGCGGCTGAGGCGCCTGCGCAGGCTCCCGCGCCGGCCGGCGCCGCGGAGCGTTTGCGTCCGCGCGGTGCGACGTACGGAGGCGCATCGACGCACGCGCCCGCCGAGCCCGCCACCGCCCCCGATGAGCCCGTCGCTGCCGAGCAGCCCGCCGAGCGGGCGCGGCCCGAGCAGCCCGACTACGCCGCGCTGGCGGCCGAGGCGGCTGCGGCTTCTGCCGCGGCCTACGAGGCGCATCGCGCAACGATCGCGTCCGCATCGGCACCCGCACCCGATCCGGAGCCGGCGGCCGCGCCGTCGGAGGCCGCAAGCGGCGCCGGCCACGGCACGATCCGCTTGCGCCAGCCGGATCCGGCGCCGACGGCACCGGAGGCGCCGCCCGAGGCCGAGGTTCCGGTCGCCGAGGCGCCAGTTGCCGAGGAGCCCGTCGCCGAGGCCCCGGTTGTCGAGGACCCGGTCGCGGAGGAGCCCGCTGTCGAGGCGCAGATCGCGGAAGCCCCGGTCGCGGAGGAGCCGGTCGTAGAGAAGCCCGCTGCGCAAGCTCCCGCCGCGGACGCCGCGCCGGAGATCGCCCGTCTCGAGGAGGAGGCCAAGGTTGCCGCCGCGGCGGCGTACGAGGCCTACAACGTGGGCCACGGCCAGCGACCCGCGGCGAACGCCGGCGAGCTGCTGGCCGCGGCGGCCGCGGCCGCGAAGAAGCTCGCCGACGCCAAGGGGAGCTGACGGGTAGGGGCGGTCTACCCTACGCAGGGACTGCGATGTCGACGACTGCGACCAGCCAAGAGGACGAGTACCGCTGGCACACGGGGCTCAAGCGCGCGCACGGCTCAAAGGACGCCGTGGAGTTCTTCGACGTCCACAAGGCGTTCGGTCGCAACAAGATCCTGCGCGGCCTGAACATGGGCATCCCCGAGGGCAAGATCTCGATGATCCTGGGACCCTCGGGGACCGGTAAGTCCGTCTGCATCAAGCACATGGTCGGCCTGTTGTATCCCGATCAGGGCGACGTGCTCGTGCACGGCGAGTCCGTCCCGAACATGGAGGACGACCAGCTCTTCAAGATGCGCCAGAAGTTCGGCGTGCTGTTTCAGGACGGCGCGCTGTTCGGCTCGATGAACGTCTTCGACAACGTCTGCTTCCCGCTGCGCCAGCACACGGAGAAGAGCGAGGAGGAGATCGGCGAGATCGTCAACCGCCGGCTCGCCGAGGTCGGCCTGCAGAACGCCCACGACAAGATGCCCAACGAGCTCTCGGGCGGGATGCGCAAGCGCGCGGGCTTCGCGCGCGCGCTTGTGCTCGATCCCGACATCGTCCTCTTCGACGAGCCCGACTCGGGGCTGGATCCGGTGCGCACCGCCCTGCTGGGCGAGCTCATCCAGGAGATTCACGAGGACATGATGAACGAGGCGCAGAAGCGCGGAACGCCGGCGCCGGCGTTCACGCTCATCACGCACGACATCATGACCGCGCGCCGCGTCGCCGAGCACATCTCGGTGCTCTGGAAGGGCCGGATCGTCGAGTCCGGCCCCGCCGCCGAGCTGTTTCAGTCCGACAACCAGTTCGTCCGCCAGTTCCTCGCGGGGGAGTCGCAGGGGCCGCTCGGCATGGAGTGAGGCGCGCGCGCCTCCGCGCCGCGTAGCCTGAAGCCGTGAAGGACCCCCGCCCGCTGTACCGCGCTGCGGCGCTCGCCGCGAAGCGCCCCGCGCTCGTGCTCGCGCTGACCGCGCTGCTCGCGCTGGGCGGCCTCGCGCTCGCCGGCCAGCTCGAGCCCGATGCCGGGGTCGACACGCTCGTCGGCACCGACAGCCCGGCCTACGGCGCGACGACGACGTACCGCGAGCGCTTCGGCGACGACCCGATCATCGTGCTCGTGCGCGGCCCGCTGACCAAGCTGCTGCTCACGCAGGACCTCGAGCGCGTGCTCGGCCTGGAGGGGTGCATCGCGGGCAACGTGCCCGCCGGCGTGACGCCGCGCGGCGGCGCCGGTGGGCCCTGCGGCCGGCTCGCGGCGACGAAGCCGGTCAAGGTCGTCTTCGGCCCCGGAACGTTCATCGCCGAGGCCGCGCGCCAACTCGGCGGCGGCTACGCCCGCCGCGTCGAGGAGACGAGGACGCGTGCAACCGCTGCGGCGCGGGCGGCCCGGCGCGTCGCGCTGCGCCAGGGGCTCAGCTCGGCTGCGGCGCAGCGCGCGG
>CADCVQ010000107.1:0-21399 GCA_902806175.1 uncultured Solirubrobacteraceae bacterium
GGCAGGTCAAGTCGCTCGACGAGGCGGTCGAGTGGGTGAAGCGCATTCCGGCGCCCGATGACGACGCCGACGCGGCGATCGTCGAGATCCGCCCGGTGTTCGAGGCGGAGGACTTCGGCGACGCGATGACGCCGGAGCTGCTCGAGCGCGAGGCCGCCATGCGCGCCCAGACCGAAGGCACGTAGGAGTGGCGTCCGCCGACGTCACGCGCACGATCGACGCCGTCTGGCGGATCGAGTCCGCCCGGCTCATCGCGGGCCTCGCCCGCTTAGTGCGCGACGTCGGCCTCGCCGAGGACCTCGCGCAGGAGGCGCTCGTGGCGGCGCTGGAGCAGTGGCCGGGAGCAGGCGTGCCGGACAAGCCGGGCGCCTGGCTGATGGCCACCGCCAAGCACCGCGCCATCGACCGCCTGCGGCGCGCCGACGTGCACCGGCGCAAGACCGAGGAGCTGGGGCGCGACTTGGAGTCCCGCGGCGAGGCGGACGTGCCCGACCTCGCCGCGGAAGTCGCCGACCCGTTCGACGACGACGTCCTGCGCCTCATCTTCACGGCCTGCCATCCGGTGCTTTCGCTGGAGGCCCGCGTGGCGCTCACGCTGCGGCTGCTCGCCGGGCTCACCACCGCGGAGATCGCTCGCGCGTACCTGGTGCCGGAAGCGACCGTGCAGCAGCGGATCGTGCGCGCGAAGCGCACGCTGTCCGCCGCCCGCGTGCCGATCGAGGTGCCCGAGCGCGGCGAGCTGCCCGAGCGGCTCGCCTCCGTGCTCGAGGCGATCTACCTCATCTTCAACGAGGGCTACGCCGCCACCGCCAGCGACCAATGGCTGCGGCCGGAGCTGCTCGAGGAAGGGCTCCGGCTGGGCCGCATGCTCGCGGCGCTGCTGCCCGAGGAGCCGGAAGTCCACGGGCTGTCCGCGCTGATGGAGCTGCAGGCGTCGCGCGCCCGCGCGCGACTCGGGGCGGACGGCGAGCCCATCCTCCTGCTCGACCAGGATCGCTCCCGCTGGGATTGGATGCTCGTCGGCCGCGGGCTCGCCGCCCTGGAGCGTGCGTACGCGACGGGCGGCGCCGTCGGCACCTACACGCTGCAAGCCGCGATCGCCGCCTGCCACGCGCGCGCCCGGAGGGCCGAAGACACCGATTGGGTGAGCATCGTCGCCATCTACGACGGCCTCGCGCAGGTCGCGCCGTCGCCGGTGGTGCAGCTCAATCGGGCGGTCGCCGTCGGCATGGCCTTTGGGCCCGCGCAGGCGCTCCGGCTCGTCGACGAGCTCACCGGCGAACCCTCGCTGAGCCGCTACCACCTTCTTCCGACCGTGCGCGGCGACCTGCTGGAGAAGCTCGGCCGGCTCGCGGACGCCCGGGCGGAGTTCGAGCGCGCCGTCACGCTCACGCGGAACGCCCGCGAGCGGGCCGTGCTGCTGCAACGCATCGCGGGCTGCCTGACCGAGGGATAGCGACCACGCTCACGCTTCTCCGTCGCCGGCACGCCGCTCGTGCCACGCCTCCACGCGAGCCTCAAGCGGAGAGGGCGGCCGCCGTGGCGGCCGCTCCTCGCTTCTACGCGGCGTTCGCCGCGGGCTCGACGCGCAGCAGCCGCGCAGCTCGGGTGGGCATCCACCAGTTCCAGCGGCCGAGCAGCGCGACGGCCGCCGGAGCGAGGATGCCGCGGATGATCGTGGCGTCGATCAGGATGCCGCCGCCGAGCGCGGTGGCGAACATCTTGGCCTCGGTCCCGGGCGTGGCGCTGAAGGCCGCGAAGGCCAGGCCCAGGATCAGCGCGGCGCTCGTCACCAGGCGGCCCGTTCGGCCGACGCCTTCGATCACGGCGGTGTCGGTGTCGCCGGTGCGGTCGTAGGCCTCCCGCATGCGGCTGATGATGAACACCTGGTAGTCCATCGAGACGCCGAACAGGAAGGCGAAGATGACGATCGGCATCTCGACGTTGATCGCCCGCGTCGCCTCGATGCCCCAGATCTCGTCGGACCCGAACCCGTGCTGGAAGACGAGCACGATGAGCCCCCAGGCGGCGGCGACGGACAGCAGGTTCAGCACGACGGCCTTCAGCGGCAGGATCAGCGAGCGGAAGGCGCGCGCGAGGAGGAGGAAGGTCAGCACGGAGATGAGCGCGAGCATGAGCGGGAAGTTGCCGTAGACGGCGTGGAGGAAGTCGGCGCTCACCGCCGCCTCGCCACCGATCGTCACGTCGCCGGGGACAGACGTCGCGCGGATCCGGTCGAGCGTCGCTCGGCCGGCCGCGGAGTTGCCGTCCGCGGTCGGGATGACGGCTACGAGCGCCGTGTCGCTGCGACGCCAGTCGGCGGGTGCTGCCGCGCTGCGGACGCCGTCAACCTGGGCCAGCGCCCGCGCGACAGCGCCGGCGTCGCCTGAGCGGACGAGCGCGTCGAAGGGGGAGAGCGGACCCGTGCCGATGCCCGAGTCCTGCAGCTTCTCGAGGCCGGCGCGGGCGGACCCGGCCTGCGCGAGCGAGTCGGCGCGCGGGTTGCCGAGCTGGATCGAGGTCGCCGCCACCGCGAGCGCGGCCAGCACCGCGGTGGATCCCACGGCCGCTGCCCAGCGATGGCGGACGACGAGGCGGGCCCAGGCCGACCAGGCACGGCTGGCGCCGGCGCCGCGTCGGTTGCGGGGCCAGTCGAGCCGCGGCCCGATCGTCGCCAGGACGAGCGGCAGGAGCGTGACGGCCACGGCGACGCTGACCAGCGCGATCAGCAGGCCCGCGATGCCAATGCTGCGCAGGAACGGCACAGGCAGGGCGACGAGCGCGAGCAGCGAGATCGCGACGGTCGTGCCGCTGAAGACGACGGAGGAGCCGGCGTGCTGCATCGCGTTGCGCACCGCCACGTCGTTTGTCACGTTCGGGCGCCGGCGTTCCTCGCGCCAGCGGACCACCACGAGCAGCGCGTAGTCGATCGCGATGCCGAGCCCGATGAGCGCGACGAGGTATTGGACGATGACCGACACGTCGGTGACGCTCGCGACCGGCCAGACCAGCAGGAAAGTCGTCGGAATCGCGACGAAGGCCATCAGCACCGGCACGAGCGCCATGAACGAACGGAAGACGAAGACAAGGACCACGAGCGCCCCCAGCGCCGCCAGCAGGGTCCCGAGCAGGACGCCGGTACCGCCGCCGTCGCTCTCGCCGGCGGCGGCGCGCAGTGCGTCGAGCCCCGTCACCGCGACGGCCGCACCGCCGACGGTGACGCCCGCCAGCGCCGCCTGCGCCTGCCGCGCCTCGGCTTGGCCGGGATCGACGCCCCCCTTCTGCGGGATGTAGACGAGCGCGAACGTGGTGTGGCCGTCGCCGGAGACGAACGCGCGGTCGCCGGTCGAGGCATAGGAGGCAGTCCTGGCCTCCGGCAGCGCTGCCTCGACCTTCGCAAGAGCCGCGTCGAGCTGCCTCGTGATGCCGGGCGAGTCGACCGTCTTGCCCTGCGGGAGCTTGACGACCGGCACGAGCGGAGCGACGTCACCGCCGTTGCCGTAGATCTCGCCGATCTCCCTGTTGGTCTCGAAGCCCTCGTGGCCCGGGACGCTGAACTGCTGCGAGAGAGCGTTGCCCGCGGGTTGGATCGCAGCGAAAGCGGCGATCGTGACGACGAGCCAGAAACCAAGAACGAGTCTCTTGTGGTCGAGGACGATGCGGGTGAGGGCGGTCATGGCGTCTCCCTTGGAAGTGTCGTACGCTGTACGTCGTACGCTGTACCATAGCCGTACGGTGTACGACACGCAAGCGATTGGGCAAGCGAGGAGCAGATGGAGAGACCGAAGCTGGCAACGGAGGCGCGCGCGCCGCTGAGCAGGGAGCGTGTGCTGCGAGCAGCCGTCGCGCGTGCCGCCCGGGACGGGATCGAGTCGCTGACAATGCGCAAGCTCGCCGACGAGCTCGGTGTCGGCGCGATGTCGCTCTACCACTACGTTCCCAACAAGGAACGGCTCCTTGACGGGATGGTCGACATCGTCTTCAGCGAGATCGAGCTGCCGTCGACCGACGTCGACTGGAAGAGCGCGATGCGCCGGCGGGCGATCTCAACCCGTGAAGTTCTGAACCGTCACCGCTGGGCCGTCGGCCTGATGGAGTCGCGCATGACGCCGGGGCCAGCCAGCTTTCGACTGCACGACGCCGTTCTCGGCTGCCTGCGAGAAGGAGGATTCTCGATCGAGTTGGCGATCCAGGCCTACTCCGTCCAAGACGCCTACATCTACGGCTTCGCGCTCCAGGAGAAGAGCCTGCCGTTCGACAACGCGCAGGAGAGCGCGGCGGTCGCCGAAGAGCAGGTCCGGCAGTTCACCGAACTCGCGGAGGAGCGGCAGTCCGCAACGCTTGCGGAGGAGTTTCCCTACCTCGCCGAAGTCGTCGGCGGGCACGTCGCCAACGTCGGCTACGACTTCACCGCCGCGTTCGAGTACGGCCTCGACCTCATCCTCGAGGCGCTCGAGAACCGCCGCGACGGGGGCTGAACGGCGTGGTCAGCGTCGGATCTCGCAGCCGCGCACGCTGTCGCCGCGGTCGGCGTGCACCCGGTCGCGCCCAGGGCCGCAGTCGATCGTGTCGCGCCCGCCGCCGACAGCGTTGATGACGTCGTTTCCGTCTGCGCCGCGGACGATGTCGGGGTCGATGCCCCCGTTGAGCCGATCGGCGCCGGCTCCGCCGTCGAGCCGATCACGTCCCCGCCCGCCCTCGAGCACGTCGTCGCCGGTGCGGCCACGTCGTCCCCCGTCCCGCCGTCGAGGCGGTCGTGCCCTTGGCCGCCGGCCAAGCGGTCGTTTCCCGAGCCGGCGTCGAGCCGATCGTCGCCCGACCCGCCGAGCAACACGTCGTTGCCAAACCAGCCGTCAGTGCGTCGGCTCCGCCAACCCGCTGAGAGGATCCGCGCCGCGAGCGCCGTCCAGCGTGTCAGCGCCGCTCGTGCCGCGCTGCGAAGCAGCCGTCGCGGTCGCGACCCCAGCCAGCAAAGCGGCGGCGCAGCACAGCACGAGTAGTAGGCGCGGGAGCGAGAACACAGTTCGTGGTCCGGATGGCGGGGCAGCAGTCCATCGGCATCACGCTGCGCTGACTGAGGCGTCAGGCGGCCTCGTCCTGCTGTGACAGCCAGGCAAGCAGATCGTCAAGGGCGCTCTCATCGGCGTGCACCACACCGTCGCTGGTGGCGCGCACCAAACGCCGCTTGCGCTCGACGGCGGCGGCGATCCGCTCATCGATCGTGTCGGCGGCCAGGATGTACCAGGCCGTCACCGCGTTCTGCTGGCCGATCCTGTGCACGCGGTCTTCGGCCTGGTCGTGCGTCGCGGGCGTCCAGCCCATCTCCAAGAACGCGACGTTCGAGGCGGCGGTGAGGGTGATGCCCACCCCCGCCGCGTCCAGCGAGCACACGATCAGGCGACACTCGACGTCCTCCTGAAAGCGCGCGATCTGCTGCGTGCGCCGGTCGGCTGCGATGCGACCCGTGGCGACGGCGGCGGCAGGGAAGGCCTCCAGGATGCGGTCGCCGATCTCGCGGTGGCGGGTGAAGACGACGAGCTTCTCGCCCGACTCCAAGAACGCCTCGATCCACTCGACGGCCGGCCCGATCTTTCCGCGTGCTGCGACCAGCGCCAGCTTGCCGACGCGGACGAGTGCCTCGGCTCGACGCGCGCGCTGCTCGGCATCCCGGCCGCGGGCCGTGATCGCGGCCTGGCGCTCGTGAGACGCCAGCGCCTCGACCTCGGCGAGAAAACGCACATCTGCTTCGGCCTGCTCGCGCAGCCAGCGTGCCACATCCGCTTGCACCGACCGGTATTCCGCGCGATTGGTGATGTTCACCGGCACGACCACCCGCTGCTTCTCGGGCAACTGCTCGAGGACGTCGGCCTTCTTGCGCCGCACGAAGCACGTGCGCCGCAGCCGACCATGCAGCTGCTGCAACTCGTGCTCGTGGCGGTGTGCTCGAGCCAGTCGCCGGCGCCCGCCGAACTCCTCGAGGCGGTTCAGGATGCGTAGCTGGGAGGCGAGGTCCTCGGGTCGATTGACGACCGGCGTCCCGGTGAGAAGGAGCACGAGCGCGTCTGCGTCCAGTGCGTCTGCGATCGCCAGGGCAGCCAGCGTGCGCCGCGCGGCGGGGTTCTTGCAGAAGTGCGCCTCGTCGAGCACGAGCGCGCGCGGGGGACGGGATTGCAGGACATCCGTCAGCCGGTGCAGCACGTCGTAGCTGACGACGTGCACGTCGTGGTCGAGCACGGCGTCGTCGGGGTCCAGGACGCGTACGGAGCGGTCCGGCAACCATCGCGCCGTCTCACGCAGCCAGTTCAGGCGCAACGACGCCGGACAGACGATGAGCGCGGGGAACCCCTCGGCCATCTCGACGGACGCCAGCGCCTGCAACGTCTTCCCGAGTCCCGGCTCATCAGCGAGAAACGCACGCCGAGCGCGCACGGCGTACTCCACCGCCGCGCCTTGAAACGGCCGCAAGCGCGCTGCCACGCCGCCCACGGAGGTGGGGCCCACCGCCGCGGTCGACAGCTGCTCCATCTCGTCGAGGTCGCGCGCTCGCTGCGTGGCGCGCTGCAGGTCGCCCACCAGGTCTCCGTCCGCGAGCAGCTCCGGGCGCTCGGCAAGCAACGAGAGCACCCGCCCAGCGCCGTCGATCGTCAGCCACCACGAGTCAGACGAGCGCGCCGCGGCGATGCCGCGCCCGCGCAGCCCGGGCTCGACGTCGGGGTTGCATCGCCGGCAGACGCGCAGACGCGCCTCGCCGGCCGCGTCATCCCTGATCTCGACGGCGCAGTGATGCTCCAGCCCGGCGACAGCGGCGACGTCCAGTGACGGCTGCTCGAAGCGCTCGAGTCGACGGCGGACCTCCTGGGTTGCGGTGATGCCGCGCGCGCGCTGCATCACGTCGCGCAGCGCTTGGAGTGGCTCCTCGCGGGCCGGGATCCACCAGCGGCCGAGCGCCGAATCGTGGCGCCGGCCGGGAATGCCCGACAGCGCTGCGTCGATCAGCGGGTCGCCGGTCGTGGCGATCACGACGCCCGGACGTCCCGGACGGTGCTCGCAGAGAAGCGCGATGGCGGTCGCGGTGGCGGGCAGCTTCTCGACGCAGCTCAGAAGCCGCTCGGCGCGCGGGCGCACCTCGACAGCGGGATGTCTCGCCAGCAGGCTGCGCAGCGCAGCGGCGACGACCGGGATGGCGGGCGCCGTCCACCCGCCGTCCGCTGCCGCGGCATGCGGCAAGCGCTCGAGCTCCGCCGCGATGCCGCCACCCGCTGCGGCCGCAACGAGGAAGTGCGACCCCAGGTCGTCGACGTCAACGGCGCCGGCGGCGAAAACCGTCCTGGGCATGGTCGGGAGCGTAGGTGCGGGCGCGGCGGACCGCGGTCGCCGTCAGCCGGCGCGTCGCGGCCCGGCCCGCCGACGCCGACGGCGACGGCGACGAGCTCGCGCCCGACCGAGCCGAGAGCGACGACCGGGCGGGCACACCCGCGCAGGGCGCGCCCACTCGTCGGTCGTCAGCTACCGCGCGGGCGCGGCCAGCGGCAGCTCGGCGGACACGCGCCGGCGAGCCGATGCGTCCTCCGGGGCCGGGTCGAACTCGTCGGTGTCGAGCGCGACCTGCCCAGCGCGTGGGCCGAGGACGAGCGTCACGACGGCGGCGAGCCCGAGCACGGCGGCCCCGAGCCACAGCGACGCGTGGAACCCGTCGACGAACGCGGACTGCGCGCTGAGAGCAAGCTCCGTCCCACGGGGGCCCAGCTCGCCGGCGACCTGCTGCGCGGCCACGATCGAGCTGCCCGCGGCACCTGCGGCCTCGCCGCTGAGGCCGCTGACGTCGACGTTGTTCGCATAGGTGCTGTTGAGCAGCGAGCCCATCGCGGCGATGCCAAGCGCTCCGCCGACCTCGCGGGCGGCGTTGTTGACGCCCGACGCGCTGCCCTGCGCGTGCTCCGGAGCGCCGGACAGGATCGAGGTGGTCCCGGCCGCGCTGGCGAGCCCCAGGCCCGCGCCGGCGAGGATCAGACCGGGCAGCAGCGCCCAGTACGAGCTGCCGGCGTCGGTCAGGACGGCCACGAGCGCGAAACCGCCGGCCACGAGGGCCAGCCCGATCGCGCCGGTCGCGCCGAGGCCGAGCCGGCGCGAAGCGCGGTCGGCGGCGACGGACGCGAGGATGATGCCCAGGCCCTGCGGGACGACCGCGGCTCCGGCCTCGAGCGTCGAGTACCCGAGCGCGTACTGCAGGTACTGGAAGATGATCACGAACAAGCCGAAGACAGCGGCGAACTGCAGCGCGACCGACAGGCTGCCGGTGCCGAAGGCCCTGCCGGCGAACAGGCGCGGGTCGAGCATCGGCTGGCGCCGGCGCAGCTCCCAGGCGACGAAGGCGAGGAGGCCGACGGCGCCGGCGGTCAGGCCGACGAGGACGCCGGTGTCGCCCCAGCCCTTCTCGGGCTGCTCGATGATCGTGTAGACCAGGCCGCCTAGGCCGACGATCGACAGCAGCGCACCCGGCACGTCCAGCGGCGGCGCCTTGACATCGCGTGATTCCGGCACGACGGCCAGCGTCCCGACCAGCGCGAGGGCGCTCACGCCGGCGCTCAGCCAGAAGATGCTCGTCCAGTCAAACGGCTCGAGCAGCGCTCCGGAGATGATCAGCCCGAGCGTCCCGGCCGCTCCGGCGACCCCGGACCATACGCCGACGGCGCGTCCGCGCTCCGCGGCGGAGAACGTGGCGGTGATGATGGTCAGCGACACCGGCATGACGAGCGCCGCGCCGACGCCGGCGAGCCCGCGCAGCACGATCAGCGTGGTCGGGTCGGTGACCAGGGCGGTGGCGACGCTGAAGCCGCCGAAGATGAGCAGACCGGCCACGAAGGTGCGGCGGCGTCCGATCAGGTCGCCGAGCGCGCTGGCCGGTAGCAGCAGCGCCGCGAAGACGAGCGCGTAGGCGTTGACGATCCACAGCGCGTCGGTCTGCGTCGCGCCGGTGTCGCGGGCCAGGTCGGGCAGGCCGACGTTGAGCATGGCCTGGGCCGCAACGACGACGGCGAGACCGCCGCTCATCGCCGCCAGGACGTAGCCCGGCTTGCCGCGGACGCTGGTCGTGGTGGTGGCAGACATCTCGGGTCCTCTCGGTCGGCGCTTCTGTAGGATCAGATTTACGGAAGCGGATAGCTTGTCCGCCTACTGTAGCGGATAGGTTCTCCACTTGCGAGCCCGGATGTGCGAACGCCTGCGGCCGGGGGTGGGTATGCTTCGAGAGAAACGGAGAGCCTGTCCATCCACTGTGGCGGACCTCTCCACGTAGGACTCCATGCCTCCGAACCAGCCGACATCACCCACAAGACGTGCTGACGCCGAACGCAACCGCGACAAGATCCTCGCGGCCGCCCGCACCGCATTCGCCGACCCCGACGCTGAGATATCGATGGCCGAGATCTCGCGACGCGCCGGCGTCGGCATGGCAACGCTCTACCGCAACTTCCCCGGCCGCCGTGAGCTCCTCGAGGCTCTCTACATCGACGAGGTCGACGCGATCTGCGAGGCCGCCGCGACCGTTGACGGCGCGACGCCCGGAGCCGTGCTCATGGCCTGGCTACACCGGTTCTTTGCCTTCTTTACCAGCAAGCGCCACATCGCCTCCGAGTTGCTCACGCACGTGGACAGCAGCAACCCCCTCTTCAACGAAAACCGCGCCCGGGTGCTCGCCGCCGGCCGACCGCTTGTCGTCGCGGCGCAGCGTTCAGGCGAGGTCCGCGACGACCTCGCGCTCGAGCAGGTCCTCGACATGATCATCGCCATCGCCTCGATCCACGGCGCTCCCAGCTACCTCGAGCCGATCCTGCAGAGCGCGCTCGACGGCCTGCGCCCCTCGACCGACGCGAAGCCCACGTAGCGCGTCGACCGCGCGTTCGACACCATCGTGTCGTCCGGTGACGTCGATCTCGCTCCCGACGTGCTCCCCGGCGACCAGCCGTCGGCATCAGGGCGGGGTCGGTGACAAGCCTCTCAGCCGATGGGTTCACAGAGCAACGTCTTCCGTGCGCGCCGTGCGTGGTCTGGATCAGCGGAGCGCGCGAAGCAATCTGAACATGATGAAGCTGGGTTGTATGCAAAGTTTCGCGTGCGTCTCAGGAAACAGCGCCGCCATCTCGGCCGCCGGTTGTGGTTCGACGATGCTCTCGATGAGAAAGCCGGCCTTGAAGAACTCGGCGCAGCTGGCGCTCAGCGGCTGGCGCCAGTAGCGAATGTCCCAGTCGCCCATCCAGACCTCCTCAACCAGCTCGATCGCGAAATAGCTGCCGCCCAGGCGCCGCCAGTCGTCGAACGGGTGGTGGGTCGACAGGACGAGGCGCCCACCGGGCCGTAGCACCCGATGGAGCTCCCGCAGCGCAGAGACGCGATCGTCGAGATGGTGGATGACGAGCGCGAGAACGATCGCATCGACCGATCCTGCGTCCAGCCAAGCCAGCGGCCGGCTGAGGTCATGAACACGGAGCGTTGCTCGGTCGCCCAGGCGGGCCTGCGCGAGCTCGACCATGCCCGTGCTCCGGTCGAACGCGATGACGTGAGCCCCTCGAGCTAGAAGCTGCTCTGCGTACAGGCCGGGCCCACAACCCGCATCAAGAACCAACTGCCCGTCGACGTCGCCGAGCAAGTTCAACATTGCGGGCCGGTCATACAACGCGTTGTACGCGCTGCCCGCAGCGTGGCGCTCGAAGTCTGCCGGGCGCCGCTCGTAGATCGAACTCACAAGCCGCATTATCGACCCAAGGCGCGAGCGATAACGCTGTTGCTGTCAAGGGCACGTTGTTGTGGACACGGCGAGCACCGGACATCGGGGTGGGGGAGCGACTCGGGCGAAACCGTCGAGTGATCGCTTCGGCGGCCTACGCTCGGAGACGAGCGCTCTCCGATCCGAGGAGTTTCGATGACCGCAGGCGACGTGACGGCAGACGGACGGGCGCGCGTGCTCGTCGACGGCAACGAGATCCCGCTGCTGGGGTTCGGGGTCTGGCAGGTGCGCGACGGCCGCGGGTGCGAGGACGCGGTGCGCTGGGCGCTGCAGGCCGGCTATCGCCACATCGACACCGCGCAGGCCTACGGCAACGAGGAGAGCGTGGGCCGCGCCCTGCGCGACAGCGGCGTGCGGCGTGACGACGTGTTCATCACGACCAAGTTCTACCCCCGCCGTAAGGACCCCGTGGCGCAGGCGCAGCGTAGCTTGCAGCGGCTGGGCGTCGACTTCGTGGACCTCTACATCATCCACTGGCCGGCAGGCGGCCCGACCTGGGCCTGGGACGGGATGCAGCGCGCGCATGAGCGCGGGCACGCCCGCTCGATCGGCGTGTCGAACTACAGCGTGGCCGAGCTCGATGAGCTTCTCGCGGTCGCCGACACACCGCCGGCCGTCAACCAGGTGCAGTTCAGCCCGTTTGAGTACCGGCGCGGCCTCCTCGACGCGTGCGAGGAGCGCCAGGTGGCGGTCGAGGCCTACAGCCCGCTCGGCACCGGCCGTCATCTCGGCGATCGAGCGGTCGGCGAGATCGCGGACCGCCTCGGGCGAACGCCGGCGCAGGTCCTCCTGCGCTGGTGCCTGCAGCGCAACCTCGTCGTCCTGCCGAAGTCGACGCACCAGGAGCGGATCGAGGAGAACGCCCAGGTCTTCGACTTCACGCTCGCAGACGAGGACATGGCGGCGCTCGACGCGCTTGACCGGACCGCGGGAAGCGACCAAGCGCGCGAACGCAAGTGGTGGTGAGCGCGCTTGCCGTAGGCGGGCGCTTCTGGACGCTCCCGATGGAAGTTGCCGCCGCATTCGCGCCAGACGCCGCGCCCGGCTGACTTTGCCGATGTCTCAACGGCGCGGTACTTCTCCAGGCGCCGAAACTCGCGCTCAAAGACGTAGGTCTTGGCCCAGCCTGATGCGATCATCATGCGCCCGAAGTCGACGCCCGCGACGCTGACGTATGCGAGCAGGCGCCCGTACCGGTCTGTGACGTCCTGCGTCGGGTCGCCTCTCAGAGTGACGATCCGGCCGCGTCCTCTGCGGAGGGCGAGTTTCTTCATCCGTCCTGTTGCCTCGATGCCACCGCACTCGACGCGCCTTCCGGGTTTGCCTCTCTCGGGCGTGTCAATGCCGATCAGCCGCACGGTGACGTACTGACCGCTGGTCAGGCGGACCCTGAGCGTGTGTCCATCGATGACGCGGATGACACGCCCCGTATTCGTCCGAGCGCCTTCCGGCTGGGGGATAGGCGTCGGCGCCGGCGGAGGCGTGGGTGTGGGGGCAGGGTCGCCAGTGGCCCCGCACGGGCACGGCAACAACTCGCAAGCCCTGCCGTCCCCGTCGGGGTCAAGGTCATCCGGATCGCCGGGGTGCGCGAGTAGGTGGTCCTGCGCGTGAGATTGGTCTTGGAAATCCGGGCAGTCCGCATCGACGCTATGGGTTGCCGAAGCCGCCGAAGGCAGCGCGATGAACGCGCTCACGACACAGACGAACATGAGCACGCGGCGGATCGTTCCCGCAGTATCTGGCGTAATCAGCATGGTCTGCCTCCTGTTCTGTGAACTGACTTACACGATTGCGGCGACCCGCGCATGGCGGCTACCGGCGGCTCGGCCACTGCCCGCAACGTGCTCTGCGAGTCCGCATCCGCCGTGACGGGTCGCAGCGGGTTCTTCACCGGCGGCAGCGCAGGCCACCGCCGGTGACGACACGTCTCGAGCCATCAGACAGAAGCGGTGATGTGCTCGTCGGCCGCGTTCGCCGCAGCGCCCGCCACCTTCGTCCACGCGGTTGCGTTGACCATCTGATCGTGCGGGGGGCGACCAGCGTTGCGGTGAAGGTCGCATCGTCTGGGAACGTGACCCTGATCGTCTGGCTGTCGATGATCGAGCCATTGGCGGGAGGGCGACCGTGCGCGGACATGTCGATGGTGAGGTCGTTGCCGCGTACGGAGCACCTCGGTGCTGTTGCGCGGCATCACGGCGTCAGCCGAAGGCACGATGATCTCCAGCGTGACCGGGTTGAACGGGTCGTCCTCCCACCAGGCGATGAGGAGGTTCAGGTCGTGCCGCCTCCGGGATAGGTCACCAGGTGCCTGCCCGGCGCGAAGTTCTTGACGGTGCCGTCGTCGAAGTCACCGACCTTGAACGGTCGGATCTTGCCGGTCCTGGCGCTCTCGTCGATCGTCAGCCCGCTCATCCAGATCTCGTCTTGCCCGCGCTCGGAGCCCAGGAAGTTGGTCTCGTCGATGCAGCGCACGCGCCTGAGCTCGACGTTGATCGACCGGCGCTGGCTGAACGCCGTCGCCGGTGTGCTGCGCGTGATGCCAAGCGCCGCGTACTGGCGGTCGACGAGGCTCAGCAGCTCGTCTGGCGTCGGGGCTGGCGCGGTTGTCTCGGCGAGCCGCCGCTGCGTCGCCGGCGGCTTCAGCGCCGCGGTGGCGCGCTGGCCCGCACGCTGCGCTGCATCGGGTCGCGCCCTCGTGATCGCACGGAAGTGCGCAGCCAGGATGCTCTCCGGCGAGTCGGCAGCGGTCGACAGCCTGATCGCGGAATCGACGTGACTGGCAGCGACGCGCACGGCGGCGGCCTCCCAGCGTTTGGCGATCGGCACGGCGAGCTTGATCAGGTCAGGATCGAGAACGTCGACCCTGACGGTTCGCGTGATGACGTCGGCCATGAGATGTCTCCTGTTTCGATGTGGGTACGTGCGTGGCAGCACCTGTCTCGCGCCGCTCGGCAGGTCTCTCTTGCCGGGTGTGAGTGGTGGTGGCTTTCGCTGTTCGTGCTGCGCGCACCGTAGGTCTGCCCCACGACCAGAACGTCGTCCAGGTGGGTGATATGGGCTTCTGTCGATGGGTGATGGGGGTCCGGGAAGCCCAGGTCGCACGACACCGCCCGCGTTGCTGCGTCGGTTGGTGCACGGCGCGAGATCCCGCTCAACAGCAGACCAGCAGCCGCGGCTCCGCGTCGTCAGCGGGCTGTGTCCGGTGTACCGTGCGCGGCGAGGCCGCGCTTCGTCGCCTCGGCCGCCAGCTCGGCGCGTGAGGTGATCGCGAGCTTGGCGAAGATGTGCGAGAGGTGCGTCTTGACGGTGTTGCGCGAGATGAACATCCGCTCGCCGATCTGGGGGTTTGTCAGCCCGCTGGCAGTGTGGCGCAGGACCTCGAGCTCGGTTGGTGTCAGGCTCTCCCATCCGTGCAGCGGCCGCGTTCGCTTGCCGCGAGCGCGAGTGGCATAGCCCACGGCCCCGGAGAGTCCTAGCGCAGTTCCCTCTGCCCAGCAGGTCGCAAAGCTGTCGTCCCCGAGCCGTGCGCGCACGTCGGCCTCTACTCGCGCCCAGACTGCGGATTGCTGTGGCCACCGCACGAGCCCCCACTGCTCCCGCGCGAACGCCACCGCTCCCAGCAGGCGCGCCGCTTCGGCCGGGCTGCTGGAGATGGCGGCGATGTGAGCGAGCGCTTCCAGCGCGTTGAGCGTCTGCAGGCGAAAGCCCCGTCGGTGGGCGACGGCGAGCGCCTCGTGCAGGTGCTCCTCGGCTTTGACCGCTTCGCCGCGCCCCAGCGCGACGCGACCGAGCAGATGCTGTGCGATTGCCCCCAGGTATTCGTTGCGACCGCTCGTCGCGTGGTCCAGCACCCAGCGCGCCTCGCCTTCGGCGCCGTCGAGTTCACCCGACAGGAGCAGCACGACGCCAAGTCGCCGGCGCAGCTTCGCCTCCATGTGGTACGACGGCCCACCCTCAATCGCTCGAAGCATGGCCTCGACTCGTGCACGCGCGACCTCCGGTGAGCCCTCCGCCACATCGGCCAGTACCAGCGCGCTCTGCGCCCAGACCTGCGCCGGCCCCACACCGGCGGTGCGCATGAGCTCCATGTACGGCTCGGCTCGTGCGCGACCCTCCGCGGGCTTTCCCTCGAGCACGTCGCATTCGATCAGCAGGGCAGTGGCGAGCCCGATCGTGACGGCCTCCGCGGGCTCGTTGGCGGCTTGCTCGGCAAGCTCGCGCGCCGCTCGCAGCCGACCGTGCTCAAGCTCGCCCCACGCGCGCAGATTGAAGTAGGCCGCGTAGAGCGGCCGGTGGCCCAGCGCCCGCGCCCGCGCGTAGCAGTCCTCCAGGATCGGACGGGCCAGGTCGTGCTCGCTTTGCCTGACGTAGGTGGCGGCGAGCAGGCGCATCGCGTCGGCGACACACCACTCGTCGCCGGCCGTACGGGCAAGCTCGACGCTGCGTTGCAGGCTTGCCCGGCCTCGCACGTGATTGGCGACAGAGGCGATCTGGCCTTGAACTTTGAGCGCTCGCGCCACCACGGTGCGCGCGGCGGCAGCCTCGCCGTCGCGAAGCGCCCGTTTCGCATACGCCGTGCAGGCCCCGAAGTCACCGCGCCGGGCGCTCAGCTCGGCCAAACCCCAGAGCACCTTGCCGCGCGCAGCTGTCGGTTCTGGCGCCACCTCGAGCACGCGATCCAGGGCCGCAGCACCCTCCGCGAGACGGCCCTGCAAGAGCCAGAAGAACGCCAGCGCGCCAGCCAGGTCCAGCGCCCCGTCAGCGTCGCGCGCCGTGGCCCATTCGAGTGCCGCTCGCAGATTGGCGGCCTCCGGCGCCAGCCGACTCAACCAAACTCCGGCGTCGTGGCGCACGAGCTCGGGCTCCGCACGTTCTGCGAGCTCCAGACACCAAGCCAGGTGACGCACCCGCACCGCGCCCACCTCGCCCGCCTCGTCCAAGCGCTCCGCCGCATACTGGCGGATCGTCTCGAGCATCCGGAAGCGGATTTCACCGCCACGCTCCTCGGTGTCGACCAGGTACTTGTCTACGAGCCCGGTCAAGGGCTCCAGGACGGCGCGCTGGTCAAGCGTCTGATCGGCGCTGACAACCTCTGCGCCCTCGAGCGTAAAGCCACCGGCCCAGACAGACAGGCGGCGTAGCAGGACCTGCTCGGCTTCAGAGCACAGCTCGTAGCTCCAGTCAATCGACGCGCGCAGCGTCTCGTGGCGAGCGGCCACGCTGCGGCCACCGTCCGTGAGCAGCCGGAAGCGATCGTCAAGCTCCCTCGCGATCCGGTCGCAGGACAACATTCGTACGCGCGCCGCGGCGACCTCGATAGCCAGCGGCATGCCGTCCAGCTCCCTGCAGATCGCCGCCACGGCGCCGGCGTTTGCGTCGGTCAACGCGAAGTTGTAACGAGCTTGCACCGCCCGATCGACGAACAACCGCACGGCGTCTGAGCACGCGACCTCTGCCGGCGAACCTGACGGCGCAGGCACAGCAAGCGACGGCACGCGGTAGGGCCGCTCGCCCGGCACACGCAACGCTTCGCGGCTCGTAGCCAGGACCACCAATCCGGGGCACGAGCGCAGCAGTGCGTCGACGAGCGCCGCGCACGCCTTCAGCAGGTGCTCGCAGTTGTCGAGCACCAGCAAGGCGCGGCGGTCACGCAGATACTCCTCCAAGACCTCCTGCAGCGCACGACCGGGACGCTCACGCAACCCCAGCACCGAGCTCACGACGCCCGCGACAAGTTCGCCATCCTCCACCGCCGCAAGCTCCACCCACCACACCCCGTCGGCAAAGCGGCCGACGGCGTCGGCGGCGCTCTGTAACCCCAGCCGCGTCTTGCCACACCCGCCGGCGCCCACGAGGGTCAGCAAGCGCGCCTCGCCCAGCAGCTCTCGCACCCGCGCCAGCTCGGCCGACCGCCCGATGAAGCTCGTCAACTCATCGGGGAGATTCGACATCGCGCCGCCCGAAGAGGGCTTCGGGGAGAAGACGCTCGGATGCTCCACGCGCTGACGGTCCATGCGATCTCCGCACACCGGCGGTCGGCTGGTCTTCAACCGCCACTCAAGGTCGCCACAGTATGAGCGCCCACGACAAGACGCGACGCGCGACCATGACAGCGTCGCGCTCCGCACGCAGACGAGCGCCGAAAAGGGGCTGGCGGGGCTGTCCTCGTGACGCTGTTCATCAATCACTTTTGACGATCGCTGGTGGACCTTGAGGCGACCAGAGTGCGGCAATCGTGTTCAGCGAATCGCCGGACGGCCGCGCTCACCCGCAGCCGTTTCCTCGCCGTTGCGCGCCTCGATCCTCAGGAGCATGCGTGCTGCTGGTCGCGTGCTGATCGTGGTTGACATCCGTCAGTTGGGCTCCGCGCACGGTTGCGGCGAGGACGAGGACGGCGCCGATGATGATGATGTCTTTGAGGACGTACTGGCCTTGCAATGTCGGCGCGTGGTGCGGGCCGCTAAACAGCGAGTCGCCCAACAGGATGACCGGTGACATGATGCCGACAAGCTCGATCGTAAGCAGGTAGATCGCGCCGCGTAGCGCTCGGCCGCTGAGCAGCCACAGACCGATCACGCACTCCAGCATGGCGATCGCGATGATCGCGACCGAGCCCGGGACGAGGTCGAACGTCAGCATCGATGTCGTGTCGATCACGAGCTGTTCCGCTGGGCTGACCATCGGGAAGAACTTCAAGAACCCGAAGAACAGAAACACCGCGCCGAGGCTGACGCGCAGAAACGCGATGCTGTGCGCGACCAGCCAACGATGCAGCCCGAGCTCGATCTGCTCGACTCGTCGCGCGAGGTCATAGCCGGTGCGCCTTCGTGCGGCGCGTGATTGCGCCGCCGGCTTGCTCACGGCGGAGACGTCACGCGGTTGTGCAGCGTGGTCATCGGTGCGGACAGACTGGTTTTCCATCAAATGCGGCATAACGATCCTTCGGGATGTGGACGCGCAGTAATTGGTTGCCTGAAATCAGACGTCGGGACGTGAGGTCTGATGCACCCACGTTCGTGTCTTGCGTCCTCGCCACACGTCTGCCGGCTGTGTGATGACCGCGTGCCGTCGCGCGGTCAAATCGCCTGCATCAGCTGAGCGCAGAGGTCGTCTGGGAAACAGCGGGGCCGCTTGCGGCGTCCTCGATCCAACCAGGAAGGCACACAGCAATGGCTGATGCAGTTACCCAGTGGAACGACGTGTTGCTCGACGTCGTACGGAAGGTCGGTGGCGCTCCCGGGCCGATCGCGCGAGGCGGCGCGATGATGCACGGGGCGATCTACGACGCAGTCAACTCGATCAGGCCCTCGACGCACCGCCCGTATCTCGTGTCGGTGCCGGCGACGCCGGGCACGTCCGTGCGGGCCGCGATCGCACACGCGGCGCACGACACCCTCGTCGCGGCGTTCCCGACGCAGGCTGCGTTCATCGCGCAGAAGCGCGACACCGCAATCGCGGCGCTGCCCCGAACGGACAACGTCACGCGCGGCGAGGTCGTCGGCAAGGCGGCCGCGCGGGCGATGATCGAGGCGCGCACGGGCGATGGCGCCAACAACACGGAGCCGTACGTGCACGGCACCGATCCGGGCGACTGGCGCCCCACCGACGACGCTCCCGCCGCGACGCCGAACTGGCCCAGCGTGAAGCCGTTCGGTATCCCGCTCGGCAACGCGTTCCGTCCGCCGCGGCCGGGTCGCTACGCGTCGAAGGCCCAGATGCTCGGGAGCATCGAGTACGCGGCACAGTTCATCGAGGTCAAGGAGCTCGGCAAGTCCGACTCGACGACGAGAACGATGGAGCAGGAGGAGATCGCGAAGTTCTGGGCCAACGATCTCGACAAGACGTACAAGCCGCCGGGCCAGCTCTTTGACATCACGAAGATCGTCTCCGAGCAGAAGGGCCTGGACATCGCCGACAACGCCCGCCTATTCGCGCTCGTGGCACTGGCGATGGCGGACGCTGGGATCGTCGCCTGGGACGCGAAGTACGAGACGAGCCTGGACCTGTGGCGGCCCGAGACCGCAATCAAGCAGGCCGCCAACGACGGTAACCCCGCGACGACACCAGACGGGTCCTGGAAGCCGCTGTCGTTCGATCCGGTGAAGAACGTGCACTTCTCGCCGCCGTTTCCGGCGTACGTGTCCGGCCACGCCACGTTCGGCGCGGCTCACGCGACCATCATGCGCCGGTTCTTCGGCACCGACAACGTCACGTTCACGGCGGGTACCGAAGATCCGAACCTGCCCGTGGGCGTGAAGCGGACGTTCAACAGCTTCAGCCAGGCGGCACTGGAGAACGCTCGCAGCCGCGTCTACCTCGGCGTGCACTTCCAGTGGGACGGCGACCACGGGTTCCACTCGGGGAGCGCCCTGGCGCAGTACATCTACGACAACGTGCTCACGCCGGTCGGTGCGTGAGTAGAGCGCCGAAGAAGGGGCCCGTCTACGGACGGGCCCCTTCTCATGGTCGTGAGCTAGCGGGCGAGAGCCCGCGCAGCTGTAACGGGATCTCACGGGCGTAGTCGCGCGCTATGTCGACCAGCTCGTCGAGCTCGACGCACCGCACGCCGAAGTGTTGAGCGAGCTCGCGGATCTGCTCGGTGTGGTCCCAAGTCTGCATACGCCAGAAGGCGAGGCAGACGATCCGGGCGTACTGCGTTCGGAAGTCCGTCGATGTCGTATCGATCGTGCCCCATGCGACCACGGCTCCGTAGACGGCCGTGTTGTGCTTTCCGAACCCGTCGCGGCAGGGGTTGGGGGGCACGTAGGACGCGTGAAGACCGCAGGAGCAGCCAGCATAAGGGGCCTCATGGCCGTGGCGGCAGGCTGCGACAACGACCCCCGGCGCCCACACGGTTTGCGCGTCCGGATGGACGGATACATAGGAGACCAGCCCACTGTCGCCCAGTCGCCAGACCCGGTAGCCGAGCACCTCACCGGGAAGCAGCGGGACTTCGACGGTCATGCCGGAGACTTCTCAGGCGTCCTTTGGGGCGGTGGTGCCGGTGTCGGCTCGGCCGGCGCCACGGCCGGCTGGTGGATGGGCTCGACGACGATACGACGTGCAGGCTCGGTAGATCCGGCATTCATGATTGTCACTCCTCGCGTGAGTCGCGCTTGGCTTTGGTCCCTTGGAGTCGGGGGTCTGTCCATTCTGACGTAGCCGATTACGCGGCGAAACTGCTGCTCGGCTTCGAGCATGCCCGCGGAGGGTCCTATTCGCGCGACGTGCGGTTGGCGCTCAGCGCTAACAGCCTGTGAAGCGCCGGCTTCCGAGGCGCTCGCCGCCGTCACGCATCAGGACCCGAACGGCGACCCGCAGCGTCCGGCGAGGGGCCGCCACGTTGATCGTCGCGAAGGGCCCGCGAACGATGCGCTTGCCGCGCGCCTTGACCTCCAGACCCTTGACCTGCTGGCGCCAGTTGCGCTGCACTCGGAAGCGAAGCGGACCACGCCGCTGGCAGCGGTTGGAGGCGGGCAGCGCCACCAGCGAGCGAAGTGCGGGGGGCGGGCTCGGCGCAGCGTCTGGCGCGCGTGGCGGGTCAGGCACCGGCGCTGGCACCATCCCGTCGATGTCGCCGCACCCCGGACCGTCCGCGACCCTGTACGGGACGCCGGCCGGCCTGCCTACAGCCGGGATCGCCACGGTTATCGGCGCCACGGACAACCTGTCAGCCAGGCCGTGGCCGACCGCCTCGAGGCGCACGAGCGCGGCGCGCATACCGACCGGCGCCCTCGTCGAGAAATAGCACTGCATCAGCGCCGTCTTGAACTGGCGGTCGACGTCTGATGGAGGGCCTGCGACGTATGGTGCGCCGAGCGCACGACCGCCTGCGTCCAGCGGCTGCACGACGAGCCGCGCGCCGCCCGCTCGGCCGCCTCGGCCGCCGAGCAATCCGCCGCCCGACAGGGCTTGGCCGCCGCCGTCGATCGCGCCAGCGAGGTCAGAGAAATCGACGACCTGCGAGATCGCGCCGTCGCCCGCCGCGGAGAACACCCGCGCGCCGAGATCGGCGGGCGGCCGCGTCGCGAAGAAGGGCGCCGGATAGCGCGGGATGCCGTCAGTGTCGTAGGACGCCAGTCCAAAGCCTTCGCCGCTCCAGCCGGCCAGCCCATCCTCAGCGCCCGGGTTGACGAGGCGATTACCAGGAAACGCCGCGCCAGCGGGTGCCGGTGCCAGCATCAACGCGCAGCAGACGCCGGACACCACCAGCCGTCTATTCACCATACGGCCAGGCGCCCATATCTTCGATCGCGCGCCGAATCGGCTCATAGAAGGCTGACCGGAAGCTGTTGGCACGACGACCGTCCCCGCGTTGATGTTGCGGTGGCCCTCCCGATCGGGAGGGCCACGCGCCGCATCTTCTCGTCGTGTTCTCGCTAAGGCGCAGGTCAGAGCGATAGCGGCCGACGGTCTCGCAGCGCGTGCGCGGGGCGGTCGGCATCAACAGCGCCGGCGGGCGGTACGATCGGCCTTGTGGCGACCCCGCTGCCCAGGCCTTCTATGAGCCGATTCGGCGCGCGATCGAAGATATGGGAGCCTGGCCGTATGGTGAATAGACGGCTGGTGGTGTCCGGCGTCTGCTGCGCGTTGATGCTGGCACCGGCACCCGGCCC
>CADCVQ010000107.1:21409-21722 GCA_902806175.1 uncultured Solirubrobacteraceae bacterium
CGGCCTTGTGGCGACCCCGCTGCCCAGGCCGACGACTGGCGCTTGGGCTAGCCCGGATCGTGCAGTAGCGGCGTGGTGTGAGTCCGCGCGGGCCGTTGGCGTGATTTGTGGGTGTGCTGATGGGTTGTAGGTCGTGGAGGCCGGGCTTCGGGGGTCGCGGGTGCGCCCGCGGTGGGTTCGCTGGTCGGCGTTCGGGCAGCGTTGATCACGGCGCTGGCGCCGGGTTCGCGGACTGCGTCGTCGTGCGCGCTGGCTGCGCGTCAGGCGGGCGCGGGGAGCGCTCGAGCGCGCGTGAACGCGTCAACGAGCGCTT
>CADCVQ010000108.1 GCA_902806175.1 uncultured Solirubrobacteraceae bacterium
ACGTGAACAACGACAAGTCGCTGTTCCTGCCCGAGAACCTCAACGTGGAGCTTTACGACCCCGAGAGCAACGCCTGGCGCCGGGGCCCGGCCCAGCGGGAGGGCCGCGCCTACCACTCCACCGCCCTGCTCCTGCCGGACGGGCGCGTCGTCTCGGCCGGTGACGACACGAACGGCGGCGACACGGCCGACACCGCCGAGATCTACAGCCCGCCCTACCTCTTCAACGGTCCCCGGCCCGAGATCACCGGAGCCCCGTCCACGCTCGCCTACGGGCAGAGCTTCACCGCCGACGTCGCCGGGAGCCCGCCGGCCCGCGCGGCGCTCGTCGCTCCGGGCGCCACCACGCACGGCAACGACATGAGCCAGCGTTACGTTCCGCTCGCCGTCACGGCCACCTCCGACACCTCCCTCACCCTCACGGCGCCCGCCCGGGCCGAGCATGCTCCGCCGGGCGTCTACATGCTGTTCGTGCTCAACTCGGCCAGCGTGCCATCCGTCGCGAGGTTCGTGCGGCTCACGGGGGGCTCCGCGCCGCCGCCGCCTCCGCCGCCTCCGCCTCCGCCTCCGCCGCCTCCGCCCTCGGTTGCCACCGGCGGACCGTCAGTGGCGGGCAAGCTCAAGGACGCGCTCGCCGACGTGACCCAGCCGCTCGCCGCACCGGTCGCCGAAGCCCTTCAGCAGGTGCTCAACCTCCTCGCGGAGGTCGTGGCCCGGACGGCCAGCGGCCTCGGCGGCGCCGTCGACTCCCTGCTCGCGCCGAAGTAGCCGCGCTGTTGCAGTGGTCAGTCACGAGACGGCCCACTACTAGGCGACGGAGCGCCAGCGGGCGCTCGAGCAGCGCGCGGATGCGCGCGAGGAACTCGGCCGCGGGAGCCCCGTAGAGGATGCGGTGGTCGCAGGCGAGCGTGACGTCCTTCGTGTGGCGCGCGACGATCTCGCCGCGCTCTGCGATCACCGCACGCCCGGGCGGGCGCGCCGATGGCGAGGATCGCCGCCTGCGGCGGGTGGGCCGAGGCCGTGCGCGCCGGCCCCCACGTCGCCCCCACGCGTCATCGGTGTGCCGCGCTCCCGGCCGCTAGGCTAGGCCTCGACGCCCTTCTGCTTCGCGATCGAGGCCAGCTTCTGCTCGTCCACGTAGTCGCAGAGGACAAGACCGCCCACGGGCCGTCCGTCAGGATGCCCCATCTCGTTGCTCCATTCGCCCTCTGCTCGGCGCATCCGCCGAGTGTCGCGCCACTCCCAGCCGAAGAACATCGCCGGACCGTGAGCAGGCCGGCGACGAAGACGGCGAGGATCGATAGCGTCTCCGAAAGCCCGAGCAGCGAGAAACCCCAACGTGAGCATCGGTCACATCATGGGCGCGGAGTCGGCGGTCCCGGGCCCCTCGCATCGCGCGCCGTCATACAAGACGTGGCGCCGCTCTTGCCAGCGAAACGTCGTGCTGGCGGTGCCGCGCTCAGCGCGGGGGCTACCCGCGACGGCGCCCGTACCGGCCGAAGTCCCGCAGACGAACGCCATCCGGGACGGCTACAGCGAAAGCACCGGAAGCGGAAGCGCTGTGCCGGCTGGGGCTGTTCTGCTAGCGCCCGCTCAGCGGAACGCCCGAGTAGGCACCCGCAAATGCACATCGAGCGGGACGCCGACTTCGATCGTTGTGCCGGCGAAGGCCGGTGATTGCAGGACACCGCCGGACACCCTCCAACGAACGTGCTGCGGGCCGCGACGGGGTGCGTGGTGATCGATCGCCGTACGGGCCGCCTCAAGCTCCACCCTTACCAGCGCCAGCGCGGACGAGCGCCGCGCCTGGCTCAGGAGGTCACTAGCGGCCTGGTTGGCAGGCCGCGGTGCAGGACGGTCTCGTTGGTGCGCCACGGCGTTCCCGAAGCGCCCGGCGGCCTGCCCGCGGGCCTCGATGCCGCCCTGCGTCAGCGCGCAACGGCGGCGTCGTTTGCGCCGGCGCCGCGGCGCTTCACGCGCTGTCGGGCCCCGAGCGCATTCAGGCCGATGCCGGCCGCGAGGATCACCGCGTTGATCACGAAATACGACGCGGTGTCGTACCACGCCTCCTTGCTCGGCTCCAGCACCTGGATCGTCTGGATCGGAAAGATCACCGCCCAGATGGCGAGGTACAGGATCAGTCCTCGCTTACGGTTCGCACAGAAGTAGCCGAGTGGACCGGCGAACAAGATGGCGGCGATCAGCTCCATGAGTCGTGTCTCCTTGATGGCGGGTGTGCATGACTCGATCTCACCGCCACGTCGTCTTCGCAGCATCACCCCGCGGGGTGATCTGAGCCTCATCCGCGCGAGGTATCGCCGGGTGTCACGACGCCGGCCTCGTAGGCCAGCACCACCGCCTGCACGCGATCACGGACATCGAGCTTTGCGAGGATGTGCTTGACGTGTGTCTTGACCGTCGCGTTGCTGAGAACGAGCTCGGCCGCAATCTCGCCGTTGGACAGGCCCCGAGCGAGCAATGCAAACACCTCGAGCTCGCGCGGCGTGAGCTCGCCGAGGGCCCGTGGTGGAGCACTGGGTGCCGCCGCGCGCGCGAATTGCTCGATCAGCCGCTTGGTGATCGCGGGCGCGATCAGGCCGTCGCCGGCGGCGACGATCCGCACGGCAGCGATGAGCTCCTCCGGGGGCACGTCCTTGAGCAGAAAGCCGCTCGCGCCGGCGCGCAGCGCCTCGTAGACATACTCGTTGAGGTCAAACGTCGTGAGCATCAGCACTGCAATCGGATGCCGGTCGTCGGCCTCGGCGTGAATTCGGCGCGTCGCCTGGATCCCGTCGACATCGGGCATCTGGATGTCCATGAGGACCACGTCGGGTCGTCGTTTGCGGGCAAGGTCGATCGCGTCGCGCCCGTCGCAGGCCTCGCCGGCGACGACGATGCCGGGTTGATCCTCAAGAATCGCGCGAAAGCCGGCCCGCACGAGCGCCTGGTCGTCGGCGATCAGCACAGAGACCGGCGCATCGGGCTCTGCCCAGCGCGATCCGTCCATGGGCTGACCGTAGCCGGTGTCGGGCCACCTGCGCGTCATCCGCGAGGAGCACGTCGAGATCGCCCTCGAGGATGACGCCTGGGGGGCGGGCACGGCTAGCGTCCCTCCAGTGACGCGCCGCACCAGCGTGGTTAGGATCGCCCGGTGAAAACCTTCACCACGCATCGCGTCGTGATCGTGGTCTTCGCCCTCTGCGTCATCATCGCCGCCGGCGTCTGGCTTCTCGGACCCGCGGGAGAGACGCGCGAGACCATCGTCGGGGTCCTGCTGTTGTCCGCCGTGGTCCTGCCGGTCTTTGTGCGCCGCAGCATGCCGCTCACAGCGGCCGTCGCTCTGTCGGCGGGGATCGTCGTCAGTGCCCTGCCGACGCTCGACCAGCCCCGCTGCAGCGTTGTGGTCCCGGCTGCGCTGGTGGTCCTGTTCTCACTTGCCGTGCGCGCCGAGCGCCCTCGCGCGCTCGCCGGCCTGGCGCTCGTGCTCGCGGCGATGGTCTTCCTGGGGTACACCGATCCGATCCTCGACAACGACGGTGCGGGCTTCGCGATTTTCGCGTTTCCCCTGTGCGGCGGGCTCTGGGGCGCCGGACGACTCGCGCGCTCCCGCGACCGCACGGTTGGCGAGCTGGCCGAGCTCACGCGGCAGTTGGAGGATCAGCGCAGGCGAAGCGCCGAAGTCGCGGTCGAGGTGGAGCGCACGCAGTTGGCGTCGGATCTTGACGAGGCGGCGCGCTGGCGGATACGCGCGATCATCCGACTGGCCGATGACGCCGAGCGGCTGCTCACACACCACCCCGCGCGCGCCCAGGAGGCGTTCGGAAACATCGAGCGGGTTGGCCGAGAGTCACTGAATGAGATGCGGGGGCTGCTCGGGGTGCTGCGAAGCGACGCTCGCAGCGAGCGCCCTCCGCGTCCGTCGCTGGCCCAGATCGAGACGTTGCTCGACCAGGCGCGCGCGGATGGGCGACAAGTCGAGCTCGCAGTGGACGGCGATCGGCGCTCCCTGCCGGGCGGCGTCGAGGTGGCTGCCTATAGAGCGTTGCAGCACGTCCTGACGACGATTCAGGGGCCGGAGGAGGAACCCGCGACCGTCAGGCTGCGCTACCTGCCCGCCGCGCTGGAGCTCGAGGTGCGGGGCCAGCTGAGCGAGGACGCCGCCGCCAACGCGGCGCTCGCCGTCGCGCGGGAGCGCGTCGTCGCGTACGGCGGGCACTTCGACGCGTCGGTCATGCACGGCGGCCGGCGTTTGATCCGGGCGCGACTGCCGGCGACCGCGCGTGGTTGAGCTCCTGACGACCGTCGTCTTGGGCGCCGGGGCGTTCTGGATTGGCTCCTTCGCGTCGCGTCGGGCGGCCGCACTTGCATGGGCGCTCGTGCTGGCGCTGATGCTCGTCCTCGGCGAATCCGAGGCTGTGCCGCTCGTCCTGTTGACGCTCGCTCCGTGGTGGGTGGGCCGCCAGCTGCGGCGCAGGCGCGAGATCGTCAGCGCGCTCGCCGAGCAGACCGTTGAGCTTCAGGCCGAGCAGGCGGCATTCGTCGACCTCGCTGTGCTGCGCGAGCGCACGCGGATCGCCCGTGACCTGCATGACATCGTCGCGCATCATCTGGCCGTGATCGTCGTCCAGGCTGGCGCCGGACGGATGGTCGCGGCCCGGCCCAGCGAACGCGCCGCCGCCCGTGTGGAGATCATCCGGCGGTCCGGGCGAGAGGCACTGCACGAGCTCAGCCGACTGATCGACGTCCTGCACGCCGACAGGCGCGACGGCGAGAGCGGTGACCGTATGCGCCTGCTGCTCGACGAGGTCCGCGAGCGAGGGATTGAAGTGGACGTCACGCCGCTGGCGTCGGAGATCCAGCTTGAGCCGGAAGTCGACGACGTGGCATACCGCATCGTGCAGGAGGGCCTCACCAACGTTATGAAGCATGCGCCGGGGGCCGCCGTGCGCGTCCGTTTCTCCGCGGACGACGGGATGCTCGAGATCGAGCTGCGCAACGCGCCGAGCCAGTCAGCGTCCACGTTAACCGCCACCGGCTCCGGGCTCGGCCTGACGGGCATGCGCGAGCGGGTCGCGATCATCGGAGGCAGCCTGTCCGCCGGAACGGATCCAGACGGCGGCTGGTGCCTGCGCGCGCGCTTGCCGCGGGGCGACAGTGCCTTCACGCTCAGCTCCCGCTGAACTTGCGGCCGACTCGGCGAGCAGGGCTGTGGAGGCCTCTGGATTCCACGCGAGGGCGTCCGGCAGTGGCTAACCTCCGATGACTGTCGGCCTTGGGGTCCGGGGACAGCGTGAGTCGCACAGCCCAACGCTCAACGGGACGCGGCCGCGCTACTGCTTTTGCCTCACAGGAGCAGTGCCGCGCGCGACGAGGCGATGGTCGCGCCGGCGTGCGCGCCTTCTTGCATGCTGAGCGCGACAATCGTGTCGTGAGCGTGCGCTACGACCAGATCGGTTTGGGCTACACGGCCGTTCGCCGGGAGGATCCGCGGATTGCTGCACGCCTTCGGGCGGCACTGGCCGACTGCAGGACGGTGCTCAACGTAGGTGCGGGGGCCGGGGCGTACGAACCGGTGGAACTCGATGTAACTGCCGTCGAGCCCTCCGAGGTGATGATCGCTCAGCGGCCGGCCGATAGCGCTCCAGTCGTCCGGGCCAGCGCGGAGGCGCTCCCGTTTGCCGATAGCTCTTTCGATGTCGCGATCGCGATCAATACTGACCACCACTGGGCCGATCGGAAAGCGGGATTGCGCGAGCTGCGGCGGGTCGCCCGACGGCGCGTGATTCTCCTGAACGCAGATCCCTCGCAGGCCGAGCTCTTCTGGTTCACG
>CADCVQ010000109.1 GCA_902806175.1 uncultured Solirubrobacteraceae bacterium
GGCCTCGCATGACCCTCGACCTCGGCACTGTCGGCATCTGGACGGCGGCGCTCGACGCGCTGCCCGTCGGGCAGGCGCAGGAGGCGGTGGCCGAGCTCGACGAGGTCGGCTACGGCGCGCTGTGGTTCGGCGAGGCGTACGGGCGCGAGGCCCTCACCGCCGCGCAGCTGTACCTCTCGGCGAGCAGTCGGATGGTCGTAGCCACCGGCATCGCCAGCATCTACGGCCGCGACGCGGTCAACGCCAACGCCGCGAGCCGCACGCTCCATGCCGCCTTCCCCGACCGCTTCCTGCTCGGCCTCGGGGTGAGCCACGCCCCGCTGGTCGAGCGCATGCGCGGCCACTCCTACGGCAAGCCCCTCGCCGCGATGCGCGAGTACCTCGACGCCATGGACGGCGCGCCGTACGTCGTGGCGGACGGCAGCGAGCCGGCGCCGCGCGTGCTCGCCGCGCTGGGGCCGAAGATGCTCGAGCTGGCGCGCGAGCGGGCACAGGGCGCGCACCCCTACCTCGTCACGCCGGCGCACACGGCGACCGCGCGCGAGGTGCTCAGCCCGACGACGCTGCGGATCGCGCCGGGGGAGCACGTCGCGCTCGTCGGCATCTCGGGCGCCGGGAAGTCGACGCTGCTGTCGCTCGCGCTCGGCCTCGCCGACCCCTCCGACGGCGAGGTTCGCGTCGACGGTCGGCCGCTGGCCAATGGCGGTGCGCACGCGCTGTGGCCGCACGTCGCGTGGGTGGAGCCGCAGGTGCGCATCTGGAACCGCGACCTGCGCGACAACGTGGCGCCCCTCGGCGAGGACGACCGTGTCGCCGCGCTGGTGCGGGCGGCCGAGCTCGACACGGTGGCTGCGCGCGTCGGGGGCGAGCCGCTCGGCGCCGATGGCGGGTTGCTGTCGGGCGGCGAGGGCCAGCGCGTGCGGCTGGCACGCGCGCTCGATCGCGAAGGCGTGCGGCTCGCGGTGCTCGACGAGCCGCTGCGCGGGCTTGATCGCGGTCAGCGCCAGCGCCTGCTCGTGACGGCCCGCGAGCGGTGGCGCGCCGCGACGCTGCTGTGCGCCACGCACGATGTCGGCGAGGCGCTGCACTTCGACCGCATCCTCGTGCTCGAGGACGGCAAGGTCGTCGCCGACGGCCCGCCCGCGCAGCTGCTCGCCGCAAGCGACGCGCCGCTGGGCGCGATGCTCGACGCCGAGCGCGCGCTGCGCGACGAGCTCGACGCCGGCGGCGGCTGGCGGCGCCTTCGGGTGCAGGACGGCACGCTACGCGAGGAGGATGCCGGCGAGGCGGACGACCCCGCGCCGAACGGGGGGCGCGCCGACTCGATCGCGCGAGGGGAGACACATTCAGCGCATGCAAGCCCCCCGATCCGCGCCGCGCGCGACCGCGCCGCCCCCGCCTGCGCCGTCTTCGCCGTCGCCACGATCCTGCGCTACGTCGTGTTCGCGGCGTCATGGTCGGTGATCGGCACGGCGATCCTCACCGGCGGGGGCGCCGGCCTGACGACATGGGCGCTGCTACTCGCCGCAACGATCCCGCTCGCCGCGCTCGCCGAGGCCGCCGAGGGACGCACGGCAATCGCGCTCGGCGCGCAGCTGCGCCGCCGGACGCTGCGCGGCGCGCTCGCCCTCGACCCCAGCTGGGTGCGTCGCGAGGGCCCCGGGCGCATCCTCGGCCGGGCGATGGAGGTCGACGCGATCGCCCGGCTCGCGGCCGGCGGCGGGCTCGGCGTCGTCACGCTCGCGATCGAGCTCGGTGTCGCGGCGTTCGCGCTCGCATCGACCGCGCCGGGCCGGGCCGCGGCGATCCCACTCGGCGGCGTGCTCGTCGTGGCAGCGATCACGACGGCGATGGCAGTCCGGCGGCGGCGCGCCTGGACGACGGCCCGGCTGTCGCAGACCGACGAGCTGCTCGAGGCGATCTCAGGCCAGCGCACGCGCCTCGTGCAGGGTGACGACGAGGCCAACGAGCGCGACTGGCGCCTCACCGACTACGCGCACCTGGGCGAGGACGCCGACCGGCCGTTCGCCGTGCTCGCGGGCACGCTGCCGCGCCTCGCGCTCGGCGGCGGCCTGGCCGGGATCGCGCTCTCCGGCGACCCGCGCCCGCCCGGCGAGCTGGCGCTCGCGCTCGGCGGCGTGCTGCTGGCGTCGCAGGCGCTGCGCCGCCTCGCCGTCGCCGTGGAGACACTGACGAGTGCGGCGCTCGCGCGTCAGGCGCTCGAGCCGATCCTGCGCGCGCAGAAGGCCCACCGCGCCGTGCCCGCCCCGCCCCGGTCGACGCCGACCGCGAGCAACGGCGCCGCCCCCGGCACCCTGCACGTGCGCGGCCTCTGCGTCGAGCGCGGCGCGCGCAACGTCCTGCGCGACGTCGACCTCGAACTGCGACCGGGCGACCACGTCGTCCTCGCCGGCGCATCGGGCGCAGGCAAGTCCACGCTCGCAACCGCCCTCGCCGGGATCCTCCCCGCGACGCACGGCCACGTGGCCCTCGACGGCGCGCAGCCCACCGACCCGGGCTGGCGCGACCGCGTCGGCCTCGTCCCCCAGCACGGCGACAACCACGTGCTGCTCGCGCCGGTCGCGTTCAACCTGCTCATGGGCCGCGCCTGGCCGGCGCGTGAGGAGGACCTCGCCGCAGCCGGCGAGCTGTGCGTCGAGCTCGGCCTCGGCCCCGTGCTGCAGCGCATGCCGGCCGGCCTCGCCCAGACGATCGGCGAAACCGGCTGGCGGCTCTCCCAGGGCGAGCGCGCGCGGGTCTGCCTCGCCCGCGCGCTGCTCGCCGACCACGACGTGGTGATCCTCGACGAGCCACTCGGCGCGCTCGACCCGCAGACCGCGCGCACCGTGCTCGAGGTCGCGCGCCGCCGCGCGCGCACGCTCGTCGTCATCTCCCAGGAGTAGCCGCCACGACCACGAAACGACCATCTTGCGCCCCGGAGCCACAAGCCGTCGGCACGACCAGCTCAACAGCGAAATCAGCGATCTCCCGCTGCTGCCAGCGCGACCGCGACTCAAGGCTCGAGAACACGCCAACCGAGACGCCGACACCAGCTCAGCGAAGGCTGGTTCGCGTCCCGGTGACGGCGGCCATGGGAATCTCCCCGTAGGCGGCCATCGGTTCTCCCCGCTGGCGGTCATTGGATCTCCCCGTCCGTGGCCATCGGTTCTCCCCACGATCGTGTCCTGACCGGCCGCTACTCACCGCTGCGTCTTGTTGTCGACGCGCGGAGGGGGCGGCCTTGAAGAGCTCGGAGGAAGTGATGGAGATCCTGGAGGCGTTTGACCTGGCCGGCACGCTGCGCGGTGCGGCGCAGCTGGCGGGGTGTGATCACAAGACGGTCGCGCACTGGGTGCGCGCCCGCGAGGAGGCCGGCGGCGGGCTGCCCGTCGCGAGTCGACCGCGGCCGCAGGTGGACGCGTGCGCGGTGAAGCTCGAGGAGTGGGTCGATCGGTCGCGTGGGAGGATCCGCGCGGATGTCTGCCATCAGCGGCTGGTCGCGATGGGGCTACATGGGTTCGGAGCGCACGACCAGACGGGCGGTCGCCGACGCTAAGCGACGCTGGCGCGCCGAGCACGGACGCAGAACACGGCCGTGGGTCGTTGAGCCGGGGCTGTGGATGCAGTGGGACTACGGCGACGGCCCGGTCGTCGATGAGCGCTCGACGGTGCTGTTCTGCGCGTGGCTTGCGTGGTCGCGCTACCGCGTCGTGCTGGCGCTCAGGGATCGGACGATGGCGTCGGTCGTGATGGCGCTGGACCGGGCGTTGCGAGCGTTCGGTGGCGCGCCGACCTACGCACTGACTGACAACGAGAAGACGGTCTCGGTCGATCATGTCTGCGGGATCGCGGTGCGCAACCCGACGATCGTGGCCGTCGGCCGGCACTACGGCTTGACGATCGCGACGTGTGTGCCGGCGGATCCGGAAAGCAAGGGCGGCTCGGAGGCGACGGTCAGGATCGCAAAGGCTGATCTCGTTCCGACCGATCACAACCTGCGCGATGCCTACGCCTCGTTCGCCGAGCTCGAGCGGGCGTGCGCGGACTTCTGCGAGCGCGTCAACACGCGTGAGCACCGGATCACCAGGCGCGCGCGCCGGCGGTGATGCTCGGCGAGGAACGCGATCGGTTGCACCGGCTGCCGGCGATCGCGCACACGGTCTGCTTCGGCGAGACGCGCAAGGTGTCGTGGCAGTCGACGATCTCGGTCGGCGGCGCGCTTTACTCGGTCCCGAGCACGTTCGTTGACGAACGCGTGTGGGCGCGGGTCGACGGCGGCGAGCTCGTCGTCGTTCACGCCGACAGCGCCGATGGGCCGCGCGAGGTTGCGCGGCACGCGTTGACGACGCCGGGTCGCCCGAGCATCGACGAGGCGCATTACCCGCCGCGGCCGGCTGGGGCGCTTGAGCGCAAGCCCCGCGCGGCAAGCGCGGACGAGGAGGCATTCCTTGCGATCGGCCCGGGCGCTGAGGCGTGGCTGATCGCCGCCGCCGCGGCCGGCGCGAGCCGGGTGCGGCGCAAGCTCGCCGAGGCCGTCGACCTCGCCAAGCTCCACGGCGCCGGCCAGGTCGACGAGGGGCTACGCGCCGCGGCCGATGCCGGCCGCTTCGCCGACGGCGACCTCGCCGCGATCCTCGCGCACCACGGCGGCGAGGTGATCGCGTTCCCCACGCGAGCTTCCGAGCAGCAGTCGCTGCAGCGCTCGACGCGTTCGTGGGAGGGGTTCGGCGGATGACCGTCAAGACCCCAGCCGCCCCACCGCTCCCAGATGAGGTCGACCGGCTGCTCAGACGGTTGCGGATGCCCTACGTTCGCCACGCCGCTCCCGAGGTCCTCGCGACAGCCAAGGCGCAGCGCTGGGACCCCGCCGAGGTGCTGCGCGTCCTGCTCGCAGAGAAGGCCGCCGGCCGCGACCGCGCGACGATCCGCATGCGGCGGCGCTCAAGTGGCCTGCCGGCCGGCAAGACGTTTGACGCGTGGAACGAGACGGCGTCGCCGATCCCGGCCGCGACGCAGCAGGCGCTCAAGACGCTGGAGTGGATCGCCCGCGCGGAGAACCTCTGCATCTGCGGACCCAGCGGCACCGGCAAGAGCCATCTCGCCGAAGCGCTCGGACACGCCGCGATCGACGAAGGCAAGACGGTCGCCTGGCACACGCTCGAGTCGCTGGCGACGTTGATGCGCCGCCACCGCGCCGACGACAGCGTGAGCAAAGCGATCGGCCGGCTGATCCGCGCCGACCTGATCGTGATCGACGACATCGGCATGCTCCCCGTCGCGCCCGACGCCGCCGAAGCCTTGTTTCGGGTCGTCGACGCCGCCTACGAGAAGCGCTCGATCGCACTGACGTCGAACATCCATCCCGCCGGCTTTGATGAGCTGATGCCCAAGACCCTCGCCGCCGCGACCGTCGACCGGCTGTTGCACCACGCGCACGTCCTGCTGACCGACGGCACCGACTCCTACCGCCTCGCGCAAGCGACCGCCGGCAAGGGGGTGAGGCCCCTGACCTGACGCGCCCAGCGCGCTATCGCCGCTCGCCTCGCCCTACGGGCTCGGCTTCGCGACGACAGCGCGCTGGGGAGAACCGATGGCCACCAGCGGGGAGACAACGTGACCGCCGCTGGGGAGAACCGATGGCCGTAGCTGGGGAGAAACCGATGGCCGTTGACATCCCGGTTGAGGTTCGGCTGCGGAACGCGGCGGCTCCTCCTCGGTGACCCACCGCCGCTGAGGCGCCGCGAGCCGCTGCGCCATCTCTCGGTCTTACATCGCCGGGAGTGATCC
>CADCVQ010000110.1 GCA_902806175.1 uncultured Solirubrobacteraceae bacterium
TGCGCCACGCCCGCAGAAACGTCTCCTGCACGAGGTCCTCGGACTCCTCGACGGAGCCCGTCATGCGGTAGCAGTGGACGTGGAGCTCGCGGGCGTGGCGGCGCACCTGCGCCTCGAACGCGTCGCGGTCGGTGGTGAGGTCGGGTGAGGAGGTCATGGGCGGTGTGACGGCGGGAGACCCGGAAACTCATCGCGACCGGGTCGGTTCGCGGTGCGGGCTCAGGCCGAGGCGGAGATCGCGGAGCTCGCGAGTCCAACTCATCGGCCACTCACGCAACCCTCGAGACGAGATGCCGATCGACGCCCGGACAAGGTCGTCCTCGCTGTCGACCGCCGCCCCCACGATGAGGCGATCGGCGATGTAGCGAACGTGCGCTTGACCGCCGAGCACATTCCTCTCGCCGCCGAAGTCCCGAACGCCGTGGAGGCACATCCGTGTACCGCTGGGCGTTCGCCCGTGCAGCACCCGAACATTGATCGCGCCCTCCGCGTCCGACGTCGGCGCCGCTCCCCACGGATCAGAGCCAACGTCTAGCCAGACATCACCATCCGCGTAGGCGCTGACCCTGCCCTCTGCCTTGCCCGTCCCAGGCGCTTGCGGCCTCCGCTAGGGCCGCGAGCACAACGTCGTCATGGGTCTTCGGGGACACCTTTGGGATCACGTGCGCGATCACGCCGTCTGCGTCGATGACGTAGGTCGCGCGAGTCACCCCCCAAAATGTCTTGCCGTACATCGACTTCTGCACCCACACGCCGTACAGATCGCAGACGGCATGGTCGGCGTCGGCGAGGAGGGTGAAGTTCAGACCGCGCTTGTCGTGGAACTTCTTGACCTTCGCGAGGGGGTCCGGCGAGACGCCGAGCACCGTCACGCCCGCCGCCGCGTACTCGGCCTCGCGATCGCGGATCGAGCATGCCTGCGTCGTGCATCCCGGCGTGCCGGCCTTGGGGTAGAAGTACAGGACGACGGTGCGCCCGCGCAGCGCCGACAGGCTGACGGGTTCGCCGGCCTGGTCGGGTAGTTCGAAGTCCGGAGCCCGTGCGCCTGCCTGGATCATCGGTCGATGATCGCAGTTGTCTAGCCTTGAACATCAGGCGCATCACTACGCATCCGAGGTACGAGTGTGAACATCAAGATCCACGAAGAGACCGCGCCGCTTCCGGCCAGCTCCCGCCAGGACGTGCCGCAGACCCGCGGCTACGAGGCCGCGGTCAGCGCCGCCGTCGAGGCGCTGCTGAACTGCTACACGCGTGAAGGCGGCGAGTGGCGTCCGGTGCCTGCCGCCAGCGTGCCCGAGTTCGCCCGGGAGGGCGACGAGTTCGTCGCGGTGCTGCCCTTCCCCGACGAGCGCACGGCCGTCCTCGCCGGTGTTCGCCACCTCTCGCCGACGCACCGCCACCGCTTCCGCACGCCCGCGCACGTCGCGATGGCGGGCGGCAAGCCGTGGGCCGTCTCGATCGACACGCTCATGGGGATGCTCGCCGACGAGCTCGGCGCGACGCTCTACGACGACGACATCTCCGCGGCCGGCACGCGGGGCCCCGATCCGACGTTCCTGCTCTCGCGCGTGCGCCAGCACATCGCCGCCCTCGGAGCGTTCCTCGACGACCGCGCCGACGACATCGACCGGCTTTGGAGCGCCGACCCGCTGAGCTTCGTCGACAGCGAGCAGGCCGGGCTGCTGGGCAACATGGCGCACCCCGGGGCCAAGAGCCGGTGGGAGCTCGACCCCGCGCAGACCAGCGCCTACGCGCCCGAGGCGCAGGCGCGCTTCGCGCTGCGCTGGCTGGCCGTCGACCCCGCGCTCGTGCAATCTGACAGCGCAGGCGACGCGACCGCCGCCGAGCTCACCGAGCGGCTGCTGCGCGACGATCCGGCTGTCGACGGCGGCGCGCTGGATGCTGCGCTGGCCGATCTCGGCGATCGGGTGCTGCTGCCCGTCCATCCCTGGGAGCTCGAGCACCTGCGTGGTCAGAAGGTCTTCTCCGGTCTGCTCGCCGACGGGCGCATCGTCGAGCTCGGCGCCATGGGCAGCGACGTCGCGCCGACGGCCTCGCTCGCGACGGTCTACAACGCCGCCTGGCCGTGGCAGCTCACGTTCGGGCTGCACGTGCGCTTGGCCGACGACCTGCAGATCGCCTCTGCGCAGGAGCTTCAGCGCGCGGTCGACAGCGCCCGCGAGCTGGCCGCCGCCGAGCCCGCTGCCGGCCTGACGCTGCTGCAGGATCCTGCCTACCTCGCCGTGCTCGTGGATGGAAAGCCTGTGGAGGGGCTCTCCGTGCAGCTGCGCGAGAACCGCTGGCGGGCGGGCTCCGACGCGGACGTCAGCGCCGTCGAGGTGCTCGTCCAGGACCATCCGTTCGGCGGATCGAGCCGGCTCGGGCAGATCGTCGCGCGCCTGGCGCAGGAGAGCGGCCGCCCGCCGGCCGACGTCGCGCGCGAGTGGTTTGCCCGCTACGCGGAGGTCGCGATCGTGCCGCTGCTGCGCCTCTATGCCGAGCGTGGCCTGTCGATCCAGACCGATCAGCGCGACACGCTGCTCGAGCTCGAGGGCGGCTGGCCGGTGCGCGCCGTCCTGCGCGACGCGCACGCCGCGCTCGTCGGCCAGGCCGCGCACGACGACATCGCGGTCGGCGGCGCCGGGATCGGCGAGGGCCCGTTCCTCGACAACGCGCTCGCGGTCATCAACGCGCTTGGCGTCGCCGGCGCGATCGACGAGATCGAGCTGCTCGCCGACCTCAAGGCGCTCCTTCAGCGCGAGCACGATCGCGCCGACGACGCGGCGACGCTGCTGCACCGGCTGCTGAGCGCGCCGACGTGGCCGTGCAGGGCGCAGATGCGCACGCGCCTCAACGAGGAGGCGACGTACATCCAGATCCCGAACCCGCTGCACGGGGTTCGCGACTGAGTCCTTGCGCGAAGTCGCGGCCGCGTTACTTCAGCAGCCGCGACAGGCGCCGGTCCTTGAGCACCTTGCCCTGCGTCTGCTCGGCGGGGCAGTAGCACATGACGTAGTCCTCGTAGTGGACCTGCTCGATCGTCGCGCCGCAGCGCGGGCACGGCTCGCCGCCCTTGCGGTGGACCTGCAGCGGCAGCGGTAGCTTGTCGGGAATCGGCAGCGCGATCACGCGCTCGTAGTGCTCGATCGCGCCGTCCAGGACGGTCGCGATCGCCTCGCGCAGCGCGAGCGCCTCCTCGTCGGACAGATCGTCGCCGCGCTTGAAGGGCGACAGCCGCGCGGTCCAGAGGATCTCGTCGACCCAGGAGCGGCCGATCCCGGCGATCACACGCTGGTCGCGCAGCATCGTGTGCAGCGGGCGCGGTGCCTTCAGGCGCGTCTTGAGGTCGTCGGGCGGCTGCGGCCAGGCCTCTGGTCCGAGCGTCGCGATCAGCTCCTCGGCATCGAGTGCGTCCGACGCCAGCAGCTTGACCCAGGCCGCCTGCTTGGTCCCGAACTCCCGCAGGCGCAGCTCGCGCTGGTCACCGGGACCGTCGCGGTCGGCGATGCGCAGCAGCAGCCGCGAGGTGCGGTCGCGCGGGCCCGCGCGCTTGTCGTAGAGCTGCAGGCGCCCGGCGCTCATGAGGTGCACGAGCAGCGCGAGGCCACCCGCGACCTCGATGACGAACTGCTTTCCGCGCCGCGTGATCGAGGTGATCGCGCGCCCCTCGAGCGCAGACAGCGGCGGGTCGAAGGTCTTCAGCGCGTTGATTCCCGGCGCGAGCGCGGACTCGATCGTCGCGCCGCGCAGCGCGGCGTCGAGGCGGCGCGCGGTGATCTCGACCTCGGGCAGCTCGGGCATCCGTACAAGCGTAGATGGCGGTTGTGCGGGCGTGTGGCCGATGCATCCGCGTACGCTTTCCCCGCCATGGCCACGCAACGACTTGCGATCGTCGGCGCCGACGCCGCCGGCATGAGCGCCGCGAGCGTCGCGCGCCGCCGCGATCCCGACCTCGAGATCGTCGCGTTCGAGCGCGGGCCGTACACGTCGTACTCCGCCTGCGGGATTCCGTTCTACGTCAGCGGCCTGGTCGAAGAAGCCGACCGCCTGATCAGCCGCAGCCCTGAAGAGCATCGGGTAAACGGGATCGACGTCCGGACCCGCAGCGAGGTCGTCGACATCGACCTCGACGCGCGCCGGCTGACCGCGCGATCGGCCGCCGGCGAGGAGACGCACGAGCCCTTCGACCAGCTCGTCGTCGCCACTGGCGCCGAGGCCGCGCCGCCGCCGATCCCGGGTGCGGAGGCGATCGAGCCCGCGCAGACCGTCGACGCCGCCGAGCGCCTGCGCGCTGCGCTGGATCGCGGTGGCCACAGCGCGGTGGTCATCGGCGGGGGGTACATCGGCATGGAGATGGCCGAGGCGTTCGTCGACCGCGGGCTGAGCGTGACGATGATCGAGATGGCCCCGCAGGTGATGGCGACGCTCGACGCCGACATGGCCGAGCACGTGCAGGACGCAGCCGAGGCGCAGGGCGTGCGCGTCGTGCTCGGCACGACGGTCGAGGAGATTCTGCTCGACGAGACGGGCGCGCCCGTCGCCGTCCGCACGGCCGGCGACTGCTTCGACGCCGACCACGTCGTGATCGGCACGGGCTCCAAGCCCGCGGTGAGGCTCGCCGAGGCCGCGGGCCTGCAGGTCGGCGACAGCGGGGCGCTGCGCGTCGACGACCATCAGCGCTGCCCCGATCACGACGGCGTCTACGCCGCGGGCGACTGCGCCGAGAGCCATCACCGCGTGCTCGACACCGAGGTCAACATCCAGCTCGGCACGCACGCCAACAAGCAGGGTCGCATCGCCGGCGTCAACGCCACCGGCGGCGACGAGCGCTTCCCCGGCGTGATCGGCACCGCGGTGTCGAAGATCTGCCATTACGAGGTCGGCCGCACCGGGATCGGCGAGCGCGAGGCGGCGCAGGCGGGGATCGAGGTCGTGAGCGCGAGCATCAAGGACCGCACGCGCGCGGGCTACTACCCCGGCGCAGGCCCGATCTGGGTCAAGCTCTTCGCCGCGCCCGACAGCGGCCGCCTGCTCGGCGGCCAGATCGTCGGTGTCGAGGGCGCCGCCAAGCGCATCGACGTGCTCGCGACCGCGGTCTGGGCGGGGCTGGCGGTCCAGGAGCTTGCGCTGCTCGATCTCTCCTACGCGCCGCCGTTCAGCGGCGTCTACGACCCGCTGCTGATCGCCGCGCGCGCGACAGCGAAGCTGCTTTGAGCGTCGGTCGGCCAGATCTGGGAGGACACGTGCGAACGACGAGATGAGCACGTGAGCGCTGACGTGCCAATGGCCGACGCGATCGGGAGTCCGCGCGCGCCCGGCGGGGTATCGAGCAGCGAATCCGTTTCCCGAAGCAGGAGGTCTGAGTGATGACCACGACCGAGCAGCCGCCCGTAGCGCAGGTCAAGCAGCCCATCACCGATGACTCGATCAAGGTGCGCCAGCTGAGCCACTACCAGTTCAGTTGGGTCGCCGGCGAGGCCGGCCAGCCGGGCACCTGGACGCTGCAGCTCGTGCTCGACGAGGGAGCCTGGGAGGAAGTCCTGACGGTCGACGCCGACGACGCGGACAATCTCCAAGACATGCTCTCCACGGCTTCGACGGTCTTCTTCGACGTCGGTCGCCGGACGCTGATGTTCGGGACGACGGTCGTCGGCGCTGCGTAGAACGGGTCTGCTCGCGGCCGGCGCTTGGGCCGGCCGCGCCGCACGGGGGGTCACAGCGGCTAGTGGGCGCGTCCGGAAGTTGTGCGAGGTTTTGCGGGATGCCCGGCCGTGATCTGACGGTCGACGGTGTCCCGCCTTCGTGCTGGTGGCACGGGGGCGGGCGCCGGCGGACGTCAGGCGCGGATCGGGCGCCCGGAAAACCCGCAGAACTTGCGGACGCGCCCACTAGCGCACGCGCGCGAGCAGGCTGATCTCGCGCGGGCGCAGCAGCACGAGCAGCTCGGCGCGGCGCGCGGTCCGCATCCGCACGCCGGCAACGCCGCCCTTCTTCATGTCGATCTCACCGCCGGTGAGGTCGCGGACGATCTGCGTGAAGTCGGGGTCGTGGCCGACGAAGAGGATGCGCTTGTCCTCGCCGGCCGCCGCCGCCAGGACGAGCGCGTCGTCGATCTCGAATCCGCCCGACAGTGCATCGTCGATGACGACCCGCTCGTGGCGCAGCTCCTCGCACGCCAGCCGCGCGGTATCCAGCGCGCGGACGCGCGGACTCGACAGCACGAGCTGAAACGAGATGTCGAGCGCTGCGAGCGCGGCGCCCGCGATGCGCGCCTGCTCCTCGCCGCGCTGCGTGAGCCGGCGGTCGGCGTCGGGACGCGCATCGTGCGGCTCGGCCTCGCCGTGTCGCAGAAACCAGAGCTGCTGTGCCACGGCCGGAAATCTAGGGGCTTTGCCGTGCTCGCGGCAGTCAGACCCCGCGCACGCTGACCCAGCTCTTGACGAGCGGCCCCGCGCGCTCGGCGACGGGCGCGCCGAACAGCGCCGTCATCTCCGCGCGGCGCAGCAACTCGATCTCCTCCCAGTCGCCGGCGACGCCGAGCCGCCAGTACGGCCGGCGGATCGCGTGTGGCAGCCAGTGCGCAAAGGGCAGCAGCGCGTGGGGCTCGATCGGAAACGAGAAGGCCGGCGTCTGCACGTACCAGCCGCGGGCGACGCGGCGCAGCTCGCCCGCGAACGCCGGCCGGTCGCCGGGCGCGATGTGCTCGACCACGCTCGAGCAGTAGGCGAGGTCGAACTCGCCGTCGGCGAACGGCAGCCCCGCGAGCACGTCGGCCTGCACGAACGGCCCCGGGTAGTCCGGTCGCGCGACGCGGTCGACGCCGGTGATGTCGAGCTGCGGCGCGTGGCGACGCAGGCCGAGCCGCCCGCAACCGATGTCGACGATCCGAGTCTGCTCGTTCGCGCCGGTGAGCGCAAACAGCCGCTCATGGCGCCGCGCACGGGCCCGCCCCGACGCGACCGAGGCGAGGCGGACGCGCCATCCCTGCTTGGCGGTCGCGTAGACGTTCTCGGGACGGTCTGTCGGCCGCGGCGAGCGCAGGCTCACGTATTGCGGCGAACGACGATGATGACGATCGCGATCGGCACGACGACCATGAGCCCGATGATGAGCAGCTCGCCGGGCCCGAGGTTGAAGGGCATCGAAGTAGCCTAACCCGGGCGCACCATGAGCGAGATCTACACGCGCGACAACCTGCTCGACAACCTCAGCGATCCCGCGACGCTGGCCGAGCAGTACGAGCGCGGAAAGCGGCGCGAGCGCGAGCTGCTGGTCCGCCGCCTCGGGCTGACCGGCGGCGACGCGCTGTCGGTCGGCTGCGGCTGGCACCCCGGCCGCCACCTGCTGCCCAAGCCGGCGTGGCGCCTCGTCGCCGCCGACATCGACCCCGAGCGCCCGCGCGACGCCGTCGCGCGCGGCGAGGCCGACGAGGGGCTGCAGGGCGCGGCGGGTCTGCTGCACTCCCTCCCCGACGCCTCGTTCGACGTCGTCCTGCACCGCCTCGTGCTGCACCACGTCGCGTACGCCGGGCCGCTCGAGCCGGTCCTTGCCGAGGCGCGGCGGCTGCTGCGGCCCGGCGGCGCGCTGGTGGCGATCGAGCCCAACGTGCTGCACCCGATCGGCGCCGCCCTCGCCCTGGCCAACCGCGCCGGCCTCGGCGTGCGCGTCCACGGCACGCCGGACGACATCCCGCTCTCGCCGCGCCGGCTGGCCGCGGCCGCTCGCGCCGCCGGCCTGACGCCCGAGCTGCACGCCGTCAGCTACTCGTGGCGCCGACTTCCGGTGCGTGCGCAGCGCGCCGTCGCTGCGCTCGATCGCTTCGGCTCTGCGCCCGGCCTGCGCTGGGTCGGGCACACGTTCATGCTGATCGCGCACCGCTGGAATGACAAGCGTCCTTGTTCTGGCGCGTAGCAATGGTGTGATCGGGTACTGCGCGCCAGCAAGGACCCTCGTCCTTAGCGCGATCCAAGCCAGGCAGGGGAGAGACCATGACGAGACGTGCCCGACTGATCCTCGCGTTGGGAGTCGTCGGCGCGGTCCTTGCTGCGCCGGGTGCACCCGCGGCGACGCCGTCGACGGTCTTCGCGCCCTTCGCCACGCCGAATCCCGAACCGCAGGCCGGCTACCGCTGGGGCGAACGCCTCGTCACCTCCAACGACCAGAACGGCGACGGCGCCAACGACATCTTCATGGCCGCGCCATTCTCGGATCTGTCGTATCCGAACCAGGGACGCGTCTACCTGCTCAGTGGCAGGGACCGCTCGATCCTGCGCGTGATCGACGCTCCCGAGCCGCAGGGCGGCCCCGCGTTCGGCTTCTCCGCGACGGGCGGGGCGGCGTTCGGCTTCTATATCTCCTCGCCCGGCGATCTCAACGGCGACGGCAAGGACGACGTCGTCGCCGGCACCGACGCCCAGAACGTCTACACCGGTGCCGGCGCCCCCTGCGGCGCGCCCGAACCCAACGGCTGCAACGAGGGGCAGGGCAAGGCGTGGGCCTTCAGCGGCGCGACGGGCGCGGTGCTGCACGTCTTCGTCAACCCCAAGCCACAGAGCGACGCGCGCTTCGGATCGCGCATCGGCCGCGCCGGCGACGTAACCGGCGACGGCGTGGCGGACGTCATCATCGGCGCATCGAACCATGACGTGCCCGCCGGTTGTGGGACCGACGGCGTCATCGAGGTGGGCTGCTTCAAGAACGAAGGCGAGGCCTTCATCTTCAACGGCGCGACTGGCGCGCTGTTCCGGACGCTCAACCTGCCGCCCGCCGACCGCCTCGGTCCGTCCTGCGGCACGGTGCCGCCGGCGCCGGGGGTGCCCTGTGGCGCCTTCGGGATCGCGGTCCAGGGCCCCGGCGACACCGGCGGCAGCGCGGTCCCCGACCAGCTCGTCGCCGCCAGCAGCTACGCCGGGGCTGGCCGCGAGTACGTCTTCGACGGTGCGACCGGAGGCGTGCGGCTGCGGATCGACAGCGTGACCGGCCAGCCGGGCGCGAACTTCGGCTTCCAGGATGCCGCCCCGCTGTCGCCGGGCGACGTCAACGGCGACGGCTTCGCCGACATCTACGCCAACGGCTTCCTCCAGAACGGGCCGACCGGTGAGGGCGAGGGCCGCGCCTGGGTGTTCAACGGCAACACCGGCGCGCTGCTGTACGAGATCTTCGACCCCTCACCCGAGGTCGGGGGCCAGTTCGGCTGGTCGCTGGCACGGACGAACTACAACGGCGATGCGACGCCCGACCTGTACATCGGCCAGTCACCCCATCACGTCCAGGGCGGGACGGAGAGTGGCGGCACGTACGTCTTCGACGGGCGCAACGGCTCGGTGCTGAAGCTGCTGGAGCTCCCGGCCGGCGATGTGCAGCCCCCGACTGCCGATGTCGGTCCTTCCCTGGGCTGGGGGCTCGCCGCGCCGGGCGACCTCAACGGCGACGGTGAGCCTGACTACATCGCCGGCGCGCCGTTCTTCGACGAGGCAGGCATACGCGACAACGGGCGCATCTACGCGTTCATGTCCCAGCCGCCGCCAAGCGCCGGCGGCGGCCAGCCGCCCATCATCCGGGAGGATCTGGCCACGCCGCCGACGCCGATCGTGACAACGGTCATGCCGCGGGTCGCGATCCGCGGCATGACCGCTCGCGTGACGCCGACCCGCGACCGCAGGGCACCGTACCGCTACACGGTGAGCGGGCGGATCATCCGTCCTGCGGGGACCGGACCGTCGGCCTGCAGGGACGGACGCGTCTCGGCGCAGTGGAAGACCGCCCGCGGTACGACACTCTCCACCCGCCGCGTCACGCTGTCGTCCGCCTGCACGTACCGGATCAGCGTGACGTTCCAGAACAAGCGCCGGCTTGGCGCCGGGCGGCTCAAGGTGCGCGTCAGGTTCCTCGGGAACGCGCGCTTGCAGCCGAGGGGCCCGATCACGCGCGGGTTGCGCGCCGGGTAGACGATCGGCGGCCGCGGGGACGCGCAGTCCTCGGCCGTCGCCCGCCGCGCGCTACCGGCTCGTGTAGGACTCGACGGGGCTTCCCGAGAAGCCCTGCCACGTGATGTTCCAGCGCCGCCCCTTGCGCCACGTCGACCTGACCGTGAAGTAGCCGCGTGCGTCGGTCGTGACGTTGCGCAGGGTCTTGAAGCGCGACGAACCGCGGTCGGCGTACGTGATCGTCGCGGTCGTCGGGCCGGTCGCGGGGCGCACGAGGCCCCAGATCGAGGCCCGCGAGCCGATGCGCTTGACCGCCAGCGGCAGGCGGAATGCCTGCAGCGAGGGCTTGGGCCTGCCGTCGGCGAAGCGCAGTCCGGACTCAAAGCCGCCGTACTCGCCCTTGCCGGTCGGATCGCTGTCGCGCAGGAGGTACTGCGAGAACGCGACGACGCGCGGGTTGTTCCAGGCGATCCGCTCGGAGATCGCGCGGAACTGGACCTGCTTGACGAGCGACACGCCGCTCTGCCTGTCGGGCGTGGACTGGATGCCGAACTCGGTCAGGTAGATCGGCAGCCGCCGCTTCAGCGCGCCGGCCGCCTGCGCGCGGTCAAGCGCCTTCGTCAGGCGCGACAGCACGCCGATCGTCACGTCGTCCTTGCTGTGCGGCGGGGGTGGCACGAAGTACGGGCCCTGCCGCGTCGTATAGGCGTGGTGGGCGTAGCCGTCGGGATCCAGCGCGCCGCACTTGGGGCGCTTCTTGTACTTCGCGTCGAGGCACAGCATGCCGCGCAGGAAGCGCAGCGGCGGGACGATCCGGCTGGCGTTGCCGCGCGGTGACGTCTCGGCGATGAGGACCTTGTCGTCGGCCTGGCCGGCGTTCTCGAGCCCGCGTACGGCGGCCTGGAAGAGGCTGCGGTAGATCTTCGGCGACTCGGCCTGGCCGCCGCGCGCGAACTGCGGGCGCAGGAACTGCGGCTGGTTGGGCTCGTTCCAGATCGCCCAGGTGTTGATCTGATCGCCGAACTTGCGCCCGACCGCCGTGACGAACGCGCCGAACGCCGCCGGGCTGGGGCGCGTGACGTTGTCGCGCCTGGCCGCGGTCGCCCACTTCGGGACGGGGCCGGAGATGGTCACGAGCACCTCCCAGCCGCGCTCCTTCGCGGCCGCCAAGAGCGGCTCGTACTCGCCCCAGTTGTAGGCTGCGGGGTCGGTCGGCTCGAAGGCCGGCCGCTCGGCCTGGTCTGCCCCCGGTGCGACCGACGACCAGCCGACGATCACGCGCAGTGCGCGTACTCCGAGCGAGGCGGCCTCGTCGAGTGCGCCCGGGCGCGTGTCGGCGTTGAGGAAGTCCTTCGGGCCCTCGAACGTCAGCGACTGCGTGCGCGAGGCGTTCGCCGCGGGCGCAAGAGCGAGGACGAGCAGGATCGTGAGCGGTACGAGGAGTCGGCGCATTGCGGATCCAAACCAACCTAGCGAGGCAAGGTTGCGGGAGCGCCGACTCTGGAGCGCCGAGATCGGCTGCGACAATCACGGCCGTGCGCTCATTCACCGGCGCGGGTCGACGTCGCTGTCGCGCGGAAGCCGCGCGCCGCGCCGCTGCCCGCCCGCGCGTCGCCAGACGCAGCAGGATTCTGTCAGCGCCGTCGTGGATCCTGCTGGGCAGTGTGCTGTTCGGCTTCGGCCCAGCGGCGTGCGGCGGCGCAGCGCAGCGCGAATCGCCGGCTGCCGATCGCGCGTCCCCGTCCGGGCGGTCTTTCCCCGCCGCCACGAAGGTTCGGCGGACGCGAACGCTGGGCCGGTCCGCCGACGGCCGTCGCTTGCGCGTGGTCGAGCTGGGCGATCGCGCCAGCAACCGCAGCGTGCTCGTCGTCGGCTGCATCCACGGCGACGAGTGCGCCGGAACCGCGGTCACCCGCCGTCTGCTGCGCGGCACGGCGCCACGAGAGGGGCTGCTGTGGATCGTGACCGACCTGAACCCCGATGGCCGCGTCGCCGGCACGCGCGTCAACGGCCGTGGCGTGGACCTCAACCGTAACTTCCCGTCGGAGTGGCGACCGCTTCAGCGTCGCGGCGATCCACAGTACTCGGGGCCGCGACCACTGTCTGAGCCCGAGACGCGTGCGATCGCTCGCTTCATCCGCGCACGTCGTCCGAGCGTCACGATCTGGTTTCATCAGCCGCAGGCCGTCGTGCGCGCATGGGGAGCGAGCATTCGCGCGGCGCGGCGGTACGCCCGCTTGGCCGGCGTCCGCTTCCGGCGGGTTCGCTGGCCCCGCGGCACGGCAGCAAACTGGCAGAATCACCGCTTCCGCGGCACCAGTTCGTTTGTGGTGGAGTTGGCGGCCGGCGAGCTCGGCAGCGCGGCGGCGCAGCGGCACGCCGCCGCCGTGCGAGAGCTCGCGACAGGGCCACCCCGCCGCATCGCTGCCGACTGAACATGAGGACACGAGGTACCGGCACGAGATCAGGGCCTGTGTGGCCGCGCTCCGGGCCGCGCGGATCGCGTCGCCCGTCGTTGCGGTGGGCGGCGGCCGCCACTGCGCTCTTCGCAACGCTGGCGGCTGTCAGCACGGTCCTTGGCGGCGGCCTCGGCCTACCGCAGGCAGCTCTTCTCGGAGCAGGCCCAACCGGCGCGGGCGATCGGACCCCCGCCGCCGATCAGCAGCCGGTCGATGACTCGGCAACCGGCGCTCGCGTCGAACCCGGGCCCCACACCCGCCGCGCGGCACCCGCGCGGCGCCGGCGCTACGAGCGCGTCATCTGGCGCAACTCGCGCGCGGTGGGACGGCCGAGCGCGGGCGCGCTGATCAGCGCCACCAAGCTGCCCGCCGAGGGAAAGCACTTCTTCAGCTGGGACCCCGAGCGGCGGCGCAGCCCGAGCCCGCCGTGGCGACGGTACGCCACCGACCGGCTGATCGCAGTCGTCCTGCGCATCGCCGCGGACTTCGCCCGTGCGCACCCGCACGCTCCGCGACTCACGATCGGCGACCTCAGCCGCCCTCGCGGCGGAGCGTTCGCTGCGCGCTACCGCCCCGGCCTGCTGCATGCCTCACATCAGAACGGGCTCGACGTCGACATCTACTACCCCCGCCGCGATCGGCGCGAGCGGGCGCCCGCGAGGGTCGGCGACATCGACCTCGGGCTCTCGCAGGACCTCGTCGACCGCTTCGTGCGGGCGGGGGCGCAGTTCGTCTTCGTCGGTCTCAACACCCCGCTGACCGGCCCGCGCCGTGTCGTGCAAGCCCTGCCGCGCCACGACAACCACCTCCACGTCCGGCTGCCGCCCGGTTGAGCGCAACGAGGAGCGGCTCCGCCGTCAGGCCGGCTTGAGCGCCGCACTCGCGAGCGACTGCGACAACGGCACGCACCAGAAGACCACGGTGTCCAAGCGCGCAAGATCGGCGCCCGGCGGGATCGCGTACTGCTGGCTTCCCCTGCTGCCCTTCAACGCGCCGATGTCCTGAAACGTCCTTGCCGCGCCGTCCGTCGCGAGATAGACCCGAACCTGCGGCCCCGGGTCGATCTCAAAGCCCCCGGAGAGCGTCAGTCGGCGCCCGCCGGCCGTCAGCCGGACGACGCGCGCCGTGCCCGACGCGCTGTGCGAACGCGGGACAACCGCGCCCACCAGCTCGACGATGTTGGCCCGCGGCCGGGCCGCTGCCGGGCGCGGCTTCGCCGGCTGCGGCGCGAGCGGATCACCCGTCACCGCCGCCGCGGCCTCGCTGGCGGGCACCCCCGTGACCACGCGTTCGTCGACGACCGTGTCACGCACCGACGTCCAGTAGAAGCCCAACAGCGCCGCGACGCAGCACGTGAGGAACGTCCCGCGCACCCAGGGGCGCAGCCCGGGCCGCGCCTTGCCGACGCGGCCGAAGATCACGCTGCAAGCTACGAACCACAGGGTCGCGAGCGCGATCGCGCTCCAGTACCCCGGCGCGACGACGCCGCCCCAGAACCACAGCCCGGCGGCGAGCGTGAGCACGACGAGCGGCGGGGCGATCAGCTTCGGCGCCAGGCGCATCGATCACGACCGCGCGAGGTTCGCGCGCGCCAGCGTCTGCGTGAACGGCACGCACCAGAAGATCACGCTGCGGTAGCGCCGCAGGTCCACGCTGCCGGGGATCGCGTACTGCTGGTTTCCCTTGTTGCCCTTCAGGCTGCCCAGGTCCTTGTAGTCCTTGGGAACCTCACGGTCGCCATTCGCCGAGCGTGGCACCAGCCAGACGCGCACCCGCGGTCCAGGATCGATGCGGAAGTTTCTCAGCGTCAGGACACGCCTGCCGTTCGTGAGAACGACGGCGGCACGGCCGGAGGCGTCATGACCGACGGCGCGGACGCTGCCGTGCAGCAGCTCGACGTTCTTTGCCGCCCAGCCCTCGGTGGCGGGCGCGAACGCAAGCGCAAGGACGGCGAGTGACAGGGCGTTGAGGAGGCGTCGCATGCGGCCATTGTCGCCGCGGGGGCGCCGACATGACATGAACAACTCCGAAACGCCGCGCCGATCGTTGCGCGAGCCGCGGCCTGCGCTGCGCGCCCAGCGTCGCCGAGACCGTGCCGCTGACGGGCTGACGTCTCGCCCTGATGAGCATCCCGCTGGCCGCCGACGAGCTGGCGGGGAGCACCGACGACCCGTGGCTGCACGGCTTCGGCGAAGGCGTCGTGACCCTCGCCGAGCGTGCCGAGCAGATGACCTCCGAGCGGCGAGCCTAGGCGGCCTTCGGAGGGCCCTCGTCGCCGCCGTAGTTGGCCTCCGTGGGCGGTGATGTCATCGGCGCCGGCGGCGTCGGGGTGGTGGCCGGATCGCTGGCGACGGTGCCCGGCGCATCCGTGGAGGCGCCGTCCTTGTCGCCGCGCTTCTCGGCCAGCTTCTGCTTGGCGGCGCCGATCTGCTCTTCGACCTTGCCGCGGGCCGTGTCGAGCTTTTCGCGGTTCTTCGGGTCGTTGGCGATCGACTGCGCCTTGTCGATGAGCTCCTTGCCCTTTTCGGACTTGGCGAGCTGTGTGAGCTTGTTCATGAGGGACATGCCCATGACGTTAGCGGGTGGCGTCATCGTCGATGCGCCGCCTGAGCTCGCCCCCGCGTCCGGCCGAGACCGCGCGCGCGGCACGCCGCTCGTCGAGCGCGACGCCGCCTGCCGCAGCGAGATCCAGCAGCTCCTGGCGCTCCTGCCCCTCGCGCGCGCTGCGCATGAACAGCCAGCCGAACAGGCAGATCGTGAGGATCGACCCCTCGACCATCATGATCGAGCCGGCGACGACCTGGTCGGTGTGCGGCGTGATGGCGTGCGCGCGCTCACCGGGCGCGTAGACATCGAAGAACGCGTCGTTGCTCCACACGAAGACGTTGGCCAGCACCGTCGACGTCAGCCGCACGGCGACGATGTACAGCAGCTTCGCGAAGTTCCCAAACCAGGCGGGCTTGGGCAGCGGCCCGAGCAGCGCCATCCACATGTTGATGCCGAAGCCGACGAACAGCATGTGCTGCAGCGCGTGGACGACGTCGTTCTCGACGGCGAGCTCGTGCGGCCCGACGAGATGCCAGAAGAACAGGTCCGCGGCCCACAGCCCGTAGGCGGGCACGGGGTGCGCGAGGTGGCGCAGCCAGCCCAGCGCCTTCGTGCGCAGCAGCGGCGCCAGCAGCTGCCCGGTGAAGCCGAGCACGAGCAGCAGCGCGCCGAGGTCGGCGAGCAGCAGGTGCTCGGCCATGTGCGCCCAGAACAGCTCGTCGGCGACCCCCGCCAGCGGCGAGACGAGCGTGATCGCGATCAGCGCGAGGCCGCTGTAGAAGCAGGCCTGCCGCCACGCCGGCAGGGGGCGCCCGAGTGCGCCCAGGCGCCGCGCGCGCACGAAGTACATGACCGCGAACGCGAGCGCCGGCGCGAGCTGCAACGGCTCGACATGAACGGCGGCGGCGGTGACGGGCGACATCGCGCCAAAGGCTGACAGGAAGCGCGCGCCGGCTCATCCGCCGGCGCGCGCCGCTGGCGCTGGCGCTAACCCGCCGGCTGGGAGAGCGTCGCGAACGCGCCGAAGACCCGGGCGCCTCTGAGGACGCCGATCTGGCGAGCGGCCCCGTTGCTGAGGTTGATCTCGTACAGGCGCGGGTCCGGGGCGCCGGCGCGGCGTGGGGCGGCGGAGCGGCGGGCAACCATGTATGCCCTGCCGTCGCGTGCCGAGATGTCGAAGCCCACAGAGTCAACGAGGTCGACGCCGAGCGGCCCGACGGTACTCAGGACCCCGTCGTTGGGCGGTTCCTGGATCGCCAGCACGTCGCGTGTCGAGTCGATGTCGTAGAGCGTCGTCGACGTCGCGCCGGCGACGTTGTTCGTATATGCCGACGCGACCGCGGCGACCGGGCCGCCCGCGCCCGAGTCGCCGTCCTTGTAGCGCAGGGGGCTGTCGGTGAAGTCGACCGTGCCGCTGTCGGGGTTCAGGCGCAGGTTCTGCGCGCCGCCGGAGACGACGCGGATGCGGTCGACCACGGGGTTGAAGTCAAAGCCGAAGGAGCCGCCGCGCAGCACGGGCGAGAACCCGCCGGGCCCGATCAGCGTCGCCGTCGCCTTGGAGGGCTGCACGACGTACAACCGGCTCATGTCCGTCAGGGCGATCAGCTGCCGGGTGGCGGGCCGCACGTCCAGCGCGACGACCCGCTCGCCGGGGAGCAGGCCCTTCAGCGGCTTGGCGATGCGCTTGAACTTCGCCGGCTTCTTGTCGTCGAACGTATACAGATGATTGTTCCTGTCGGTGGCGACGAAGCGCTCGGCGAGCGCGGCGGGCGCGGCGGCGAGGGATACGGCGACGGCCGCAGCCGCTGCTGCGATGACGTTACTACGGTGCATAGGACCTTTCGGTGGCAGATCGGTTTGCACGTGCTTCGTCGGCAGAAGAGCCGCCGGTTCAACGCGTTGCGCTCCCACGCGCCAGGCACCGCAGAGCTGGCGGGAGGACGTTCGGAATCGCGCGCCCATGCGCCAGGCACCGCAGAGATGGCGCGAGAACGTCATGCGCTGGGCACAGGATCACCGCAGTCCCGATGCTCGTCTGCATCAACCCGCCGGGTCATCCTCGCGATGCTCGTGCTGGCGCGGTCGCCCTGATCCAGGCGCTCTAGTGGACCCGTCCGCAAGTTCTGCGGATTGCGAGCGCTCGACCCGCGCCCTGACGGTCGCCGGCGTCCAAGCGGGCCGGGTTCACCAGCACGAAGGCGGGACATCACCCGCCGTCAGAGCACGCCCCGGGCATCCCGCAAGACCTCGCACAACTTCCGGCCGCGCCTACTAGCCACCCGCCGCGATCATCACGACGCCGGCCAGCGCCACGATCACCCCGGCGCGCTGTATGCCCTGCACGCGCTCGCCGAGCAGCAGCGCGGCGAGCATGACGGTCGTGACCGGATACAGCGAGCTCGCGACCGCGACGCTCGACAGCTCGCCGATCGTCGAGGCGTAGTTGAAGAAGAAGTTCGCTCCGAGGTCGAGCAGCCCGATCCCCGCCAGCGCGGCCCACGTGGCACCGCGCGGCCTCAACCCGCCGCGGCGCAGCACGAGCAGCGCGATCGTCGCGATGATCGGAAACGCCGACGCGCGCGAGAGCACGAGCGCCCAGGCCACGTCGCCGCTGGAGGCGATCTCGGCGAGCACGAAGTACGATCCGAAGCTGACCCCGGCGACGATCGCGAGCAGGATGCTCAGGCGCTGCTGGCGCACGTTCGCGGCGCCCGCGTCGTCCTCGCGCGATGCCAGCACGATGCCGACGACCGCAAGCGCGAGACCGGCCGCGCGCACGGGGCCCGGGTTGTCGCCGCCGATCAGTCCGACGATCACCGGCAGCGCGACGCCCGTCGAGGCGATCGGCGCGACGATGCTCATCGTGCCGATCGCGAGCCCGCGGTAGAACGCCGACAGCCCGACGATCCCGACGAGCCCGGAGGCAAGCGCCGCGAGCACGTGCTCGGACGCCGGCGGTCCCGCCCCGCGCAGCGCGACGAATGCGGCCATCACCACCAGCGAGGACAGGTACATCATCGCCAGCACCACCGGCACGGCGAAGGTGCGGCTCTTCACCCCGCCGAGGTAGTCCGACAGCCCCCAGAGCAGGGAGCAGAGCAGCCCGAGGACGATCGCGGCCATCGCGCCGTAATCAACCAGCTATGTGGCGGGGCTGCCGCGCGGTCGCGGTGCTCAGCGTCGCCGGCCGCGGCCGTAGAACAGGCGCACGCCTTGGAACAGCGCCTTGGAGACCCTCCGCCGGTACGGGAACATGTAGACGTCGTTCTTGAGGTGCAGGCGGCTGATGAAGATCGACTGCTGCTTGGTGAACTTCCGAATCCCGGCGGCGCCGTGACGTGCGCCGAGGCCGGATGCCTTCCAGCCGCCCATCGGCAGCTCGACCGCGACGTAGTTCAGCAGCGCGTCGTTGACGCAGACCGCGCCCGCCTGCATCCGCCGCGCGAGCTGCTCGCCGCGCGCGCGGTCGCCGCTGAAGACCGCGCCGCCCAGGCCGTACGGCGAGTCGTTGGCGAGCGTGATCGCCTCCTCGGCGTCGGCGACCTTCATGATCGGCAGGGTGGGGCCGAACGTCTCTTCGGTCATCGCCTTCATCGTGTGGTCGACGTCGACGAGCACCGTCGGCTCGAAGAACATGCCCTTGCCCGCGCGGCGCTTGCCACCCGTCAGTGCCCGCGCGCCCTTCGCCAGCGCGTCGCGGACGTGCTCCTCGACGATCTCAAGCTGCTTCGGGAACGTCATCGCACCGACCTCGGCGGTCGCCGGACCGGTCGACGGGCCCTGGCGCAGCACGCCGACCTTGTCGACGACCCTGCGCACGAACTCGTCGTAGACGGGCTCCTCGACGTAGACGCGCTCGATCGAGATGCAGGTCTGGCCGCCGTTGAGCATCGAGTAGTAGACGGCCAGGTTGGCGGCACGCTCGAGGTCGGCATCCGACAGGACGATCATCGGGTCCTTGCCGCCGAGCTCGAGCGAGACGGGCGTGAGCGTGTCGGCGGCGCGCTTGAGGACCCTCCGGCCGGTCTCCGTCGAGCCGGTGAACATGATCATGTCGACCTCGTCGACGAGCGCGGCGCCCGTCTCGCCACGTCCCGTCGCGACCTGGAAGACGCCCTCGGGCAGCCCGCTCTCGGCGAGTCCCTCGGCGAGCAGCAGCGACGTCAGCGGCGTCACCTCCGAGGGCTTGAGGATCACGCTGTTGCCGGCCAGCAGCGCCGGGATGCAGTCGCCGAAGGAGTTTGCGAGCGGGTAGTTCCAGGGGCCGATGACGCCGATCAGCCCCAGCGGCTCGTAGCGGACGACCATCTTCTTGCCGCGGACCGCGAGCGTGGTGGCGTGGACCGATTCGTCGTCGAGGAACTTCGGCGCCTGCTTGATCCAGTAGTCGATCGCGCCGCCGGCGTAGTTGATCTCCACCATGTAGGCGTCCTCGTAGGTCTTGCCGGTCTCCGAGACGATCGTCTGCACGACCCGCTCGGAGTTGTCCATGACCCACTTCTGCATCCGCCGGATGACGCGCCCGCGGCCCTCGAAGCCCATTGCCTGCCAGCCCGGCTGGGCGGCGCGCCCGGCGCGCGCGATCTCCGCGACGCGGGCGGCGTCGAGGTTCGCGACGTGCGCGATCACCTCGCCGGTGGCAGGGTTCTCGACGGGGATCTCGGCTCCGCCGCCGTGGCCGTTCGTGCTCTGGGCGGCCGTGGTGTCGACGCTGGCCATGTCAGCTCTCCTCAGGGTTTCGACGGTGTGTCAAACCCTACTTGCTACGCGATCGCGCCGGTTGCGACCAGCACCAGCACAGCCGCACCGAGCACTACCCGGTAGGCGACGAAGACCCCCGTCGTGTGCGTCGTCAGGAACTTCAGCAGGAAGGCGATCGATACGTAGCCCGAGATGAACGCGAAGACCGTCGCGACGGCCGTCGGGCCGACGCCGGCTGCGCCCTCGGCGCTGCCGCCGACCACGTCGCGCAGCTCGTAGACCCCGCTCAGCACGACCGCCGGGATCGAGAGCAGAAACGAGAAGCGCGCGGCCGACACGCGGTCCATCCCGAGAAAGAGGCCGGCGGTGATCGTCGCGCCCGAGCGCGACACGCCGGGGATCAGCGCGAGCGCCTGGGCGAAGCCGACGACGATCGCGTCGCGGCGCGTGATCGTCGACAGGTCGCGGTCGCGACGCGAGACCTTTTCGGCTATGAGCAGCACGATCCCGAGCAGGATGAGGGTCGTGCCGATGAGGTACAGGTCGCGCGCGCCGGTCTCGATCTCGTGTGAGAACAGCACCCCGAAGATGACGATCGGGATCGTGCCGACGATGAGATACCAGCCCAGGCGCGCGTCGAGCTCCGCGCGCCGCGACGGGTCGCGCAGCGATGCGATCCAGGCGCGCGCGATGCGGATCAGGTCCTCGCGGAAGTACAGGACGACGGCCGCCATCGTGCCGAGCTGGATGACCGCGGTGAACGCGGCGCCCGGATCCTCCCAGCCCGCGAAGGCGGGGACGATCCGCAGGTAGCCGCTGCTGGAGATCGGCAGAAACTCTGTCAGCCCTTGGACGATCCCGAGGACGATGGCTTGGAAGAGGTCCAAGCCTCAGGGGGCGATGGTTCTAGTCGCCGAGCTCGATCGAGGCGATCCTGATCGGCTCGACGGGCCGATCGGCTCCCTGCGTGGGCACGTTCTCGATCTTGTCGACGACCTCCATCCCGCCGGTGACCTCGCCGAAGACGGTGTGCTTGCCGTCCAGCCAGGGCGCTGCGTCGGTCGTGACGATGAAGAACTGCGAGCCGTTGGTGTTCGGCCCCGCGTTCGCCATCGCGAGCGCGCCACGGACGATCTTGTGGTCGTTGAACTCGTCGTCGAACTGATAGCCGGGTCCACCGGTGCCGGTGCCCGCCGGACACCCGCCCTGGATCATGAAGTCCTTGATGACGCGGTGAAACGTCAGGCCGTCGTAGAAGCCGTCGGTCGCGAGCTTCTTGAAGTTCGCGACGGTCTCGGGCGCGTCGTCGTCGAAGAGCTCGAAGACGATGACGCCCTCGGTGGTGCGCATAGCGGCTGCAGACATGGCGCGCAGCCTAGTGGGCCGCGCGATCGTGCGTCGTCTAGGGCGTTCCGCGCAGCTCGACGTCGCCGATCGCGACCCGCGGGTCGGTGGGCTCGGCAGCGTCGGTGAGGTGCAGCAACACGAGCTGGACCTTCGCGCCGTCGCCCTTGCCCTTGAGCGAGATCAGGCTGTCGGCTTGGACGCTCTTCTTGTCGGTCAGGTGGATCCAGCGC
>CADCVQ010000111.1 GCA_902806175.1 uncultured Solirubrobacteraceae bacterium
CAGCGCCGCCGGCCCCTGAGCCCGCCCCCGCCGCGGACGGCAACGGCCGCCATGCCTCGCCGGTCGCGCGCCGCGCCGCCGCCGCCGAGGGCGTCGACCTCTCCGCCGTCGCGGGGAGCGGCCCCGCCGGACGGGTCACGAAGGCCGACGTGCTCGCGGCCAAGACGGCGCCCGCGCCGAGCGCGCCAGCGGCATCCCCGCGACACGCGTCCGCCGGCAGCACCGAGCTCAAGGGCGCCGCCGCGATGCTCGCCCGCTACATGGACCAGTCGCGTGAGATCCCGACCGCGACGTCCTTGCGCACGATGACCGTCACCGTCCTGGACGCGCGTCGCTCAGAGCTCAAGAGCGCCGGCCACAAGATCTCCTTCACGCACCTCATCGCCTACGCGATCGCGCGCGCCGCGACCGAGCAGATGCCGGTCATGGCACACCACTTCGCGCTCCTCGACGGCAGGCCGCACCGCATCGACGACGGCGCCGTGCACCTCGGCATCGCCGTCGACGTCGAGAAGAAGGACGGCAGCCGGACGCTGATGGTCCCGGTCATCCGCAACGCCGGCAGCAAGACCTTCCCGGAGTTCCTCGACGCGTTCGGCAACCTCATCGCGCGCGCGCGCGACAACGCGCTGACCGCCGACGACCTCGTCGGCGCGAACGTCTCGCTGACCAACCCGGGCGGGATCGGCACCGTCGCCTCCGTGCCGCGGCTCATGCCCGGCCAGGGCACGATCGTCGCGACCGGCTCGATCGACTACCCCGTCGGCCTCGGCGCCGTCGGGCAGATGATCGGCGCCGAGAAGGTCATGTCGATGACCTCGACGTACGACCACCGCGTCATCCAGGGCGCCGAGTCGGGCCGCTTCCTGAAGGTCGTCGAGGAGTACCTGCAGGGCGAGCACGGCTTCTACGAGGATCTCTTCGCGCAGCTCGGGACGCAACTGGGGCCGCTGCCGACGCCGCCCGCGCCGGTGGCCGCCGCCGTCGCGGCGCGCGACTCCGCAGACGGTGGCGCCGGCGCGGTCGCAGCACTCCAGGCGCCCGCCGACGGGTCCGACGAGGAGTTGCTGCAGGCCGTTCAGGCGGCCGTGTCGCTGCTGAAGGCGCACCGCACGCACGGCCACCTCGCCGCGCGCCTGGATCCCCTCGGCCGCGAGCCCGAGGGCGATCCCGCGCTCGACCCCGAGCCGCTCAGCCTGACGCCCGAGCTGATGGCCCGAATCCCGGCGAAGATCCTGCGCATGCACGTGCCCGGCGCGACGCTCGCCGACGCGCTGCCGCACCTGCGCGAGACCTACTGCGGCACGATCGCCTACGAGATCGAGCACATCGCGTCCCATCGCCAGCGCACGTGGCTGCGGGCGAAGATCGAGTCGGGCGAGTTTCGCGCGCCGCTCAGCCCCGACGAGCAGAAGGCGCTGCTCAAGCGGCTGATCGAGGTCGACGCGCTCGAGCGCTTCATGCACAAGGCCTACCTCGGCCAGAAGCAGTTCTCGATCGAGGGTCTGGACATGACCGTGCCGATGCTCGACGAGCTGATCCAGCTGTGCGCCGCCCACGGCGGGCGCGAGGTCGTGCTCGGCATGGCGCACCGCGGCCGGCTGAACGTCCTGGCGCACAACCTCGGCCGCCCGTACGACACGATCTTCGCCGAGTTCGAGGGCGCCTCGACCCTGGAGGCGGTCACGACGATCCCGCAGGGCGGAACCGGCGACGTGAAGTACCACCACGGCGCGCAGGGCTCCTACCAGTTGCCCGACGGCTCCTCGATCCTCGTCAACCTCGAATCCAACCCGTCGCACCTGGAGTACGTCGGCCCGGTCGTGGCGGGCGCGACGCGCGCCGCGCAGACGACGCGGATGGGGCCGCACGCGCACCGTGACGTCGACTCCGCCGTGCCGATCGTGCTGCACGGCGACGCCGCGTTCCCCGGCCAGGGCGTCGTCCCCGAGACGCTCAACCTGCAGGCGCTGGATGGCTACTCGATCGGCGGCACGCTGCACCTGATCCAGAACAACCAGGTCGGCTTCACGACCGATCCCGACGACGCCCGCTCGACGCGCTGGGCCTCGGACATCGCCAAGGGCTTCGACGTGCCGATCATCCACGTCAACGCAGACGACGTCGCCGCCTGCATCTCGGCGGTCCGCCTGGCGTGGGCATTTCGCCGCGAGTTCGGCCACGACGTCGTGATCGACCTGATCGGCTACCGGCGCTTCGGCCACAACGAGGCCGACGAGCCGGCCTACACCCAGCCCGAGCAGGTCGCGCGCATCCGCGATCACACGCGCGTCGCCGACCTGTGGGCCGAGCAGCTCATCGCCCAGGGGATCGTCACCGCGCGCGATGTCGAGAGCGAGAAGAACGAGGCCTGGGAGGAGCTCACGAAGCTGCACCAGCAGCTCAAGGCGCAGATCAAGCACGCGGCGGAGGTCGGCGAGGTCGAGCAGCCGACGGGCGAGTACCGGCTTGACCGCACGCCGTCGCCGGAGGTCAGGACCGCCGTCAGCGCCAACCGGCTGCAGACCCTCAACGACGAGCTGCTGCGGATCCCCGACGGCTTCACGGTGCACCCCAAGCTCGTCAAGCAGCTCGATCGCCGCGGCGAGGCGCTCGGGCCGCAGGGCGGGATCGACTGGTCGCACGCCGAGGCGCTGGCGTTCGCGTCGCTGCTGACGGAGGGCACGCCGATCCGCCTGACCGGCCAGGACGTCGAGCGCGGAACGTTCTCGCAGCGCCACATGGTCCTGCACGACGCCAAGACCGGCCAGACGATCTGCCCGATCCAGTCGCTGCCCGGCGCGCTGGCGCCGTTTGAGCTGCACAACTCGCCGCTGAGCGAGATCGCCTGCCTGGGCTACGAGTACGGCTATAGCCAGGAGGCGCCCGAGACGCTGGTGCTGTGGGAGGCGCAGTTCGGCGACTTCGTCAACGCCGCCCAGGTCATCATCGACCAGTTCATCGCAAGCGGCCTGGCGAAGTGGGGGCAGACCTCGCGCCTCGTGCTGCTGCTGCCGCACGGCTACGAGGGATCGGGGCCCGAGCACTCGAGCGCGCGCCTGGAGCGCTTCCTGACGCTCGCGTCGGAGGGCAACATGCGCGTCGCGAACGTCACGACGCCGGCGCAGTACTTCCACATCATCCGCCGCCAGGCGCGGATCGCCAAGCAGCGCCCGCTGATCCTCATGACGCCGAAGTCGCTGCTGCGCCTGCCGCAGGCGACCAACCGCATCGAGCATCTGAGCGAGACGAAGTTCTTCCCGGTCCTCGGCGAGCCGCGCGTGCCGGTCGACAAGGTGCAGCGCCTCGTGCTCTGCACCGGCAAGATCTACTACGACCTCGTCGGTCATCCGCGGCGCAGCGAGGTCGAGGGCGTCGCGATCGGCCGCATCGAGCTGCTGTATCCCTTCCCGCAGGGCCAGATCCTCGAGCTCATCCAGAGCTACCCGAACCTGCGCGAGGTCGTCTGGGTGCAGGAGGAGCCGCGCAACATGGGCGCCCGCGCGCACATGTTCCCGCGCCTCATGCAGATCCTCCCGGAGCAGCTGAAGTTCGGCTACATCGGCCGCCCCGAGCGCGCCAGCCCGGGCGAGGGCTACCCCGCGGCGCACGTCGCCGAGCAGTCGCGGATCGTCGAGACGGCGCTGGATCTGTCGATCCCGGTCTCGCTGTATCCGGTCAAGGCGCCGGGCGAGCGCTGATCCGCCCGCGGACAGCCCTCGTCGTGCTCGCGCTCGCCGCGTTGCTGGCCGCCGCGGTCCCGGCGGCGATCGCCGCCGTCCGCAGCGGCAACAAGTTCGCCAACACCATCAACGGGACCGAGGGCAAGGATCGCCTGCGCGGCGCGGGCTCGCGCGACACGCTGCGCGGCCTGGGCGGCAACGACCTGCTCAGCGGCGGCACCGGCGCCGACCGGCTCTTCGGCGGCACGGGCGCCGACCTGCTCGACGGCGGATCGGCGAACGACAAGCTCGTCGGCGAAGAGGACAACGACTTCCTGTACGGCTTCACCGGCAACGACCGGCTCGACGGCGGTCCCGGCAACGACCGGATCGACGGCTTCGACGGCGACGACGCGCTGCGCGGCGGTGACGGCAACGACTTCCTGGGCGAGTCGCGCTTCGGCGACGACCGCCTGCTCGACGGCGGAGCGGGCGACGACGTCCTGCTCGGCAACGCCGGTGCCGACGCGCAGATGCTCGGCGGCGACGGCGACGACCTGCTGTCCGGCGGCACCGCCAACGACGGCCTCGACGGCGGCGCCGGCAACGACACCCTGCTACCGGGCTCCGGCCAGTCAAACGGCCGCCTCGCGGCCGGCGGCCCCGGCAACGACGTCATCGTCGACACCGGGTCCGGTGACATCGACGGCGGCGACGGCAGCGACACGCTGTGGATGACGGGCGACGCCCTCGGCACGCGGATGTACGGCGGCAACGACGACGACACGCTCCACGTCGGTGCCGCGGCACGGGTCGTCGACTGCGGCCCGGGCAACGACCGCGTGATCCTGTCGGGCTTCGCCGACGAGACGATCAGGGCGCGCCGTTCGCAGACGCAGTTTCTCGCCTGCGAGCTGCGCACCACGGGTGCGGACCTCGCCCAGGCGCCGACGCTGCTCGGCGCCCTTGCGCGCTGGCGCGCCGCGGGCGTACCGGTAGACGACGAGACGCTGGCCAAGGCGATCTCCTATGAGCTGCTGTCCGATTGCAGCCTCGCGCGCCGGCGCTGTCGTCCCGGCCGGCGCCCGCAGCGCATCCTGGGCACGCGGCGCGCCGACGAGATCAGGGGCGGCGGCGGCGCCGACTTCCTCGAGGGCGCGGCCGGCTCGGACCGCCTCTACGGCGACGCGGGCAGCGACTCGCTGTTCGGACGCACCGGCAACGACCGGCTGGCAGGCGGCGACGGCGAGGACGAGCTCGAAGGCGGCCGCGGCGACGACGTCCTGCGCGGCGGCACCGGGCGCGACCAGCTCAACGGGGGCTTCGGCCGCGATCGGCTGTTCGGCGGCCCCGGCGCGGACACGATCCGCGCCGTCGGCGGTGGCGGCGACGCGATCGACTGCGGCCCGGGCAAGGACCGCGTCGAGAAGGACTCGCGCGACCGCACCCGCAACTGCGAGATCGTGCTGTAGCGCGCCCGCGGCGCGCCGTCAGCGTGCGCCGACGCGACCGCGGCCCTGCGCCGTCACGAACCGCTTGCGCAGCCACCAGGCCAGGGCGGCCGCCACGACGAGGTCGATCGCGAGCGCCAGCGGGCCGCGCCAGCTGACGGCGCCCGCGTAGACGAGACCGAGGTGGATCGCGGTCACCGGCAGCAGCCCGAGCAGGATGCTGTGCGAGCGAAAGCCCGAGAAGTGCTCGCGCAGGCTGAGCTCGGCGACGACCACGGCGAGCACCCCGACGCCCGCGAGAAAGAGCGCGGCCTTGGCCGCCACCAGCCCGAGCGCGAAGAGCGCGATGCCGACCGCCATCCCGAGCTCGGTCAGCGGAAACGGCGCCCAGATCGCGTCCGGGCGCGGCACGCCCGCGCGCACGTCCAGGCGCGAGGGGCGCCGCTCGCGGGCGGCCGTGGCGGGCCCGGGCGCCGTC
>CADCVQ010000112.1 GCA_902806175.1 uncultured Solirubrobacteraceae bacterium
CGTTCCGCGACTCGGGGGTCCCGGTCGAGGAGTTCGTCGTGGCCGGCGGGCTGATGAAGAACCCGCTGCTCATGCAGATCTACTCCGACGTGCTGCGGCTGCCGCTGTCGATCATCAGCTCGAGCCAGGGGCCGGCGCTGGGCTCGGCCATCCACGCCGCCGTGGCCGCCGGAGCGGTTGCCGGCGCGGCGCCCTCAGCGCGATCGCGCTCCCCCGTGATCGAGGTCACGCTGCTCTGGGTCGTCATCAGGCCGGCGGGCCCGACGATCTGCGGATCGGGAGCGCCCATGCGCCGCGCGGCACGCAGGCCGTCGGAGCTCAGCGTCGCGGCCTTCAGGTAGGTGATGTCGGCGGGCTCGGGCATGACGAATCCGCGCGAGCCGGCGAGCGCCTGGATCCGGGCGCCGCTGCTGAGCCGCGAGACCTGGCCGCGTAGCGCGGCGTTGCTGCGCTCCAGCGTCGCAGCGGTCTCGACGGCTCGGCCGATGCCGTTGTTGAGCTTCAGCATCGAAACCTGCATGGCGACGATCCCGATCAACGCAAAGCCAATGATCACGACCCATGCGCGGCTGCGCACGAGGCGGTCCATCGTGCGGCTGCCAGAGACCTCCAGCGCGGCCTCGGCGACGCGCAGCGCGATCGAGGCGCCGCCGGCGGCGAGCCGCAGCGGCGGCCGCGAACCCGCGCGCCGGCGGGGAACGGTCCCCGGGACGAGCGCAGCCTCGGACATCGCGAGCGCGCGGGAATCGACGTGCGCGCGCGGTGGCAGCGCAGGACGCACCGCCTGGCCGGCCGGCCCGGAGACACGGCGCGAAAGCGCGGGCGCGTGCGCCCGGAGGGCACGGTCGTGATCGGCACGGGCAGCGGCGGAGCGGCTCATCCTTGATCCTCCCTGAGCTTGGATGCGACGCGCAGACGGGCTGACCGTGCGCGCGGGTTGGCGGCGGTCTCGCCCGGTGTCGGCGCGATCGCGCGGCGGCTGACGAGCTCTGCCTCGGGCTCGCGCCCGCAGGCGCAGATCGGCAGGTCCGGCGGGCAGATGCAGCCCTGCGCACGCGCGGCGAGGAAGCGCTTGACGCGCCGGTCCTCGAGCGAGTGAAAGGAGATCGCGGCGAGCCGGCCGCCGTTGCCAAGCAGATCCCACGCCAGCGGCAGCGCCGCGTCGAGCTGACCGAGCTCGTCGTTGACCGCGATCCGCAGCGCCTGGAAGACGCGCTTGGCCGGGTGCCCGGCCGCAAAGCGCGCGGGCGCCGGCACTGCCCGCGAGATGACGTCGACGAGCGCGATCGTCGACTCGATCGGCGCCTTCTGGCGGGCGCGCACGATCGCGCGGGCGATCGGGCGGGCGTAGCGCTCCTCGCCGAGGTCGCGGAAGATCGTCTCGAGGTGGCGCGGCTCGGCCTCGTTGACGAGCTTGTGCGCCGACAGCTCGAGCTCGGGGTCCATGCGCATGTCCAGCGGCGCGTCGTAGGAGTAGGAGAATCCGCGCTGCCAGGTGTCGACCTGCATCGAGGACATGCCGAGATCCATCAGCACGAGATCCGTCCGGACGCCCTCGTCGCGCAGCTTCGCCAGACCGTCGACGAACGAGGCGCGGATGAAGCGGGCTGCCGGGGCGAGTTCGGGCTCGAGCGCGGCGAAGCGCTCAGCCGCGACCGGATCGCGATCGATCGCGATCAGGGTGCCCGACGCGCCGATCCGTCCCGCGAGCAGGCGCGCGTGACCACCGGCGCCGAACGTGCAGTCCACCGCGGTCTGACCGGGCTGCGGGTCGAGCAGCTCGATCGCCTCGCCGGCGAGGACCGGCACGTGGGGAATGGTCATGTCAAGCAGTGTGGCCAAGGGATGCCGTGATGTCGGAGACGTCGGATGCGAGTGCGTCGTTGTAGTTCGCCCAGGTCTTGCGGTCCCAGATCTCCAGCGCGTCGCCGGAGCCGGTCACGACGACCTCCTTGGAGAGGCCGGCGTGCTCGAGCAGAAACGGCGGGACCATGACCCGGCCCGCCGCGTCGAGGTCGGTGTCGAGCGAGTTTGCGGCGAAGAAGCGCTTGAGCTTCTGCGCCTCGGGCGAGAGCGGATGAAAGCCGGCCAGCGAGGACTGCGTGTACTCGTCGTAGGCCTTGGGCGTCCAGAGCGCGACGCACCGCTCGAGGCCCTTCGCGAGCACGACTCCTTCGGACAGCGCAGCGCGAAAGCGGGCCGGAACCGTGAGCCGGTTCTTTGCGTCGAGGGAGTAGTCGAAGGTGCCACGGAAGATCATGGGCGTGGACGGCGAAGACGTGAGCCGTGGTGGAGGGGTGGGAGGAGCCCCTCCACCGCGGCTCATCGATGGGGAAGCTATCCCACGATCTCCCACGATGCAACCTAAACTGCATCATCTCTCCCACTCTGCCGCGCGGTAGCCCCCTCACACGCCGAAAAACCCCGTAGTTGCGGGGTTTCTAGTCGTTCAGCTATTCGTCCAATAAGTGGTCGCGGGCCCGCAGGGCGCGTTGCAACACCTGCCGCTGGGCGCGTTGTTGCAGCGCAGGCAGGATTCCGCCGCTCAATGTGCTGTCAGCGTGGGACGCCGCGGGATGTGCCGAGCCGGGCGCAGGCGGCGGCGCCGAGGCCGCCGCGCCGGCTCAGCCGAACGCGTCCTTCAGGGCGAACACGGCCGGTCCCAGCAGGACGATGAAGATCGCCGGGAAGATAAGGAACACGAGCGGGAAGAGGATCTTGACCGGCGCCTTCTGAGCCCGCTCCTCGGCGAGCTGGCGGCGGCGCGACCGCATCTCCACCGCGAGGTTTCGGAGGATCGCACCGATCGAGACACCGAGCCGCTCGCCCTGTTGCAGCGAGCGCACGAAGGAACGCACCGACGGCGTATCCACGCGATCGAGGAGCTTCGTGAGCGCGTGATCGCTCGACAGCCCCATGCTCTGCTCGTGCTGCATGAAGCGCAGCTCGATGCCGAGGGGACCGTGCATCCGGCTCGCCATCATCTGAAGGGCTCCGGCGAGACCGACGCCGGCCTCGATGCTGACCACGAGCAGGTCGACGAGCTCCGGCAGCTCGCGGTCGATCTCGTCGTAGCGCGCCTTCGCGCGGCGCTGCACGACGACCATCGGCAAGCGCCAGCCCAGAAGGCCGCCGACGATGACGCCCAGGAACATCAGCACGCTCGGGGCGCTCACCGCGATCAGGAGCAGCAATGCCGTGAGGGTTGCCGTTGCCATGATCCGGAAGCCGAGGTAGGACTCGACGGTCACCGAGTAGAAGCCGGCCCCGAGCAGCTCTCGGCGCGTCTTCGCCGCGTCGACGTTGCCGAAGCGCTTGATCGCGGCCTTCCCGAGGCGCTCGGCGATGTTGTTGAGATCGATTCCGGAGCCCACTGCGGCTTCCGCACCGTTCTCGGAAGGACGAAAGCCGTACATCTCGATCGAGCGCAGGCGCTGGTTCGCCTCGACTCGCCCGAAGGTCAACGCGCGCGCTGCGAGCGCGGCGGCAAAGCCGAGCAGGGCCAGTCCCAGGAGCAGTGTGATGATCACGTGGTCCTCCTCAGACCGTAAAGTTGACGATCTTCTTGATGACGAGCGAGCCGCTGACGATCAGGATGCCCGCGATGACGAGCATGACGTTCCCCAGCGGCGTCGTGTACAGCGGCTCCACATAACCCGGGTTGACAAGCGAGATGATGAGCAGCAGCGCGATCGGGATGCACGAGACGACCCATCGCGAGAGCCGACCTTGGGCTGTCAGCGACTGCACCATCCGGCGCAGCTCGGCGCGGCGGCGCAGCGAGTCGGTCACGCGGTCGAGGACCTCCGCCATGTTCCCGCCGGTGTCGCGCTGCAACTGCGCGACGAGCGCGATCTGCTGCACGTCACGGCTGTCCATGCGCCGCTGCACGACGCGCAGGGCATCGTCGAGCGGCACGCCGAGCTGCTCATCGGAGACGACGCGCGTGAACTCCAGCCGGCTGGGTTGGGGCGCTTCTTCGCTGACCATCGCGAGTGAGCCGGTCAGACCGTGCCCGGCCCGGATCGCGGACGCACACCCCTGCAGGATGTCGGGCAGCTGGTCGGCGAACACCCGGCGCTGCCTGGCGAGCATGAACTGCACCCAGGCCCTGACCGACAGCGGGATCACGAGCGCGAAGATGCCGGCAACGGGGCCCACGATCTTCACGAGCAGGTACAGGAGGATGAGTGTGCCCGCGGCCGTCCAGAGGACGATCCGCACGGGATCCTTCTCGATGCGGGCGATCTCGACGTTCTCCTTGAACCCGGCCCACCACTGTGTCCTCTCGAGCGAGCGCTCGGTGGCGCCGCGGGCCTCACGGCTCGTGACGACGACGTCCTCGCCAGCCGACACCTCCCCTAGCGACGTCACGAAGTCGCGCACGCGCTCCTTGAGCTCGGGACGCCGGTGCTTACGGACGAGCAGGAGCGCGAGCCCAGCACCGAGCAGCAGGGCGCACAGCAGCGTCGTCGCGACGATCCCGACAGTCGAGGTCCAGAAGGAGTCGTCGACTAGGACGAACGACGCTCCGCCGGGGACCGTGTAACTCGCCGTCGCGACCCCGTCGACGCCGTCCACTCGAACGGCGACGGTCACGCTTCGTCCTCGGTTCGCGCCGGAGTGGTAGCGGATGAGGTACTCCGTCGCGAGCTCGGCACCGAGCTGACGGAAGATCGGCCGCAGGTCGTCGACGGACTCCAGCGGGTAATAACGGCCGCGGCCGGCCTTCGCCAGATCGCTCAGCTGGCTGCGATCGAAGTTCCGCGAGCGAAGCCCGACGGTGAAGATCCTCACGTTGGACTTGCGCGCGCGCGTGCCGACCGCGGAGACAACTGGCACTGTGCTCGTGCCGGCGGCCACGCTGTCGGAGTACAGCTCGGCCCCGTCGGACAACACGATGATCGAGCCAGCAGTGATGTTCGCCGCGTCGAGCATGTCGAGTGCCACGTCGACGGCGTCGAAGATCCGTCGCTGCGGCGCGAGCTTCGGCGTGGCGGCCAGCGCCCGCTCGATCTCTTCCTGATCTGTAGTGAGATCGGCGAGCACTGTCTGCTTGCGGTTGAAGATGACGACGCCGAGCTGCTGGTTGCTGGCACGCTGGGCCGCGATCTCACGCCCGGCCTGCATCGCGCGGTTTATCTCGCGGCGACCCATGCTCCTGCTGGCATCGATCACGAGCACCGTGCCGAAGTCCGTGCTGTTGCCGCCCGCAGCCGACACAAGCGAGACGCCACGCACGGGGTCGCCATTCTCCGTCACCTTGAGCTCGCCGGCGGCCAGCGTGCGCTTCTCCGGCACCGTCAGTCGATACGCGCGCTCCGGGAACTTCGGACTGCCCGCGGGGACGAGGGTCGAGCGCTCCGCCGCCCCCGTCTGCGCCTGCGCGGGAACGGCCGTGAGCGCGACGACCCCGATCAGGGCTACGCCAAGCGCTCGGAATCTCATCGCGTCCCCACCCGAGCGGCGAGCGGGCTGACCTGGACCGGCTGCGGCACGACTTGGAAGAGGTTGGCCGGCAGCTTGATGCTGCGCTTCTCGAACTTGTCGAGGAACGTCGGGCGCAGTCCGGTCGCGCGCAACGATCCGACGACGGCGCGGGTCTCCGTGACCGAGTCCACCTTGAAGTCGAACAGCGGCTGCAGGCCGATCACGTCGGACTCCATGCGCTGAACCTCGGTGATCGTGGTCACTCGGCGCGAACCGTCCATGAGGCGCTCGAGGTGGACGATGAGATCCAGCGCCGAGCACACCTGCTGGCGGATCGCCCGCAGCGGCAGGTCGTAGCCCGCCATGAGCACCATCGTCTCGATTCGTGCGAGGGCGTCGCGGGCACTGTTCGCGTGCGCCGTGCACAGCGACCCGTCGTGACCGGTGTTCATGGCCTGAAGCATGTCCAGCGCCTCGGCGCCGCGGACCTCGCCGACGATGATCCGGTCGGGGCGCATGCGCAAAGAGTTGCGCACGAGGTCGCGGATCTCGACGGCTCCCTCGCCCTCGACATTGCTCGGGCGGCACTCCATCCGCAGCACGTGGCGCTGGTTGAGCCGCAGCTCCGCCGAGTCCTCGATCGTGATGATGCGGTCGGAGTCCGGGATCGCGGTGGAGAGCGCGTTGAGCAGCGTCGTCTTGCCGGTGCCCGTACCACCCGAGACGAGGACGTTGAGCTCCGCCTCGACGCAGCGCCGCAGGAAGTCGGCGGTGTCGAGGCTCAGCGCGTCCTTGCGCACGAGGTCGTCGAGATCCCAGCGGTCCTTGCTGAACTTGCGGATGGTCACCAGCGGGCCGCTCAGCGACAGCGGCGGGATGACGGCGTTGACGCGGCTGCCGTCGGCCAGGCGCGCGTCGACCATCGGCACCGATTCGTCGATCCGCCGGCCGACCTCGGCCACCATCTTGTTGATGATGCGCCGCAGGTGCGACTCGTCGGCGAAGCGCACCGACGTCGGGATGAGCTTGCCCTTGCGCTCGATCCAGATGTCGGACGGGCCGTTGACCATGATCTCCGTCACCGTGTCATCGGCAAGCAGGCGCTCGAGCGGCCCGTGTCCGAGGATGTCGTCCGTGATGTCCTCCGCGATGACCACGCGGTCCTCGCGGGCGATGCCGGATTCCTGGGAGAGCCGGGTCGTGATCTCGGCCGTGACCTTCGACTTCAGGGCAGCGCGATCCACGTCGTCGTTGAAGATCTGGCGGCCGAGGTCCTCGATGACGCCGAGGTGGATGCGGTTCTTGATTTCTGCGAAGGGGTCGACCTTCGTGTTCGAAGCGGCCGACTGGCCCGGTGAGATGCGCTCGTGGAGTTCCATGGTCGTCCTCGTTTCAGCCGGTGCGCGAGAAGCTCAAGCGTCGGCGGCGCTTGGCTGCTGCTGCCTGGGGAACCTGCGTGTAGAGGGCGGCGAGCTGGTGGAACGCCCGTCCGGCCTCCGAGCCGGGGCTCTTCAGCGCGATCGGCATCCCCTCGTTGACAGACCGCGTGATCGCGCGGTCGCTCGGGACGCGAACGTCCGGCCCGTGGCCCACGATCGCCTGCACGTCGGCGAGGTCGATGCCGACCTGGCTGTCGGCGCGGTTGAGCACGAAGCGGATCCTGTCCTCGGGATAGCCCATGAGCTCGAGCGTCTCGAGGCCGAGCCTCAGGTTCTTCAGCGAGAGCGCGTCGAGCATCGCGACGACGCACACGTCCGTCGAGGCGTCGACGGCCGCGATGACCTCAGGTGTGAACTGCGGCGGCGTGTCCACGATGACGACGTCGTGCGTCGTGCGCAGCATCGCGTAGATGTCGCGCAGGAACTCGACGGTGACGAGGCCGGCCTGGTCGGGTCGGCGCGGCGCCAGCAGCGCGTGGATGCCGGACTCGTGCTTGGCCAGGAACGCGTCGACCTTCTCGGCGTCCATGGAGCCGCCCGACGTGAGCAGGTCGTAGATCGTCTTCTCGGGCGTGAGGCCGAGGGCCAGCCCGACGTCGCCGAACTGCAGGTCGAGGTCCACGACGACGACGCTCTGGCCCGAGGCGGCAAGCGCCGCGGCGAGGTTCGTGGAGCACAGCGTCTTGCCGCTGCCGCCCTTCGGCCCGACGAGGACGACCATCTTGCCCTCGACCGCCGCGCCGGGCTCCCGCTTCTGGACCGACTTACGAATCGTGAACAGCACCTGGTGGGACATCGCCCGTGCGAGATGGACATCGCACGGATCGGGCAGGACCATGAGGTCTGCCGCGCCCGCCGTGAACGCGTGGTCGACGTAGCCGTTGGGCGCGCCCTGCGTCACCAGGATGACGGGGCGGTCAGGAAGCTCGTCGACGCCCTCGCGGATGAGCGAGCCTGCCTCCTCACTGTAGGACCCGCAGGCGACGACGAGCACGTCCGCGGTCGGCATGTGGTTGCCGAAGCCGTCGAAGAAACCGACGACGTTCAGCCCGTCGTCGGCCGACAGGAGCGCGCGGACGACGGCCGGGTCGATGTCGACCGTGTGAACGACCAGGACGCTGATCGGCGGAGCGTTCATCGTGCCCTCCCGGCGCGGATTGCCTTCTCGTTGAGCAGCAGCGACTCGAGCGTGACGAGCGACTGGGTGTCGACGTCCGCGCCGTTCTGCGGGCGCAGGATGAGCCACACCTTGCCGTTGTCAGAGGCGAATGCCAGCTTCGGCGCCTGCTTGACGTTCACGCGCAGCGTGACTTCCTTGGGCTTGTTGGAGTTCCCGCTCACACCGCTGGCCTTGACCTCGGCCGGGGCGTCGAGCACGAGGACGTTCTGCATGAGAGTCCGCAGGATCGGGCGCGGCCGTCCGACGGTGCTGTCGACCAGGAACCCGGATAGCACGTCGACGCGGTCGCCCCTGCGGATCTCTCCGATCAGGCCGTGCGCGTTGTCGAGCGAGATCTTCATGCCGCGCTCCTCGGCGCCGAGCTTCGTCACGACCGACGGGCCGGCCGGCCTGAAGTCCGCCGCGGTCAACTGCTGGCCGGGCAGGATGTCCTCCCTGGCGATCTTGCCGCGAAGCGTCGCGGCATCGGTGACGGCCCCCGCCTTGAGCTGGTCGCGCGGCACGTCGTCTGCCTTGAAGAGCCCCGCGGCGCCGATCGTGTCACCGGACGCGCCCTGCTCGATGAGCTGGCTTGCGACGAGGACCGGCGTTGGGACGCCGTCCTTGTTGACGTTGTCGCGGTACTGGTTGAGGAAGACCATGATGATCAGGCCGGCGAGAGCGGCTGTCACCACGGCCGCCAGGACCGAGCCGTTCTTCGTGGACAGCGGGCCCTTGCCGTCCTTCGACGGCAGCTTGGGTGGTTTGAGAGTGGTCTGCATCATGTCCTTCCTAGCGGGTGATTACGGCGACGCAGGATCCGAAGGTGCTTTCTTCACACATCCCCGCGCCTCCTCCGGGATTCAACGTGTCCACATACTTGATGAAATGGCCGACGATCTCACCTTGGCCGGCGGGATCGTCGCCCGAACCCTGGCAGCCGCCGTTGTGCCAGCCAGTGATGTAAAAGGTGGCAAAGCCGGTGACGGGAACGGTGGTCCCGCCACTTCCGGCGAACGCGCCGAACGGTGTTAAGAAGACCTGCACGATCCGTGGATCTGCGCGGTCGAAATCGGGGAAGTCGGCCCAGTTGTTCGGGGCTGTGCAGGTCGCGCCACTCGCGTCGCCGAGGACCCGGAGGTTCACGCCCTGAGTGACCTGGCCGACGCTCGCGCCGGTGCTGATGGCCACGCACGGCCAGGGCGCAGGCAGGCTCCAAAGCGCATTCGCGCCAGTGGGACACGCTGCCGAGCCGTCGTTGACCTTGTAGGACGGGCCACAGCCGTTCTCCAGCTCGTCACGAAGGTTCGGCTGGTCGGGGTCGCAGTCGAGCGCCTGATTCTGGCTGCCGCCTCCGGCGACCTTCAGCGACACGATCGGGTCGGCCGAGCTCGTCGCGTTCTCGAGGCTCGGCTTGAGGCCGAGCGTGACGACGAGGTCGTGCGACGTCCCCTGCTGGAAGGTGTTCGCGCCCGGTACGCCGTTCTCGGAGACGCGGAGCAACTTGATCGGTCCGGAGACGGTGAGACTCTCGGCGCCCGCGAAGACGCGCTGCGCGGCGCTGCCGCCTGCCAGCGGGTTCTTGGTCGTGTTGCATGGCCTCGTGCGGTCGGTGTCGCAGCCGGTCTGCCACAGCAAGTCGATCGGGTTGGATCCGGAGAGCCCGGCGATCGAGACTCCCGGAGGCCCGGTCCACGCGCCACCCGAAGCAGCCGGCGCGGCAAGCTGGACCGTCGTGTTGTTGTTGGCGCCGGTCCGCTTTGCGAGTACACGCACCGTGTCGATCGGAGCACCGCCGAAGTCGACGACCGCGCGCACGTTGACGGTGCACGGGTAGGTCGCAGACGTCGTGAAGTAGCCGTCCTCGCAGCCCGAGCCGAAGAGGTTGACGTCGCGCACCTGCGGTGTCGTCGCGGTGCCCGCCGGCGTCGTGTTGTACCCGCGGATGTGCGACAGACCGGGCGAGTCCGCGACGATCGTCGTGCTGGTGCCCGCGCCGTAGCAGTCCACGAGCGGATCGCCGCACTGTGCCGAGGCCGTGCTCCCGCTGAGCTGGATGCGCACGCCGATCTTCGCGGTGCTCACGGGCACGGACACGGGGGCCCCGGCGTTTGACCACATCGAGAGGCCGTTGCTCGTGCCGGTTCGGGTGAGCGGAGCCGAGGCGATCGCGGTGCCCGTCGTCTCGTTGACGAAGATCGCGCGGGCGTGGCGCGGTCCCACCTCGGGCACGCCGACGGGCAGCGCGCCGTTGGCGACGGTCTGCTGCATGATCTCCACGCGCGCGTGCGTGTTGATGTACGGGACGGCGTCGCCGAACAGCCGCAGCCACCACGGCAGGTTCGTCTCCGTGAGCTTGACGTCGATCATCATCGCGTCACACGGCTCGCCGGTGCGCACGCTGTCGTCGACCGGGGCGGACTGGTCATACCAGGTGGCGCTGTTGATCTCCTGGTGCAGTTCCTCCGGCGCGGTGTCGCCGATCTGCGGGTTGTAGCTCGGGTCGCCGGTCGCAGTTCCGACGCTCGAGTACTTCGAGACCTCTTGGCGGATCGGCCCGTTCGTACAGGGAAAGCGGAACTCGCCGGCCCCCGCGAACGCGCCGGCGTCGGCCTGCGTCTGCAGGTGGCGGTCGTGCGCGAACCAGTTGCCGACGTCGATGACGAGGCCGCTGAAGCCGATCAGGACGGGCATCATGATCGCGACCATGACGAGCACCGCGCCGGCCTCTGCGCGCGCCGCGGCCCGCTTGGGGCGAGGCCGCCTCATGCCGAGCATCCCTGCGGGATGTCGTCGGGGAACGTCTCCAGGCGCATCGTGGCGTCGCCCTGGACGGTGACGGAGGCCGGCGTGTCGTCGAGCGCGTTGTCGAGGAACGGGATCAGGCTGTAGGTCGCCGTCACCGTGGCGGTGACCGGATCGCCCGGATCGCCCGCATCGGCGTTCCCGTCGTCGCCATCGAGGTACTCGATGCAGACCTGCGCGTTGTCCCGGAGGTACTGCGTGCCGCCGAGCGACTTGATGTGGTCCTGCAGCGAGCCGCCGGTCGGGTTGTGGTTGACGGCCGCGTAGCGCGCGGCCGAGCTCGCGAGGTGCGTCTCGTTGATCTTCGCGTTGAGGAAGATGCCGAACTGCATCGTCCCGAGGACCACCAGCAGCAGCAACGGAAGGACGAGCGCAAACTCGACCAGAACCGCTCCATCCTCTCGCTTTGCTGCCGGCATTTCGTCGCCCTCTAGAAGTGTGTGACCGTGTATGTATGTAGACAGTAAAAAAGCTGCCCCGAGGAATCATGGTGACCCCCGGGGCAGCGGGTACATCAAGCGATGTTGCTTACAGGACGCCGGTGATCGTGTCGAAGACGTCGCTGATGGTCGTACCGAGCAGCGTCAGCGCTGCGATGGAGACGATCGAGACGAGCACGAGGATGAGGGCGTACTCGACGAGTCCCTGGCCCTCTTCACGCTCCTTGACCTCCGTGAATGCCACCGTGAGGTAAGCAATGAGAGTATTCAGCATGTAAATTCACCTCCCCTCGTGCCTGTCGTGCTCCTGGGCGAGCCCCTGCGAGCAAGTGTGTTGAAGTTGGGTCCGGCGGTCGCGATGACGAGCATCACGGGAACGCCGCTCCGGCGGTGTCGAGCAGGTCACTCACGCTCGCACCCATCAGCGTGAGCGCTCCGATCGCAGCTACCGATACCAGCAAGATCATCAGTGCGTACTCCACAAGTCCCTGGCCCGATTCGTCGTCTGTGACGTTGCCGATCATGTCCTTGCTTCCCTGCAGTTCCATGTTCAGCGTGTCCCTTTGACGCTTGCCAGGTTGTCCGACGCCGCAGAGATTGCCCGAGCAGCCGGCCGCTGCCTACGGGATCAAGGTCTAGTCGCGAACCCGGACCTTTTCCCGGCGACACCACCAAGCGGGCGGTGCATCCTTGCGCGCTGTGGTCCGCACGCACGTCATCTCCGATCCCGCCACCGGCGCCGCCGTCTGCGAGCGCTGCGTGCTCGCCGACCGCCCGCTGCCGCGCATGCGCGGCCTGCTCGGCCGGCGCGACCTGCCCGCGGGCGAGGGCATCCTGCTGCGCCCCGCGGGCTCGATCCACACGCACTTCATGCGCTTCCCGATCGACGTCGTCTTCCTCGACCGCGAGTGCCGCGTCGTGGACGTGCGCAGCGCGGTCCGCCCGTGGCGCACCGCACGCAAGCGCGGCGCGAAGGCCGTCCTGGAGCTGCGCGCGGGCGAGGCGAGGCGGCGCGGCGTCGAGGTCGGTCACGTCCTGCACCTGGACGAGGTCTCGGAGGCGCCCGATGCTTGAGGCCGGCGGCGAGACCCCCGCCGGCGCGCGCGTGATCCGGCTGCATTCGGTTCGCACGCTCGTCATCTCGCGCGACCTGGCCTTCCGCCAGCGCGCGATGACCGTCTTGGAGGGGTTGGGCCCCGTGGCGTTCGCAGTGGCCGGCCTCGAAGCGGTGGACCACGTCGCTGCGCTGGTCGACGACCAGCATCCCGACGTCGTCGTGCTCGACGCCACCGCCTGCGCCCCAGCGATCGGCGGCGTCGTGCTCGAGCTGTGCGAGCGCGTTCCGCGCGTCGGCGTCGTCATCGTCTCGTCAACCGCGGCGGACGACCACCTCGGCCTTCCGGCACTGCCCAAGTGGGGTTGGGCCGCCGACCTCTCGCTCGCTGTGCAAGTAGCCCGCCGAGCGGGAAACCCGCTTAAGGAGGAGAGGACACGCCATGTCCACTGACGCTGCCACCACCGAGATCGACGTGCGCCCGCTGGACGATCCGGCCGTTGCGCCGACGCCGGAGGACGTCGTCGACACGAACGAGACGTCAAGCGCCGACGTTCCGCTCAGCGACCTGATTCCCCGTCACCCGCTCGTCCCCGTCTTCTGCATCGGCCTGCCGTTGCTCGCCCTAGCGACGTTCGGCCTCGAGCGCCAGACCGTGATCGCCGTGATCGCCTGCGTCGTGTTGACCGTGCTCGCGGCGATCGACATCGAGCACCGCATCCTGCCCAACCGCATCGTGCTGCCCGCCACGGCGGTCCTGCTCGCGCTGCAACTGCTCCTCTTTCCCGGCGACGCCCTGCAGTGGCTGCTTGCCGGTCTTGCCGCCGCCGCGTTTCTCGCGGCGCCGCTCATCTTCCGGCGCGACGCGATGGGGATGGGCGACATCAAGCTTGCGGTGCTGCTGGGAACGATCGTCGGCTGGAACGTGTTCGGCGCGATCGTGGTCGGCTGTTTCGCGATCGTCCCGATCGCGCTCTGGATGCGGGTCCGCCAGGGCTCCATCAAGGGCGCGACCCTCCCCTTCGGCCCGTTCCTCGCGTTCGGGACGCTGGTGATCCTGTTCACGTCATGAGCGAGGTACCTGACATGCCCCGGCCGCAGACCGACTTCGACGGATCGCTCGAGGTCCTCTTCGACCCTGACGCCAATCGCGCGCTGCTGCTGGACCCCGACACTCCGGTCGAGGTGCGCGGGCGCGGCAGGGGACGCCGTTTCGCGTTCGCCCGCGTCGGTCTCTCGGTGGTCGTCGTGTCCGGGCTGTGCCTCCTGCCCACGAGCTCGCTGGCCGACGGCCTGCGGGACGCCGATCCAGTCGTGTCGTCGAGCTGTGAGATCACGTCGACGCTCCCCAACGGCACCCCGAGCGGCGTTCTCGACGACGGCAGCATCTGTGTGTTGCCGGCCGTGACCTCACCGGTGCCGACGTCGCCCAGCACGCCCGACAAGCGGCCGGCGGCCGACACGGAGACACGCAAGCCTGCGTCGCCCGCGCAGCCGGCCGCGCCGGCCGCCGACGACGAGCGCGCCGAACCGGCGGCCGACGCGGCCACGACCGCGGCCACCTCGACGGCGTCGAGCGCGGTCGCCCCCGTCCGCGAGACGAAGCCCTCGCCGTCGAGCACACGGCGCGGAACCTCGAAGTCCACGTCCGGGAAGCAGACGAAGGCGTCGCGCAAGACCGCATCGACGCGCAAGCGCGCCAAGCGTCGCGCCGATACCAAGCTGCGTCACCGGATCACGTCGCGCGCGAAGCAGTCCAAGCGCGCGTCAGACCTGCAGAAGGACGTCGGCATCGCCCTCTCCGGGCCGCGCAAGCCCGCGCTCTACGTCAGCGACGAGGCGGTCATCCCGCGCTTTCTCATCAAGCTCTACAAGCAGGCCGGCAAGCGCTACGAAGTCCCGTGGCCGATCCTTGCCGCGATCAACGAGATCGAGACCGACTTCGGCCGCAACGTCGCCGTCTCGTCAGCCGGCGCGACCGGCTGGATGCAGTTCATGCCGGCGACCTGGGAGGCCTATGGCGTCGACGCCGACCACAACGGCAAGAAGGACCCCAACAACCCGCGCGACGCGATCTTCGCCGCCGCGCGCTACCTGCACGCCGCCGGAGCACCCGGGAACATGCGCCGCGCGATCTTCGCCTACAACCACGCGGGCTGGTACGTCGACTCGGTCCTGATGCGCGCCGAGCGCATCGCCGCCCAGCAGGGAGAGCGCAGCCAGACGCTGTGGAAGCTGTTCGAGACAAGCGGCCGCCGCCTCGAGCAGCAGGTGCTCGCCGATCCGCGCATCACGCTGTATGAGTGCGGGCGCGAGGACATCGCCGCGCACCGGATCGACCGCCGTGTGCTCGTCCTGCTGCGCTTCCTGGCGTGGTCGGGGCTGCATCCGACGGTTTCGAGCCTGGAGTGCGGCCACGGCTATTACACGAAGTCCGGCAACGTGTCGCACCACTCGAGCGGCAATGCCGTCGACATCTCGGCGATCAACGGGATCCCGATCATGGGCCATCAGGGCTCTGGCTCCGTCACCGAGGCGGCGATCCGCGAGCTGCTGACGCTGCGCGGGGCGATGCGACCCGACCAGATCATCAGCCTCATGACGTTCGAGCGCGCGGACAACACCTTCGCGATGGGCGATCACGCCGACCACATCCATGTCGGCTTCGCCCCGCTGAAGCCGACGAGCAAGGTCCCGCAGGCCTGGCGCTTCGGCGCCGACCGTCGGATCACGGACGCTCACTGACGCGATGCCCGGCGGCAGCGGCGGCGCACCGACTCGACTTGCGCTGCAGACGGGCCGGCTCGATGACGAGCGGCGTCATCTGACACCCGATGACGCGCTCTGGGATGACGCGTGCCAGTGCTTTCTGGCGCGCGACGAGATCGACGTCCTCCGTTGCGCCGAGGCGGTGAGCGACCGCTGGCCGGCCCGGGAAGGTGCGCCAAGTCAGCGCGAGGCGCTGGCCGTCACCGTGGCGCTGGCATCGCCGTTCGCAGCGCGCGACAGGATCCTGCGGGCGCTGAACGGCGCCGGCGTCCATCCCGAGGCGCCGGCTGAAGAACGCAACGGCGGGCCGCCGCTCCAGGTAAGCCCGTGGGTCGTGCCGCGCCCCCGGTTCCCACACATCTACGATCCCGATACCGAGCAGCGCGCGCCGATCGTCGCGGTCGTCGACGGGCCCAGCAGCTCAGCAGTGGCGCAGTTCCTGGAGACCATCAAGAAGCGCGACGAAGCCCTTGCCGACGCGATCGTCCTCGGCGCGGATCTCGACACGCTCGAGTCCCTGGACCGTCTGAGCCTCGACGCGCAGCGCGCAGCGCGGTGGGAGCTTGCCGCCAAGGTGCAGCAGGACAGCGAGCGCTGGAAGCGACGCGCAGAGCAGGCGCGCGCGCGGCAACGTCTCGAAGGCTCGCAGTACGGCTGGTCCAGCGACAACTTCCCGCCCGGATGCCTCGAAGCCGTCCGCGCCCACATTCGACACGAGGTCGACGTTCTGCTGGAGGACCCGCCGGCGTCGCGCTGACGCTGATCGGTGCCGATCAGGCGCTGACGGCAGCGCTGTTCGCGTTGTCGTCGAGTTCGGGCACCGACGAGACGAGGCCGTGGTCGAAGGCGTAGCGCATCGCGCCCGTCCGGTTGTGCACGCCGAGCTTGCGGTAGATGTTCGTGAGGTGGAACTTGACGGTCTTCTCGCTGATCCACAGCTCGCGGCTGATCGCCTTCGTGCTCAGCCCGCGCGCGATGGCCTCGAGCATCGTGCGCTCGCGGCCGGTCAGCGGCTCGCCGGAAGCGGCAGCGGCGCTTGCCGGCTCTTCGGCGTCATCCACCGAGCGCTGATAGACGACGCCCGCCACGACCTGCCGCAGCGTGGACGCAAGATCGTCGGGGTTGATGCGCTTGCCGATGTACGCGCTCGCGCCGGCATCGAGCGCCTCGGCGATCTGCTTGGGATCCTCGGAGGCCGACAACATCACGACCCGCACCTGCGGCCAGCGCTGCTTGATCGTCCTCAGGCAGGTCAGCCCGTTGACGTCGGGCATCCGGTTGTCGAGCAGCACGAGCTCGGGCGTGTGCTGCTGGACGAGCTCGAGCAGCTCGCGGCCAGAGTGCGCCGCGCCGACGACTTCGATGTCTCCCGCCTGCAGGAGCGCGGCGCGAACCGCGTCGAGAATCAACGCGTGGTCGTCGGCGATACAGACCTTGAGCATCCGGTGCTACCTCCAGCGGACCGTCGTCGGCGTCCCTACCGAGATCGAACCTAACAGACTTCGGCGCGCCGAATCGATCGGAAACTAGACAGATGGACAGCGGGAGCGTCTAAACCTGCTCCGCGGATGTGCCCGTTTTGGGCCTCAGCCGTTGCCGAGACCCTGCGCCAGCACCGCGCCGATGAGCAGCATCACCGCCGGCACGAGCACGAGCGCCACCACGAGCTGGATCTTCGGCGCGGCCCTCGCCGCCGCGTCGCGCAACGCGCGCGCCTGATCGGCACGGGCCTGCGTGGCCAGCGCCTCCAGCGCCGGGCTCAGCGGCGCCCCGTGCAGGTCGGCGCGCGCGATCGCGGTGGCGAGCGTCGCGACGCCGGACACGGGACAGCGCGCGACGAGCTCGCGCAGGACGTCAGCGCGCGAGGCGCCGAGCGCCATCCGCGCCGCGGCGCCGTCGAGCTCGGCCGCGAGGATGCCGCTCATCCGCCGCCCCACCTCCCCCATCGCCCGCCCCACCGGCAGTCCCGCGCCGAGGGCGACGCGCAGCAGGTCGAGCACGTCGGCCAGCTCGCCGGCGATCCGCCGCCCGCGCGAGCGGGCGCGGCGCGCGAGCACGAACTCCGGCGCGAATAACCCCGCGACGGGTGCCGCAACGAACGCCGCGACGCCGAGCCTGCCCGGCAGCGCACCGGCGAAGGGGAGCACGAAGAGCGTCAGGCCCAGCGCGCCGGCCCCCTTCAGCGCGATGACGTCGTCGACGGCGAGACCCAGCGGCGCGCCCGCCGCGGCGATCCGCGCATCGAGGTCGCCGGGCGCCGCGCGCATGCCCGCCCGGCCCGCGATCCGGGCGAGCAGCACCGTCATCCCGCCGACGCGAGACAGCGGCCTGCCGCCACCGCCACCCCCCTGCTGCGCCGCGCGACGGTCCCGCGAGCGCGCCCGCCGCGGCACGCCCAGCCATTCGACGATCGCGGCCGCGGCGCACGTCCCGCCGGCGGCCGCGAGCAGCACGGCGATGCTCACCACGTCTCGCCGATTCGCGCGATCCGCCGCACGCAGACAAACGCGACTGCCTGCAGGACGAGCGCCACGGCGACCATCGCCGCCGGCAGCGCCGATGAGCAGAGCGCGAGCAGGAAGCCGGGCTGCGCAAGCTCGCCGAGCGCCAGGGCAGCGGCGGGCAGACCCGTCACGAGCAGCGCGGTGAAGCGCGCCTGCGCCGTCGCCGAGCGCGCGTCGGCGAGCACGCGCCCGCGCTGCTCGAGCGCGCCTGCGAGGTCGCGCAGCAGCGCGGCGAGGTCACCGCCCGCATCGCGCTGCAGCAGGACGGCGGCGACGACCGTGTCGAGCGGCCCGTGAAGCTGCTGGGAGCTGTTGCGCCGCGCGAGTGCGCGCAGGGCGTCGTCGGTGCGTTGGCCCAGCTCCAGCGCGGCCGCCGCGAGTCGCAGCTCCTCTCCCGCGGGGCCCGCCACTGCGCCGTCGTGCGCGGCTGCGCTGAGCGCGCCGCGCACGGAGTGCCCGCCGGCGAGCGCATCGGCGATCGCGCGGGCGACCGCGGGTGCGCCCGCGGCGACGGCCACCGCCCACCGACGGCGCCGCATGTCGACCGCGCGGCGTGCGACCCAGGGCGCGGCGGCCCCGAGCCCGAGCCCGATCCACGGCCCCGCGAGCAGCCAGCCGGCACCGAAGAGCGACAGCGCGCCGAGTGCCATCAGCCGGCGACGCTCGGGGCTCGTCGGCTCGCGGCCGGAGCGCACGACGTCCAGCGCCGGGGCCAGCCAGCCGCGGATCGACCCTGCGAGATGCCGCTCGTCGGCGGCGACGATCGCCTCCCAGCCGGCAAGCACAGCGCAGATGCCCGCGAGGCCGGCGAGCAGAGCGGCGGCGCTCATGCGGCCGTGGCCTGCGCCTGCGAGAGCCGCGTCGCCAGCGCGTCGCCGAGCGGGGCGCGCCAGGTCGGGCGCCCCTCGCGCAGCGCGTAGAGCTCGCGGGTGGCCGCACCCCCGGCGACACGCACGATCTCGCTGACGGCGACGACGCAGCGCGTGCCGCCCGGCATCCGTGCCTGGTGGACGACGAGGTCCAGCGCTCCCGCGACCTGCTCGCGGATCGCCTCGTGCGGCAGGCCCAGGCCGGCCATCAGCGCGAGCGTCTCGACGCGCCGCAGCGCCTCCTCCGGCGAGCCGGCGTGGACTGTCGACAGCGAGCCGTCGTGGCCGCTGGACATGGCGCTGAGCATGTCCAGCGCCTCGCCGCCGCGGACCTCGCCGACGACGATCCGGTCTGGGCGCATGCGCAGGGCGTTGCGCACGAGCCGGCGCACGGTCACCTCGCCGCGGCCCTCCAGCGACGCCGGCCGTGCCTCGAGACGCACGACGTGCGCGTGGCGCAGACGCAGCTCGGCAGCGTCCTCCACGGTCACGATCCGCTCGCCGTCGCCGATGAACTCCGTCAGCGCGTTGAGCGTCGTCGTCTTGCCCGAGCCGGTGCCGCCGCTGATGAGGATGTTGCAGCGCGCGGCGACGGCGCTTGCGAGCAGGTCGCGCAGGGGCGCCGCCCAGGTGCCGTTGGCGACGAGGTCCTCCGGGCCGAAGCCGCGCGGGCGAAAGCGGCGGATCGTCAGGACCGAGCCGTCGAGCGCGAGCGGCGCGACGACGACGTTCACGCGCGAGCCGTCCGGCAGCCGCGCGTCGCACAGCGGCTCGGACTCGTCGACGCGACGCCCGAGCGGCGCGAGGATGCGCTCGATCGCGTGGCGCAGCGCGGCCTCGTCGGCGAAGTGCGCGCCGGTCGCCTCGATCCGCCCGCCGCGCTCGACCCACACCTGTCCCGGACCGTTGACCATCACCTCGTCGACGGTCGGGTCGCCCAGCAACGGCTCGAGCGGCCCGAGCCCGAACGAGCGCTCGGCCACGCGCGCGGCAAGCCGCGTCCGCGCGTCGTCGTCGAGCAGGCCGGCCTCACGGTCGACGAGCGCGCGGATGCGCTCGTGCAGGTCACCTGCGGTGCCGTCGCGGCCGGCCTCCGCGAGCAGCCGATCGCGCAGCGCGCCGGCGAGCGCTTCAAGTGCGTCGTCGCCGCCGCGATCGAAGTCCATGCCCCGCATAGGTCGCGCGGACCGAGTTTTCGCCCCCCGACCCCCGACAGCCGACGACGGAGCCGCCGACGGCGGCTGGACTTCCTATGGCGTCATGGAAGGTCGGGCATCATCCGCAGCCCCGCGCGGCCACGGCTGCGGTCGCCCACCGCCCGCGGCAGCAGGCGCAACTCGCGAGCGAAGTCCTGCACGGCGGCCAGGTACACCGCCTGGCGCAGCGTCACCCGCAGCGACGCGGCGACGCGCGGTCCCGCTGCGCCCTTTGCGGTCGCTGCGTCGTCGGCGCCGACCTCGCTCGCCGCGACGACCTGGACGTCCTCGAGCGCCAGCAGCGCCTCGCCCGGCCGGTCGGGCCGCGGCTCGGGCGTGACGAGCAGGTCGACGCGGCGGCCGGCGACGACGAGCTGCGGCGCCGCCAGCGCGACGACCTGTGCGACGCGTTCGCCGCGGCCGACGGGCGGTCCGGCGGGCCGCGCGTCGTCGTCGCCGACCATCGCCGCAGCGAGATCGGCGCCGGCCGGGATCGGCACCCGCGCGCGCTGGCCGACGAACTGCTCGGGATCGCCGTTCGCGGCGGCGCTGGGCGCGAAGCGCTCGGGCACGCGACGAATCGCGAGCGCCCGCGCGGGCACCCGCTGCCCAGCGCGTATCGGCTCGTGTGCGACGACGACGTCGACGAGCGCGCCGACGCGCCGCTCCAGCGCAGCCTCACGTCCGGCGACGTTGAACGCCGCCAGTCCGCCGAGCACGAGCGCCAGTCCGCCGAGCACGAGTGCGCGGCGCCGCCGGCTCATGGTGGACGCCGCAC
>CADCVQ010000113.1 GCA_902806175.1 uncultured Solirubrobacteraceae bacterium
GGCCGCCGCCGACGTCCGCGCGCGCTTCGGCGCGACCGCACTGCTGCAGCGAACGCAGGAGCTCTACGACGCGCTGATCTGAGGTTCGTCAAACCGGCATCGGTGTCATCCAATACGTCGCAAAGCTGGCGTGGCACAGCGTCGTCGACGGGGCGGCTCGGCCACTGTTCAGACGCGTGCGTGGCAGTGCCCCGTCAGCGGCAAGGCGCAGAAGTTCCGCTCGGCCAACCCGAGGACGACGCCATCGACGCGATCGCATTTACGGCCCTTCGATCCTCTGGCTGTCAGCGTAGGCGAGCATGCCGCCGTCGTCGTAGGCTTCGACGCGCACGAAGTAGCGTCCCGGGATGCGTGAGAAGTCGTCGAGGAGGATGAGCTGCACTGACGCGCGGCTCGGTGCATCGATCCGCAGTTGACCCGACTCGGGAATGATTTCGTCAGTGTCCAGGTTATCTGGGGGTCGTCGGGTCGCCGCGTCGTAGACGCGGGCGCGCAGCTGGATTGAGCGGCGCCTGAAGCCTTCGGCCCTCAGGCGCACATACACCACCAGCCCCGCAGCAGCGTCCGTCTCTCGGTACGGGTGGCCGAGCAGCCTGTGCAGCTCTCCCCGCGGATCGCCGGGATATTGCCTCTTCGCCCATTCCAAGAGGTCAACTTGGCCTTCAACGGTCGGCACCGCGAGTGATGCCTCGATCTTGTCGCGCGGTAGCGGCCGCAAGGAGGGAACGAGCACAAAGGTGACACCGAGCACAGCGGTCAAGAGCGTCGCGATTGCCGTCAGCGCGCCAGGCGCCGTGCGGAGCAGCCGTTTGATCGATCGGCTCTGCGGGCCCGCTGCGTCCCGGGTCGATTGGGCTGGTTTGCCCCTGCGGACCTCCACCCGAGCACGGGAACGCATCAAAGCTTGAAAAGCTTGCTCTGGTGACAGCCGCCCGGGGCGCGAACACGGACATGCCACCGTCCGCGGCGCCGCTGGCTGTAGCGGACCCTAACCTGGCGGGTGGACGATGAGCGTCTGAAGCTCTTTTCGCGAAGCAAGACCTCGCGGTTGCTGTTGCGGCGTACGAGTAGCACCTGCAGCGTCCCTTTCGCACCAAAGGCGACGTGGATCTTGCGACGCTTTCGGTCTACGTACAACGCCTTGACCGCGGGTGACAGGCTGCCCTTGCGACAGACCCTCGCGCCGGGCGGCTGTCGTACCCGAGGTCGAGGACGCACGTGACGATCACCGCAGACGGGAGGTTCTGCGCTGCCAGGTTGCACGGGCTGGTTGGCGTCGGGCGGCACCCACTCAACCTGATCGACGAGGGAGTCGGTGATCACGATGTCGCCTTCGCTGACCGCGATGCCCTCGACTTGGAGCAGGGCTCTGCCTCCGATCGGAATGGCGCATCGCTGACCTTCGCCGGTCCCACCCGCGACGTCCATGTAGTGACCGGTCCGAAAGACCGCTCGTACGACAGTGCGATCCGCCACGAGGATAGTGCCGTCGGGCAGCGCAACGACGCCCGCGATCCGGTCGAACCGCAGCTCGCCGGCGCGACCGGACGCGCCCGGTCCCGCGACGACACTGCGGCTCCCGTCAGGCGCTAGCCGCACCACGTTACCGCCGGTTCGGCGCTCGTCGCTGCTCGGCGGAGTCGCTCGTGCCCGGCTGACGATCAGCCCGCCCGACGCCGGGTCGGCGGCCAGCTGCCATGGTCGAGACAGCCCGCGAGCCAGCGTTCGGACGCGGCCTCGACGGTCCACCTCGAGCACAGAGCCGGCATCCGCGTCGGCGACCGCGAGGGTGTCGGCGTCAAGCGCCGTCACATCGACGGGAAGCTTCACGTCGCGGCTGTCCAGCAGCGTACGCACGAGCCCATCAGGCGTGACGAGCAGCACGGCACGCAAACCGGCGTCTGCGATCGCGAAGGACCCGTCGGGCAGCGCGGCGACACCGCGCGGATCGGCGAGCGCGACCTCGCCGACGGAAGTCGGCCGGCGAGGCGGAGCGCGGCCGACAACGCCGGTTCCCGCCACTGTGCTGACCCTCCTGTCGCCCCTCGACACCCGGCGGATGACGCTGTTCTGACCGTCGGCGATGAGCACATCGCCGTTGCCAACGGCAGCGACATCGCGAGGCGCGGCGAAGAGCGCGCCGCCAACGTGGCCGCCGTCACCGCAATAGCCGCCAACCGGCCTCTCTTGGGGACAAGGCGGGGACTGCGGCGCAACTCGGACCGCGGGTTTTGCCCACGCGCGGTCCGCGTCGAGCGCACCAGCGGGCACCACAAAGGTGACCGCAACCAGAGCCCACGTCCTCCAAAGCGGGCTCAACCTCACCCACCCCGGCTTTCGCGATGAAGCAACTTCAAACCGGTGAGCACCAGCGCGGTGGTTCAGGTCCACTCTCCGCTCAGTTCGCGGCGTTCGCCGGCACCGACCGCGAGCGACGACCACGTCGCGTACGACAGGTTCCTGCTCGTCGCGCTCAACCCCGGAGCCGCTCACTCCCGATCCCCAGCTCGCTCATACTCGCAGTCTCTTCGATTCTGTCGTGTCTTGTGTGATATCGAACAATCAAGTTCGCCACGCTCTGGGTGGTTTGTAGCGACCACCGTGCTGTTCTCCGAGACGCCGGAGCCGCGAAGCGGGGTGCGAATGCAGTTGGTCGTCGCGTGAACGTCCTCGGCGCGCTGCCGCGCGCGGGTCACGCCGCGGCGCTATCGCTGGCGCCAGCACGGTGTTGAGTCTCTGTCATGCCGAGCTGGAGCGGGACGCGGGCGCGGTTCTCGGCGTTCGAGCGCGTGACGGACGCCGCGGGAGCCGACCGGGCTGAAGCCGAGCGCCCGCTTTCGCCGCCGCTGAGGGGCTCTACTCGCCGCCCTCGCGCGCGTCTTCCTCCCACTCCTGCTTCTGTGCGACCTCTTCCTGCTCGCCGAAGTCGGGGTTCGGCTCGAGCGGACTGTTCGAGGTCTCTTCGGGCTCGATCTCCTCTGCGTGCTCGTTGCTCTCGCTCACGTCGGCTCCTATCGCTCGGGGGCCGCGCAGCGTAGCGGCGCGCGCGCTGCGCCGTGCGTCAGAACGAGGTCGTCGCGCTCGAGGCGACCGCGACGCAACCCAGCGCCAGCGCGATCGCCAGGGCGACGCACACGGCGAGCACCGGCGTCAGCGACATGCGGCGCCGGTCGGCCGCCTCGAACATGAGAAACCCGACGATGCCGCCCGCCAGCAGGCCGCCGATGTGCCCGCCGATCGAGATGCCGGGGATCAGAAACGTGATCCCGAGGTTGAGCACAAGCGTCAGGCCCAGGCCCGACTGCATCGGGTCGATCCCGCGCGCGCGCATCGCGAGGATCGCCGCACCCATCATCCCGAAGACCGCGCCCGAGGCGCCGACCGTGTACGCGTTGGGCGACAGCAGCAGCGCGCCGAAAGAGCCGCCGAGCAGCGAGACGAAGTAGATCGCGGCGAAGCGCAACTTGCCGATCTCGGGCTCCATGAGGTTTCCGAGGAAGTACAGGAAGTACATGTTGAACGCGAGGTGCAGCAGGCCCGCGTGCAAGAAGCCGGCGGTGACGATCCGCCACCAGTCGCCGTTGGCGACGGCCGGACCCCACAGCGCTCCCTCCGTGAAGACCCCGCCGCCCGTCGGCCGGCTCATCAGCCCGCCGCCGCCGCCCGCCGTCATCGCCACGAACGCGATGACGTTCAGCGCGATCAGCACGTACGTCAGCTGCGGGTCGCGGCGGATGGACGCGGCCGTGCGCACCTTCGTCTTCTGCCGCGAGCACTCCGGGCAGCGCATGCCGACCGGCGTCGGCGTCATGCAGTCCGGGCAGATCGGCCGCCCGCACGACGAGCACGCCACCCCGGTCTCGCGGTCGGTGTGGCGATAACAGGTCGTTGCGGTCGAGGCTTCCACGGCAATTCACGCTACCAGCCGCGCGATCGCGCTCGACCGCAACGCAACTCGTGCGCTACGCCAGGCGCAGGGCGATGACCGGCTGGCGCGTCGGGACCTCGCTGCCGCCGACCGGCTCGTCGGTCACGAGCACCTGCTTGACGCCGCTCAGGTTGCCGGGCACGTTCACGGACGCGTGCCCCTTGCGCACCGAGAACAGCGCGGTCGTCGGCTCCGGCGCGGTGCCGTTGTCGCGGTCCAGCCACACCTGGTAGATGCGGCCCGGCGGAGGCGTCGAAAGCCCGGCGACGATGAGCTTCGCACTGTCGTCGGCGAGGCGCATGCCGCAGCGTGCGCCCTCCGGCGCGCTGGCGCAGGCGATCGTCCGCGGTGCGGGATCGCTCTCGCCGCCGCCGACGAGCAGCGCGCCGCCGCCGATGCCGAGCGCCAGCAGCGAGGTGGCGAGCACGGCGGCAGGCCAGGGGCGCAGGCGCAGCAGGCTGAAGCGGCGCGCCGGCTCGCGCTGGATCGGGCGGTCGGCCATCGGCCCGGAGGCGAGCAGCAGCTCGGACTCGGCGCGCACGACGGACATGACGCGCTCGCGGATCTGCGGTGGCGCGGTCAGCTGCGGGACGGCGTTGAGCAGCGCGTCGGAGACGAAGCCAAGCTCGCCGACCTTGGCGGCGCACACCTCGCAGTCGGTGAGATGGGCGCCGTAGAGCTCCCACTCGCCGTCGGGCATCGCGCGCAGGATGTAGCTGCCGGCGTCGTCGATTCGCGGACACGTGTCGAAGCCGGTCATGGCATCACCTCGCGCAGCCCGCCGAGCTGCGCGCGCATCTTCTCCAGGCCGAGCCGCATCCTGCCCTTCACCGTACCGATGGGCGTGTCGAGCATGGACGCGATCTCGGTCTGCGTGAAGCCGCCGAAGTAGGCGAGCTCGATGACCCTGCTCTGCTCCGTCGGCAGCGTCAGCAGCGCGTCGCGGATCTCGGCCGCCTCGTCGAGCCGCGCGACCTCGGCCTCGGTGCGCTCGCGCGCCTCGAAGCGCTCCTCGATGCCCTCGTCGCTGGCGCGGCGGCGATCGTGGACCACCGACCGGCGCAGCGAGTCGATCGCGCGGTTGTGGACGATGCCCAGCACCCAGGTGCGCACCGAGCCGCGGGCGCGGTCGTAGCGCGCGCCGCTGCGCCAGAGCGATAGAAACGCCTCCTGCACGACGTCCTCGGCAGCGGCGCGGGCGCCGCACATCCGGTAGGCCAGGGAGAAGGCCGCGCTGGAATGGCGCTCGTAGACGACCTCGAAAGCGTCGGCCTCTCCGCGGCGTACGAGCTGCATGAGGTCCTCGTCAGCGAGATCGCGCAGCTCGGTGGGGCTGGGATCGGCGTTCTTGCGCAAGCGTGACATGTGCACTGGCATACGCCCTACCGGCGCGCGTGGATCAGTCCCTGCGAGCCAGCTTTCGCGCCTCACCGGCGGCTGCCCTGAGCGTGCGCTGCGCGAGGTCCAGCGGGTTGCGCGACTGGGCGGCGCGCTTGCGGCGTTCCTGGCGCACGCGCAGGACCACGAGCGCCGTTCCGGCCGACGCGCCGACGGCGGTCGCCACGACCGGCCGCACCCC
>CADCVQ010000114.1 GCA_902806175.1 uncultured Solirubrobacteraceae bacterium
CGACACCGAGCGGCGACGCCTACGCTTGCTCAGAGGCGCGGTGTGACTACGCGGCGGTATTGTCATCGTGGATGGTGCGGGGCCCACTGGCCGCCCTGAAGACGACGACGCTGATGCCGCGTTGGAGCGACTGACGGCGCAGCTCGCCAGCAAGCTGCAGAAGCTCGGCCGCGACGCGTCCGAGGGAACCGTGCAGTCCTACATCCACGCCAACGGCAAGGTGGGCGTGCTGGTCGAGGTCGACTGCAACACCGACTTCGTCGCGCGCAACGACGAGTTCATCGCGTTTGCGAAGGACATCGCGCTGCACGTCGCCGGCTCGCCGGCGACGCGCTACGTCTCCGAGGAGGAGATCCCAGCGGACGCGCGTGAGGCCGAGCTGCGCGTCTTCGAGGGCCAGGCCGCCGACAAGCCGGAGAACGTCCGCGCGAAGATCGCCGAGGGCAAGCTGCGCAAGTGGATGGAGGAGACCGTCCTGCTCAACCAGCCCCACGTCAACGCCGACAAGCACGACGGCAAGACGATCGAGCAACTGCGCGCCGACCTGTCGGCCAAGACGGGCGAGAACGTCGTCGTGCGGCGCTTCACCCGCTTCGCGGTCGGCGAGTAGCGTCGCGCCTGCCATGACCTCCGAGGAGCCCGTGTTCCGGCGGGTCCTGCTCAAGCTGTCGGGCGAGGCGCTGATGGGCGACCTCGACTACGGCACCGATCCCGCACGGGTCCGTGCCGTGGCGACGCAGATCGCCGCGGTGCACGCGCGCGGCATCGAGATCGCGATCGTCGTCGGCGCGGGCAACATCTACCGCGGGCTGAAAGGCGCGGCCGCGGGGATGGATCGGGCGACGGCGGACTACATGGGCATGATGGCGACGGTGCTCAACGCATTGACGATGCAGGACGCCCTGGAGAAGCAGGACGTCAAGACGCGCGTGCAGTCGGCGATCACGATCTCCGAGGTCGCCGAGCCATACATCCGCCGGCGCGCGATGCGCCACCTCGAGAAGGGCCGCGTCGTGATCTTCGCGGCCGGCACGGGCAACCCGTTCTTCACGACCGACACGGCGGCTGCGCTGCGCGCGGTCGAGATCCACGCCGAGGCGATCCTGATGGCCAAGAACGACGTCGAGGGCGTCCTGACCGGTGACCCGCGCGAGGACGACAGCGCGACGCTGATCGACGAGATCAGCCACATGGACGCGCTGCGCCGCGGCCTGCGGGTAATGGACTACACGGCGCTCACGCTCTGCGCCGAGAACGGGATGCCGCTGTACGTCTTCAACATGAACGACGAGCGCAACATCGAGCGGATAGTGTCCGGCGAACAGGTGGGAACGGTGGTGGTGACGCGAGATGAGTGAGCTGATCGACGAGCTGTTGGCCGACGCCGCCGAGCGGATGACGAAGTCCGTCGAGGCGACGAACCACGAGTTCGGCTCCGTGCGCACCGGGCGAGCCAGCCCGGCGCTGCTGGACCGCGTCCACGTCGACTACTACGGCGTCTCCACGCCGCTGAGGCAGCTGGCGACGATCAACGCGGCCGAGGCTCAGCTGCTGACCGTCCAGCCGTTCGACAAGGGCTCGATGAAGGCGGTCGAGAAGGGCATCTCCGAGGCCAATCTCGGCCTCACGCCGAGCAACGACGGCAACATCATCCGCCTCGTGATCCCGCAGCTCACCGAGGAGCGCCGCCGCGAGTTCGTGAAGATGGTGCGCCACATCGCCGAGGAGGGACGGATCGCGATCCGCAACGTGCGCCGCGACGTCATGCACGACCTGCGCGAGCTCAAGGACGAGGGCGAGGTCGGCGCCGACGAGGAGCACCGCGCGGAGACCGGGCTGCAGAAGCTCACCAATGACAAGATCGCGGAGCTCGACGCGCTGCTGAAGGGCAAAGAAGAAGAGATCCTCGAGGTCTAGTGGTTCCTGCGCTGACCCGCCGGGGGATCACTAGTTGACGGGCGAGCGCGGCGAGGGGGCGGCGCGCTACGTCGCGATCATCACCGATGGCAACGGACGCTGGGCGCGGGCGCGCGGTCTCCCCGTCGGCGAGGGCCACCGCGCCGGCGCCGACAACCTCAAGAAGATCCTGCGCGACGCCGGCGAGCTCGGCGTGCGGGAGCTGACCGTCTACTCCTTCTCGACGGAGAACTGGACGCGCCCGCAGGAGGAGGTCTCGGGCCTCATGGCGATGTTCGCCGAGCGGATCGTCGACGAGACGCCGGAACTGCACGAAAACGGCGTGCGGATGCGCTTTCTCGGCCGCCGCGACGGCGTCGACCCCAAGCTCGTCGAGCAGATGGCGTGGGCCGAGCAACTGACTGACAAGAACGACAAGATCACGCTGTTCGTCGCCTTCAACTACGGGGGGCGGGCGGAGATCGTCGATGCCGCGCGACGCTTCGACGGCGGTGACGAGGAGGACTTCCGCGCGCTGCTCTACGCGCCCGAGATGCACGATCCCGACCTCATCATCCGCACGAGCGGCGAGCGGCGGCTGAGCAACTACCTGCTGTGGCAGTCGGCATACTCCGAGCTCGTCTTCCGCGACGAGCTGTGGCCGGACTTCGACCGCGCGGCCTTCGAGGCGTCGATCGACGAGTACCGCGCGCGCCGCCGGCGCTTCGGCGGCCGTTGATGGCCGTCGGAGGGGGCAGCCGGACGGGCGCGCGCCGGGCACCCGCGCCGCGTGCGCGACGCCCGCCGCGCCCCGGTCGCGGCGACCGCGGCCGGTCCGAACTGGCCGCGCGTGTGATCGTCGCGATCCCGGCGATCGCGTACGCGATCGCGATCATCGCTCTGGGCGACATCTGGTTTGCGCTCGGCATCCTGCCGCTCGCGATCATCGCGATCGGCGAGCTGTTTGACCTCTACGAGGAACACGAGCCGGTCCGGCTGGCGGGCTTCATCGGCGTCACCGCGCTCATCCTCGCGGCGTTCCTCGGCGAGAACTTCCACGTCCTGCTGACGCTCCTGGCGTTCTTTGCCGTGCTGTTCGCGATCACGCTCGCACAGCGCCGGGCGGGCACGCTGGGGATGGCGCTGACGGTCTTCGGCGTCGCCTGGATCGGCGTCGCACTCGCCCACGGCGTGCTGCTGCGCGAGCTGCCGCACGGCGACGGGATCATCGTCGACATCCTCGTGGGCACGTTCATCGGCGACTCAGGGGCGTACATCGGCGGGCGCTGGTTCGGGCGCCGCAGGCTCGCGCCCAGCGTGTCGCCCAACAAGACCGTCGAGGGGCTCGTGATCGGGATGCTGACGGCGCTTCTGGCGACGTGGCTGGCGGGGCTCTACCAGGACTGGCTGTCGGGGACCGACGCGCTGCTGCTGGGCGTCGGTGTCGCGCTGGCCGCGCCGCTGGGCGACCTCTTTGAGTCCTTCGTCAAGCGCGACGCCGGCGCGAAGGACTCGGGGCGCCTGTTCGGCGCCCACGGCGGCGCCCTGGACCGCCTCGACGCGGTCCTCTTCACGGCGGTCGTCGGCTACTACGTGTGGCTGGCGCTGCTCTAGAGGCTTAGGCCCACACCCGCCCGCGAAGCTGAAACTAGACCGATGGGTCGTTGACAGGCTCGGCCGCTGCTGGCAGCTTCCAGCGCTGGTTCCGAACGGATGCGGGCCGCGGCAGTCGGTTCGTGCGCAAGCACGCGATCAGCAAGGGGTACAACGTGTCCAGGACCCATCGGGGAAGAGTTCGGCTCAGCGGCCGCGCGACCGTTGCGTCGCTGCTCGCCCTCATGCTTGCGTTGCTGCTCGGTGGCGCAGTCGCCGGTGCTGGCGAGGCGGCTCCCGCGCCGCCGGCCAAGCAGTGCAACGACGGCATCGACAACGATGGCGACCGTCTGATCGACCTGCTCGATCCGCACTGCAACAACCGCAACGACGACCAGGAGGCAGCGCGTTGCGCGGACGGCGTCGACAACGATGGCGACCGTCTGATCGACCTGGCGGATCCCGGCTGCGCCAGCCCGGCCGATGACGACGAGACGAACGCTGGACCGCCGCCGCCGCCGCCTCCTCCTCCTCCGCCGCCGCCTCCGCCGGCACAACAATGTGCGGATGGTCGCGACAACGACAACGACGGCGCGATCGACTTCCCGGCGGATATCGGCTGTGTGTCGGCGACCGACAACGACGAGACCAATCCGCAGTGTTCCGATGGGGTCAACAACAACGACGGCGACTCCCTGATCGACTATCCGGCAGATCCCGGATGTCTCTCGGCGGCAGACAACGACGAAACCGATTCACCGGCTCCGCCGCCGCCGCTTCCGCCCCCGCCGCCGCTGTGCTCGGACGGCCTTGACAACGACGGCGACGGGAGCATCGACGCCGCCGACCCCGGCTGTTTTGCACCGAGCGACAACGACGAGACCGATCCGCCGCCGCCCCCGCCGGTGCTGGGCTCGACGGTGTTCGTATCCGCCCCGCCGCAGTGCGCGGATGGCAGGGACAACGACGGCGACGGCAAGAGCGACGGCAACGACCCCGGCTGCGCCTCCCCGTCCGACAACGACGAGACCGATCCGCAGGTGGTCCTGCTCGCGCCGTCATCGACGACGTCGCCGACGCCGCTGCTCAACCCGTTTCCCGTGGTGCGACTGCGCGGGCGTATCCTGCCGAGCGGCGTCGTCGTCAGCCTGCTGTCGATCAGGGCTCCGCGCGGATCAAGGGTCACGATCACGTGCCGCGGCCCGCTGCGGTCCTGCCCGCGCTCCAGGTCGACGACGACGACGACGACCGGCAGCACGAGGCGGTTCCGCGTGTTCGAGCGGCGCCTGCGCGCGGGCACCGTCCTGCGGATCTTCGTCACGAAGCCCCGCTTCATCGGCAAGTACACGCGCTTCACGATCCGGCCCAACAGGGCGCCGCTGCGCAAAGACGCGTGCTCGCTGCCGAACGGCACGTCGCGCTCCTGCTGAAACGCGCCTGCTGCAGCGCGAGCGCCCGGTGGCTCATTAGCATCCGCGGGCCGATGCGATCGTGGCTCACAGCAGCGCTGGCGCTGACGCTCGTCGTGGCCGCGCCGTCCGGCGCCGCCGGGCAGGCGTCGCCGACGGGCACCTCACTCAGAGCCAGCGGCGCGAGCACGGCCGCATGCCACGCCGGCGTGCTGGCAGGCAGGGCCGGCGTCGTCACCACGCGCCTCGCGGCAGCACGGACAGGCCTGTTGCGCGCAGCGCTGCGCAGCGCGGCGGGCGACTGGGATCTCGCAGTCTTCGATGCAGCGTCGGGCCGCCTCGTGGCGGCCGGCGCGGCTCCTGCGGGAACCGACATCGCCGAGGGCTTCGTCGCCGCAGGCGAGCGGCTCGTCGTGCAGGCCTGCCGCCGGGCGGGCGCCGCCAGGACGGCGCGGCTGGTCGCGACGGCCGGCGCGCTCGCGCCGCAGGCGCGCGGGCCCGTGCC
>CADCVQ010000115.1 GCA_902806175.1 uncultured Solirubrobacteraceae bacterium
GACCTGCTCGGGCGTATGCCTGCGCTGCTTCATTCTCAAGTCCTCGCTCGCCATCATCGATGACGCGTAGAACTCTCACAAGCACCGGACCGAACCCGCGGGGGTCACGCCAGCAGGGCGCCGACGGCCCGCTGACCGTAGAGTCCAACTGAGCTTCGCACGAGAAGGGTTGCCCTTTCCGAGAACCTTGTAATGCTCGTGCCCTTTCGCGATACGCGTCGAGAGTGCGCGAGTGGCTGTCGCCGCATACAGTCGCCTCGATGGATGACATCGGACTAGCGCACGCTCTCCTCGACCGCGCCGCCGAGGTCTAGATGGAGCACTTCAGCGCTGGTCTGGGTCGTGGACGACCCAAGGCGGACGGGACGCCTGTCAGCGACGCCGATCTCGCGGTCGAGCAGGCGCTGCTTGACCTTCTCGCCCGCGAGCGCCCGCCACAGACGCTCAACTATGACGTCCCGCCCGAGAAGCTTTCCGAGCTCGCGCACTTCGACGGCAGCCTGATCGTCTATCGCACCGCCGGGCAGGTCACCGCGACGTGCGACAACGAGGCGGCGAACCTGCTGACCGTCAACCTGATGGACGACATCGTCCAGGGCACCAAGACCGTCGAGGAGGCGCGCAAGGAGTTCGGTGAGCAGACCGCCGCCTGGTTGATGAACCGCGAGGCGCCGTATACCGAAGGCATTCGCTTCGCACAGCCCGACGAGTCGCAGACCGGCTACGTCGACGAGCCGGTAATGAAGGCCCCGACTGTCCACCAGACCGTCGAGAAGGTCAAAGACAGGCTCGGGATCGGCGACCAACGCTAGCGTCTAGAAGACGGGGTCTGCTGTAGCTAAGCTCAATGTACTTCGGCGGCAGGATTGATGACAGCGCCTCGTGCTCGATCGGCGCAACTCCGCGTCGAGCGTCTCGATAATCCGACCGGCGCGCCTGCGGCCGTCCAGCTGAGACGCGACATGTCGATGTCAGCGAGGACGACCCGCCCCGTGTCAAGTAACCGCACTGTCTGATGTGCGCCATCCGCATGGGGTCCGGGGAGGCTCGAAGCCGGCCCGAGCGAGCCGCCGAAGGGTGGGTTAGTGTCCCCCTACGAGCAGGCAGCCTCTCATCCAGCGCGAGGAGGAACTCGTGCGCATCGACGCGGCGTTCGACGCGGCGTTCGCCGGGCGAGGCGCGACGGTGCTCATCGAAGCCGATGCCGGAATCGGCAAGACGAGCCTGCTCGCAGAGACGCGGGCAGGCGCGGAGGCGGCCGGAATGACCGTTCTGAGGGGACGCGGCTCGCAGCTGGAGAGCGACTACGCGATGGGGGTCGTGCGTCAATGCTTCGAGCCGGAGCTGCGCGCGCGCGGGGATGCGACGTCGCACACGGGACTCGCGAACGTCGTGGCGAGCGTGATCCTCGACCTTCCTGATGCAGTGCAGCCCGCACCGGAGGCCGTCCTGCGCGGGCTGTACGCGCTGACGGCGGAGCTCGCCGGAGGCCGTCCGCTGCTGCTCGCGATCGACGACGCCCACTGGGCCGATGAGGCCTCGCTTCGCTTCGTTGCCTACCTGGCGCTGCGGGTCGAGTTCCTGCCGGTCGCGCTGATCGTCGGTACGCGTCCCGCCGAGAACGCCCCCGTCGCGGCCGTGCTCGACGAGCTGCGTCGCGACCCCCGGACCGACGTGGTCGAGCCCGCTCCGTTTGACGTCCGCGGCGTCGAACGCTTCCTGCGCGCCGAGCACAGCGGCGTCGAACCTGAGTTCGCGGCCGCATGCCACGATGCCACCGGTGGCAACCCGTTCCTGCTCGGCGAGCTCGTGCGCGCCCTGCGCGCCGAGCGGGTCGGGTTCACGGCGGCCGATGCCGGACGTGTCGCGGAGGTCACGCCGCCCACCGTGGCGCGATCGGTCCGCGCGACGCTCGACCGGCTGGGCACTCGCTGTGAGGCGCTTGCACGTGCCGTGGCAATCCTCGGTGACGACGTCGAGGTCGATCTCGCCGCCGCGCTCGCGGACGTCCGCACGATGGAGGCGACATTCGCCGCGGGCGAGCTCAGCCGCGCCGGCCTGCTCGCCGACGCCACGCCGCTGCGATTCTCTCACCCCCTGCTTGCGGCGGGCGCCCGCGCCAGTCTGACCGCGTCGGAGCAGCTGGCAGCACATACGCGTGCCGCGGAACTGCTACGCGAGCGCGGCGCCGGGCCCGAGCGCGTGTCGCTGCAGCTCATGCACTCGGCGCCGGCCGGCGACCCGGCGGTCGTGGCCGACCTGCGTGCGGCGGCTCATCGTGCGCGCGCTCGCGGGGCGCCGGCCACCGCTGCCGCGCTGCTCGATCGCGCGCTGGCGGAGCCGCCGGCCGCCGACGCTCGTCCCGAGTTGCGGTTCGAGCTGGCCGGTGCCGAGGCGGCGCTCGGGCAGACGATCAGCGCCGCCGCGAACCTGCGCGACGCCTACTCGCGCTCAGACGATCCGGTGCTGCGTGGCCACATCGTTCTCGCGCTGCTCGACGCGATCGGCGGCGACATGGGCGAGGTCTTCGCGCTGCACCCGCTGGTCCGCCAGGCGCGCGCCGACGTCGCCGCGCTGGACCACGAGCTCGGTCTGCACCTGTGGTGCGCCGAGGCGATCAGCGGATCGCCGCACGATGTGCTCGAGCGCCACGCCGCGGCGCTCGAGCTTGCAGGCGACACGCTCGGCGAGGCGCTGGCGCTCGGCATCCTCATCGTGCCGCTCGTGTTCGGCGGGTGCACGGCCGAGCAACTCGACGACGTCGTCTCGCGCGTGTTTCGGCAGGCACAGCGGTTCGCAGAGGACTGCCCGGTCTCGCTCACGACAACCACGCTGCACCTCGGCCTGCTGCAGCTCGATCGCCTCGACGACGACCTGGCCGTCCTGGACGCCCATGTCGTCGTCGCGCAGCGGCGGGGCTCGACCGCCGACATCGCGATCGCCTACGCGACCCGCGCCGCGATCCACCGCCGCGCCGGGCGCCTGGGCGAGGCAGAGGCCGACGCGCGCACCGCGCTCGCTGCCGGCGGCGAGTCGGGCTGGGCGGGCGGCGGCGAGGGCTCGATCATCCCCCTCGTGGGCACGCTCGTCGACCAGGGCCGCCTCGACGAGGCCGAACGCGAGCTCGTGGCGGCCTATCCCGAGGGGCGCACGATCCCGGACCACCCGCACATGAACTTCCTGCTGCTCGAGCGCATGGACCTGCGGATCGGCCAGGGCCGGCTGGAGGAGGCGTTCGCCGATTGGAGCGAGGCGCTGCGCCGGTCAGAGGCGTTCTTCGGGCTCGACGCAATCGCCGGGACCCCGTGGATGTGCTCCGCGGCCGGCCTGCACGCCGCACGTGGCGAGCGCGAGGCGGCGACAGCGCTCGTGGAGCGGGCGCTTGAGCTCGCGCAGACGTGGGGCCTGCCCGGCCATCTCGGCTTCGTGCTCGCGGCGCGCGCACGGCTCGAGGAGCGCGAGGCGGCGATCGCGACGCTGCGCGAGGCGGTCGACCTGCTGCGCGCATCGCCCGCCCGCCTGGAGCTCGCGCGCGCGCTCGTGTCCCTCGGCGGTGTGCTGCGCCGGCGCGGCGACCGCGTCGCAAGCCGCGAGCCGCTGCGCGAGGGCTTCGAGCTCGCGGTCGACTGCGGCGCGCACGGGCTCGCCGATACGGCTCGCGCCGAGCTGCGGGCGAGCGGCGTCCGGATCCGGCGCGAGGTGCCCGATGGCATCGAGGGTCTCACGGCGAGCGAGCGCCGCGTCGCCGAGCTGGCGGCCGACGGAGCCTCCAACGCACAGATCGCCCAGACACTCTTCCTCACGGTCAAGACCGTGGAGATGCACCTCACGCGCACCTACCGCAAGCTCGACATCGCCGGCCGCGCTGACCTGGCTCGAACACTGGGGTCCGGGACAGGGTCGTCCCCGTAGCGCCCACGCAGGGTCGGCCCGGACGATGCCAGGCATGACGATCACCCAACCCAACACCACCACCGTCGATCTGCCGCTCGGCACCTGGCAGATCGACCCGGTCCATTCGACCGTCGGCTTCGAGGTCCGCGACATGGCGCACCTGTTCGCCACCGTGCGGGGCCGCTTCACCGACTACGACGGCGTCATCACCGTGACGCCGGACGGCGCTCGTGCCTCGGCGACGATCCGCGTCGCGAGCCTGACCACCGACCACGACGGGCGCGACGAGGACCTGCGCTCGTCGCAGTACCTCGACGCCGCCGGCTCGCCGGAGATGCGCTTCGAGACGGAGCGCTTCGACGTCGCGGCGGACGGCACGGTCCACGTCGCCGGCCGCCTGGAGCTCAAGGGCACCGCGAGCGACATCGAGCTCGATGGCCGCGTGCTCGGGACCGGCACCGACCACACCGGCACGGAGCGGCTCGCGATCGCGGTCGAGGGCGCGCTGCCCTTCGGCCCGATGCAGGTCCGGCTCGTCGTCGACGTCTCCGCCGTTCGCGGCTGACAGGACACATCATGCCGATCGGCAGCTACTTCGAGCTACAGAACCTGACCGCGGACACCCACGCGGCGATCAACGCGCGCCTTTCCGATCGTAGACGTCTCGCAGAGCGGTCCCTCCCGCTGACGCGAAAATCAGGGGCGTCAGCGACGAGCCGGCGCGTCGGCTCGTGCCTCGATGCGGCAGCGGCCGCCGCGCGGCCTGGCATTCCGTCTGTGTTCGCGAGGATCAAGCAGTGCGGGCGCCGGCGGCCGCCGGGCGCGATCGGGCGCCCGGAAACCCGCAGAACGTGCGGACAGGTCCGCTCAGCGCAGGTCCTTGCGGATCACGAGCTTCAGGCCCGACCACACGTCGTCGATCGCACAGACCTTCACGTCGACGAGCCCGCGCGGGAGCGCCACGTCGCGCACGACGTCCTCGGTGACGTCCGTCGCGACCTTCGAGGCGCGCTTGGGCCAGGCCACCCAGATCATCCCGGCGGGCTGGAGCCTGGGCTGCAAGCAGGCCAGCCCGCGCGCCAGGTCGCGTCGCAGTGTCACGAACAGCATCGCGAGATCGAGGTTATCCGCGGTACGCCCGAGCACGGTGACGCCGTCGGGCAGCGCGCCGACGACGTCGGCGAACCCGTCCGGCGCGCCGACGTGGTGCACGCGCATGCCCGGCGCGTAGCCGAGCTTGCGCACGAGCGGGGTCGCTGAATAGCCGGCGGTCATGAGCGCGAGCCTATGGCGCCGCGAGCGTCGCGCAGACCGCACAGCGCGCGGCGGGCCGCCTCAGCTCTCCGCCCGCGCCACCACCTCCGCGATGAGCTTCGACACCCGCCCGCCCTGCCAGGCCAGCGGCGAACGACCCTCCTGCTCGACCTCCAGGCGCCCGTGCGGCAGCAGCTCCGCGTAGTGCTGCGCGATCGCCAGCGGGTGGCCGGGATCGGCCTCGTCGCGGCTGCCGATGACGAGCACCGGGCACTCGATCTGCTCGAGCGCGTGCAGATCGCGAAACGGCGCCGACCGCGGCACGGCGCGCAGCGCGTCGGCGACCGCGCCGAGGTGGTCGTGGACGGCCATCCGCTGGCGCAGCGCACGCCCGACCGTGTCACGCCAGGCCTGCGGGATGCGCTGCAGGCCGTACGCCTCGGCGAATCCCTCGATCCCGCCCCCGCGCAGCGCGTCGCTGAGCGCGTCCCAGCGGACCAGGCGCTGCGGGTCGGCATGCTCGACCGGATCAAACGCCGGCGTGATCGCGACGACCGCCGCGACGCGCTCGGGCAGCTCGAGCGCCATGCGCAGGCAGGTGTGCGCGCCCATCGAGACCCCGGCGAGGACGGCGCGCTGCACGCCGAGCGTGTCGAGGACGGCGGCGAGATCGCCGCACAGCTCGGGATAGGAGTAGGCGTCGGGCGCGGATGCCGGCGACGACGAGCCGTGTCCGCGGGCGTCGTAGCTCACGACCCGATGCCCGGTGCGCTGCAACGTGCTCGAGCCCATCACGACATAGCGCTGCGACGCCGTCAGGCCGTGCAGCAGCACGACCGCGGGCCCGTCCCCCTCGTCGCTTGCGGCGAGCGTCACGCCTGCGCCAGCACCGATCGTGCGTCGTGCCATGCCACCAAGCCTTGCAGCACGCCGGTGCCGCCTGCGCGCGAAGCCCGCGCCGGCGCTTGTCTACCCTGTCTGCCCATGACCGTCATCGACGTCAACGAAGCGGATTTCGACACCGAGGTCGTCCAGCGCTCGGCCGAGTTGCCGGTCGTCGTCGACTTCTGGGCGCCGTGGTGCGGCCCCTGCCGCCAGCTCGGCCCGGTGCTCGAGAAGGCCGCCGGGGCACGCGAGGGCGCCGTGGTCCTGGCGAAGATCGACACCGACGAGAACCCCTCCATCGCGCAGCGGTTCGGCATCCAGGGCATTCCGGCGGTCAAGGCCTTTCGCGACGGCGAGGTCGTCGCGGAGTTCGTCGGCGCGCAGGGGCCAAGCCAGGTCGAGGCCTTCTTCGACGGCCTCGTTCCCTCCGAGACGCAGCTTCTGCTCGAGGCCGGCGATGAGGCGTCGCTGCGCAAGGTCATCGAGAAGGAGCCCGCCAACGTCGCGGCGAACTTCGCGCTCGGCCGGCTGCTGTATCGCAGCGGCGACGCCGATGGCGCGCTCGATCGGCTGCGCGACGCCGCCGGCAGCTTCGGCGCCGACGGGCTCGCCGCGAGGATCGAGCTCGAGCGCTCAAACGGCGAGCACCCGCGGATCCCCGACGCGTTCGGCAAGCTCGATGCGGGCGACCCAGAGGGCGGCCTCGACATCCTCCTCGACGAGCTCGCCGCTGCCGAGGGAGACAACAAGGAGCGCCTGCGCAAGGTGATCGTCGGCGTCCTCGACGAGCTGGGCGTCGAGCACCCGCTCGCGCGCGAGTCGCGCCGTCGCCTCGCCCAGGCGCTGTACTAGTACCCCCAGCCGAAGGCGCGCGCTAGGACTGCGCCGCGGCCTGCGCGTGCTCGCGCACGAGGCGGGCGCTGCGCTCGGGCTGCTCCCAGAAGAACATGTGCCCCGAGCCCTCCAGCAGCTCCAGGCGCGCGCCCGGGATGAGCCGCGCGATGAGCTCGCCGTTGCTGACGTCCATGAGCCGGTCCTCGGTGCCGTGGATGACGAGCGTCGGCGCCTGGACCTCGGGCAGCCGCCGGCTCGTGTCGTGGCCCATGATCGCGCTGAGCTGCGCCATCAGCACGGGGATCGGAGCGGGGTACTGCGCCGCCAGCTCGGAGTACAGCTCGTAGGCTCCCTCCTGCTCGGCGTACTCGGCGGCGATCATCACCTCGTAGCCGACGCGCATCTTGCGCTCCTGGTCGCCGGAGAGGACGGCCTCGGCGAGCATGCCGACGACGGTCATGTCGGTCATCGTCGCGTCCGGGCCGCCGGGGAACGTGCAGCCGAGCGTCAGCGTGCGTACGCGCTCGGGCGCCTGCAGCACGAGGTCTTGGGCGACCATCCCGCCCATCGAGATCCCGACCACGTGGGCCGTGTCGATCGCGAGCGCGTCGAGCAGCCCGACGGCGTCCGTCGCGAGGTCGGCGATCGTGTGCTCGCCGTCGAGCGTTGCGCTGCGGCCGGCGCCGCGGTGGTCGTAGAGGACGAGCTCGAAGCCGTCCTCGAGGCCGCCGAGGAAGCCCTCGCCCCAGTGCAGGCTGTTGCCGCCCAGGCCCTGGATGAGCAGCAGCGGCTCGCCCGCGCCCCGGCGCTCGTAGTACAGGTCGGTTCCGGCGATGTTGACGGTCGGCACGCCCGGAACGCTACAAGGGCAGTGCGAGCTGGTCGGCGTCGGGGTCGGCGGGCGCGGTCTGGAAGGACGCGACGCGAACGCCGAGCAGGCGCACCGGCCGAGCCGGGGCGTACTCGCGCAGCAGCTCGCGCGCGACCTGCGTGACGACCTGCGCGTCGTTCGTCGGCAGGGGGATCATGCGCGCACGCGTCACGGTGGTGAAGTCCGACAGTCGGACCTTGATGGCGACGTTGCGGCCGCGCCGGTCCTGCTTGGCAAGGCGCTCGCAGAGCTGGCCGGCGAGGTCGCCGAGGATCTCCTCGAGCTGGGCGCTGTCGGAGATGTCGTAGTCGAACGTCGTCTCGCGCGACTCGGAGACAGCGACGCGCGACGTCGTGAGCCTCGCCGAGGCCTCGAAGCGCGCGCGGCGCTGCAGGTCCGGGCCGTGGTTTGCGCCGAAGCGGGCGACCAGCGCCTGCACCGGGACGCTCGCCAGCGCGCGCAGCGTCGTGATCCCCATCTCCTCGAGGCGCTCGACGGTCTTCGGGCCGATCCCCGGAACGAGCCCCGGCGAATGCCCCGCAAAGCGCGCGCAGGCCTGCTCGCGCGTCAGGCAGACGAAGCCGCGCGGCTTCTCGGCGTCCGAGGCGACCTTCGCGACGAGACGGTTGGGGCCGATCCCGATCGAGCACTCCAGACCGGTCTTCTCGCGGATGGCGTTGACGAGCCGCCGCATCGCGGCGCGCGGCGCGACGAGCTCGGCAAGATCGAGGTACGCCTCGTCCATCCCGACGACCTCGACGCGGTCGACCGCCTCGCGCACGAGCGCCATGACCTCCTTGGAGGCCGCGCCGTAGGCCGCGAAGTCCGGCGCGACGAGGACGGCATCCGGACACAGGCGCCGCGCGCGCGACGTCGGCATCGCCGAGCCGACGCCGAAGCGTCGCGCCTCGTAGGACGCGGTCGTGACGACGGCGCGCGGGCCGCTGCCCGAGACGATCACCGGCAGCCCACGCAGCTCGGGGCGGCGCAGCAGCTCGACGCTGGCGTAGAAGGCGTCGATGTCCAGATGGGCGATCGGTGCCACGCAGTGCAGGATGACGACCCGGTCGGAGCGCTCAGTCGTGGAACAATCAGCGCATCGCCCACGGCCACCGCATCTCCGCCCTCGACGCCTCCTTCCTGCACCTGGAGAAGGCCGGCGCGCGCCTGCACGTCGCGTCGGTCACGGTCTTCGACGGCCCCGCTCCGCAGTACGACGAGCTGCGCGAGCACATCGAGTCGCGCCTGCACCTCGTGCCGCGCTTTCGCCAGCGTTTGGCCGACGTTCCGCTCGACCAGGGCCGGCCGGTCTGGGTCGACGACCCGCACTTCAACCTGCGCTACCACCTGCGCCACGCCGGCCTGCCGGCACCCGGCAGCGAGGAGCAGCTGAAGAACCTCGCCGGTCGCGTCTTCGCGCAGCGGCTGGATCGCACGAAGCCGCTGTGGGAGCTGCTGCTCGTCGACGGGCTGCAGGGCGACCGCTTCGCGCTGATCGCAAAGAGCCACCACGCCCTCGTCGACGGGATCTCCGCGGTCGACATCACGTCGGTGCTGTTCGACACCCAGCCGCAGACGCCGGCGATCGCGACGCCGCCGCGCAAGCCGTGGGCGCCGCGGCCGCTGCCGTCCCCGGCCCAGCTGCTCTCCGACGCATTGCTCGCGCGCGCGACGCACCCCGCCGAGGCGGCCCGCGCCGTGCGCGCGCTCGTACGCGCTCCGCGCCAGGTCCTGACGAGCACCCGCGACGGCCTGCAGGCGATGGGCGCGCTGGCCTTCGCGGGGCTCAGGCCGGCGCCGCCGACGCCGCTCAACGTCAAGGTCGGCCCGCACCGCCGCTACACCTGGGTCGACGCCGAGCTGGCCGAGCTGCAACGCGTCAAGGACGGGCTCGGCGGCACGGTCAACGACGCCGTCCTCGCGGTCGTCGCGGGCGCGCTCGGGCGCTTCTTTCGCCACCGCGGGATCGACACCGACGGCCTGACGCTGACGGTGCTCGTGCCCGTCTCGGTGCGCGCCGATTCCGAGCAGGGCGCGCTCGGCAACGAGGTCGCGGCGATGTGGGCGCTGCTGCCGGTCGGCATCGAGGACCCGGTCCGCCAGCACGCGGTGATCCGCGACTCGACGGCGTTCGACGACGAGCGCCAGGCGGTCGGCGCGCGCACGCTGACCGAGCTCGCCGGCTTTGCCTCACCGACGATCATGAGCCAGGCCGCCCGCCTGCAGCAGCGCCAGCGCTTCTTCGACCTCGTCGTGACGAACGTGCCCGGGCCGCAGCAGCCGCTGTACCTGCTTGGGCGCCGGCTGCGCGCGCTGTATCCCGTCGTGCCGCTCGCCGGGCGCCAGGCGCTCGGCGTCGCCGTGATGAGCTACGACGGCAGGCTCGGCTTCGGGCTGCTCGGCGACTACGACGCGCTCGGCGACCTCGACACGCTCGCGGCGTTCCTGCGCGAGTCGATCGACGCGCTCGCCGCGGGCGCCTCCGTGCCGCGCCGCGCGGCCGGCGGACGGCGGTCGAGCCGTGAGCGGCGCCCGGTCGTGGGCACGTCGCGCTGATGGGCTCCTCCGAGATGGGCGGCAAGGCGTTTCTCGCGATCGCCGCGGCGGTCATGGCGGTGATCGGCGTCGCCGCGCTGGCCGCGTTCTTCGCCTCGCGCGACGACGCGACCGTCCCGCCGGGCGGCGGGCCCGGCGTCGCGCGCGCACCCGGTGCGCGACCGGCCGTCAAGCCGGGCAACGTCGTGCTGCTCTACAGCGACGAGCGCCTGACGAGCAGCCTGCGCGCGCTCGCGCTGCGGACCGCCGGCGCACCGAGCGCAGCGCTCGAAGCCGCCGGCCAGGCTGTCCTCCTGCAGCGCCGCCCGAACCTGACGGTGCCCGTCACCGCGGTCACGGCGAGCCGCCGGCTCGAGGCGACGGCGCCCGACGATCCACAGCTGCAGTCCTTCATCGAGTACTGGCTGGGACGCGCGTCATGACGCAGCCGCCCCTGCGCATCGCGCTGTCGCAGCTCAACGCGATCGTCGGCGACATCGCCGGCAACGAGGCGCGGATCGCCGATGACATGGCGGCGGCGCGCGACGCGGGCGCCCAGCTCGTCTGCTTTCCCGAGCTTGCGCTCACCGGCTACCCGCCCGAGGACCTGCTGCTCAAGGAGCACTTCCTCGCCGACACCGCCGCCGCGCTCGAGCGCCTGGCCGACGAGGCGACCGGGATCGTCGCGATCGTCGGCTACCCCGAGCGCGCGGAGGACGTCCACAACTCCGCCGCCGTGCTCGCCGACGGCGCGATCCAGGCGAGCTACCGCAAGCTGCACCTGCCCAACTACGGCGTCTTCGACGAGCTGCGCTACTTCCAGCCCGGCGAGCGCGGCGCGACGATCGAGGTCGACGGCGTGACCGTCGGCCTGACGATCTGCGAGGACATCTGGCAGCCCGGCCCGCCGCTCTCCGACGAGGCCCTGGCGGGGGCGCGCGTGATCGTCAACATCTCGGCGTCGCCCTACGATGCGGGCAAGGGTGAGCGGCGCGAGCGGATGCTCCAGCAGCGCGCGCGCGACGACCTCGCCGCGGTCGCGTTCTGCGCGCTGGTCGGTGGCCAGGACGAGCTCGTCTTCGACGGCCACTCGCTCGTCGTCGATCACCAGGGCGCGATCCTCGCGCGTGCGCCGCAGTTTCAGGAGGCGCTGCTCGTCGCGGAGGTCGATCCGGTGACCGTCGGCTCGGCGCGGCTGCGCGACACGCGCCGCCGCGCGCCCGCCGCGTCGGGCCGCGGCCGCGTCGACCAGCTCGGGTCCTTCACCGTCGGCCGGCCCGCCGGCGGGCAGCCGCTGACGGCGACGGTCGCGGAGCTGCCCGATCCCGTCGAGGAGGTCTACGGCGCGCTCGTGCTCGGCACCCGCGACTACGTGCGCAAGAACGGCTTCAAGCACGTCGTGCTCGGCCTCAGCGGCGGGATCGACTCCACGCTCGTCGCGCTGATCGCCGTCGACGCGCTCGGAGCCGACCGCGTGACCTGCGTGACGATGCCCTCGCCGTACTCCTCACAGGCCACGCGCAGCGACGCGCACCGCCTCGCCGAGAACCTCGGCTGCGAGCTGCTCGAGCTGCCGATCGAGCCGATGATGCTGGCCTTCGACGCAGCGCTGAGCGACGTCTTCGCCGGCCACGACGCCGATCTGACCGAGGAGAACCTGCAGGCGCGGATCCGCGGCAACCTGCTCATGGCGCTGTCGAACAAGTTCGGCTGGCTCGTGCTGACGACCGGCAACAAGTCGGAGATGTCGGTCGGCTACTCCACCCTCTACGGCGACAGCGCCGGCGGCTTTGCGGTCATCAAGGACGCGCCCAAGCTGCTCGTCTACAAGCTTGCCCGCCACCGCGACAGGCAGGCCGGCGGCGGCCTCGTGCCGCCCGAGCTCTTCACGCGCGCGCCCTCCGCTGAGCTGCGCGCCGACCAGCGCGACGACGACTCGCTGCCCCCGTACGAGATCCTCGACGCGATCCTCGAGGGCTACGTCGAGCACGACCTGGGCCGCGAGCAGCTCGTCGCCCGCGGACTGGACGCAGCCGACGTCGACCGCGTCATCCGGCTCGTCGACGTCGCGGAGTACAAGCGCCGCCAGCAGCCGCCCGGCATCAAGGTCACGACGCGCGCCTTCGGGCGCGACCGGCGGGTGCCGATCACGAATCGCTTCGGCGGCTAGCCCGCGGTTTGCGCGGGTTCTCCGGCGGCCGCGCGAGCCGCCGGAGCCCTCCGGTCGATCGTGACGCGCAAGGTGCGGATAGAGCCCCCTATCGCGACACGACACCCGCTGCCGTCAGCCGCGCCCGCGCCGCCCGGCCGCGCGCCCGTCTCGCCACCGGCGCGCTCAAGCAGAACCGCCGGGCATCGGACGAACGGCGATCGTCATCCGCGTCAACGCGCACAGCCGTCCGTCGTCGTCGGTGATCTCGACGTCCCAGATCCACGTCGTCCGCCCGCGATGGCGCCGCAGCGCGCGGCCGTGGATCGTCCCGTCGGTGATCGGGCGCAGGAACGACGTGCTGTTGGACAGGCCCATCGCCGCGTTGCCCTGCGGGACGACCACGGCGAGCGTCCCGAGCGAGGCCATCGTCTCCGAGAGCGCCGTCAGCACGCCGCCGTGGACGAGGCCGAACGGCTGGCGCAGGTCGTCGCGGACGGCGACTTGTGCGCGGACGAGCTCTGCGGTCACCTCGAGGATCTCGAGGCCGTAGAGGGCGTCGAAGCCGCGGACACGGTCGAAGGGGTCGTCGCTCACCGAATGCGAGAGGCTAGTGATCGTGCGTCCCGCTCACGCTCCGGCCTGCGGCGCGGACGGGCCGAGCGACGTACTAGGGTTCCGAGCGCGATGGCCGCCCTCGACACCCTCAACGACGAGCAGCGCGCGGTCCTGCAGCTGCTGCTGCGCCAGGGCAAGTCCTACGACGACATCGCGCGGCTGCTGAAGAGCGAGCCGGCGAAGATTCGCGCGCGCGGCCGCGGCGCGGTCGCCGCCGTCGGCCCGGAAACGAGCGAGATCAGCGCCGAGCGCCGCGACGAGATCTCGGACTACCTGCTCGGCCAGCAGAGCGCCTCGCAGCGCGCGGCGACGCGCGAGTACCTGCAGAGCTCGGCCGCCGGACGCTCCTGGGCGCGCGCGGCCGCGGCCAGCCTCGAGCCGATCGGCGGCGAGACGCTGCCCGACATCCCCGCCGAGCGCGAGGAGGTGGCCGAGGCGTTCGACGCGCTCCAACGGCGCACCGCGCGCCAAGAGGCGGTCAAGCGCAGCTCGCAGCTCGGCACGAAGCTGCTGCTCGCCGGCGTCGGCGTCATCCTCGGCGTCGCGGTCATCCTCGCGCTGAGCCTCGGCGACGGCGACGATCCCGGCCCGGCGGCGAACACGACCACGACGCCCGCTGCGACCTCCACGACGGCGGCGGTGCAGACGACGCCGACCGGGGACAAGTTCGAGGTCGTCGCGCAGGGTACCCTGGCCCCGCCCGACGGCGGCGACACGGACGCCAAGGGCCAGGTCGCGATCGTCCGCTTTCCCGACAACAACCAGTTCCGCCTCGCGCTGCAGGCGACGGGGCTGCCGCCCAGCAGCAGGCGCGGCTCGGCCTACGGCGTCTGGCTGTACACCTCCGACGACAAGAAGCAGTTCCTCGGGTTCCCGGACGCGAGGGTCGGCAACGACGGCCGGCTGGAGACCGTCAGCGACCTCTCGCCCGAGACGCCGGCGTACGGCGCGGTGCTGCTGACGCGAGAGACGGCGGACAAGCCGACGAAGCCGGGCACGCTCGTGCTCGTCGCGCGCATGGTCACCGCCGCCGAGGCCGCCCGGCAGCAGACCCAGACGCAGACGCAAACGCAGACCACGCCCCCGTAGAGACGCGGTCAGTCGGCGACGAGCGCCTCGAGGCCGTCAAGCGCGTCGTCGAGCTGCCGCCGGCCGGCCCGGCGCACCATGAACGAGCCCAGCAGCGCGATCCCGTGCACGCGCTGCACGAGTGACAGCGCGACGCGCGTCGCGGCCGCGCCGTCCGGCTCGAGGCGCACCTCGACCTCCGAGTGCGCCAGCACGCGCTCGAACGGCGTGTTGACGAGCTGCTGCGTCCAGCGCCGAAGGCGCGGCGCCACCGACTCGGCGACCGCGAAGTCGGCGCGCACCGGCACGCCCTTGGTGGTGCTCAGCACCTGCGTGAAGGCGCCCTCCTCGACGCCCTCGACACGCGTCACGCGCGGCCACCAGCGCGGCAGGTGGTGCGCGTCGCCGACGATCGCCCAGACGTCCTGCAGTGGCGCGCGCAGCGTCCGCGCGCGGCGCACCGTCGGCACCTACTCCTCTTCGTAGCGAATCAGCGCCTGCACGTCGTGCGGCGCAAGCGCCGCGCGGCCCGGCAGGAAGGCGAGCTCGATGAGAAACGCGCAGCCGACGACCTCGCCGCCGAGCTGCTCGACGAGCGAGCACAGCGCCAGGGCCGTGCCGCCGGTCGCCAGCAGGTCGTCGTGGACGAGCACGCGATCGCCCGCGCAGATCGCGTCCTCGTGCAGCTCGAGCACGCTCGAGCCGTACTCGAGCGCGTACTCGTGGCGGATCGTCTTGTGCGGCAGCGACCCCGGCTTGCGCGCGAGCACGAAGCCCGCGCCGAGCCGCTGCGCGAGCGCCGGCCCGAACAGAAAGCCGCGCGCCTCCGCCCCGATGACGATGTCGGGGCTCAGGTCGCTCGTCAGCGCCGTCAGCGCGGTCAGCGACGCGTCGAGGCCCTGCGCGCTGGCGAGCAGCGGCGTGATGTCGCGAAAGACGATGCCCGGCTTCGGGAAGTCGGGGATCGACCGGATGTAGCTCTCGAGCGACAGGGTGGTCCCAGCAAGCTCCGACGAACGCGCGTTTCGCCGTTCGGTCCTCGCAAGCTCGGACGAACGCGTGTTTCGCCCTTCGGTCCTCGCAAGCTCGGACCTGCGGTCGACGTTACCCGCCGAGCTCATCCCGCGATCTTGCGCAGGTCGCGGATCAGCAGCAGGTGCTTGAGGTGCGACGCGACGGCGGCGAGGTTCTCGAGCGCCTCGAGCGCCTCCTTGCGGCGCTCCGGATTGCGCGAGCGCAGCGCCGGGGCGAGGATCTGCTGCAGCAGCGCGGCCTCGCGATCGGCCGAGGAGCGAAAGACGCGCAGGTTGCGCCCGCCGACGCCGTAGCGGGCAAGCTCGGTGACCGCCGCGATGATCTCGCGCTCCGTCTCGTCGTAGTAGTGCACGCCGGCGCGCAGCTCGCCCTTGATGACGCCGAACTCCTCGAGCTCGCGCACGAGCTCGGGAGCGGCGCGCGTCTCCTCGAGCACGTCGGAGAGCGGATACATCGCGCCTTCGTCGGCCACCGAGACGCTCGCGCGCCGCTTGCGCTTGCCCGCGACGGACTGCACGGTTGCCGCGACGGCCCCCTCGCCGTCGGCGGCGCGACCGGAGGCGAGCTCCTGGCGGATGACGCGCAGCGGCAGGAACTCGTCGCGCTGCAGGCGCAGGATCGTGCGCAGGCGCACCACGTCGGACGCCGAGTACAGGCGGTAGCCACCGGCCGTGCGGCGCGGGTTGAGCAGCTTCTGATCTTCGAGGTAGCGGATCTTCGAGATCGAGATGTCCGGGAACTCCTGCCTCAGGCCCTTGCAGACCGCGCCGATCGTCATCGACTTCTGCGGCGGCCCGTCGTCGCCCGCCGCGCCGTCGGCCGCACGCCCGTTGGTGTCGTTCGTGGTCGCCATCAGCGTGAGAGGAAGGTCAGTTTGTACTTGCCGACCTGCAGCTCGTCGCCGTCCTGCAGCCGGTGGGTCTCGATCCGGTGGCGGTTGACGTACGTGCCGTTCAGCGAGCCCAGGTCGTCGAGGTGCCAGTCGCCGCCGCGGCGGACGATCAGCGCGTGGTCGCGCGACACCGTCACGTCATCGAGGAAGACGGCGCTGTCGGGCCGGCGCCCGATCGGCATCCGCTCGCCCTCCAGCGCGAAGCTCTCGCCGACGCGGCCGCCGCCGCTGCGGATGACGAGGGCGGCGCCGTGTGCGACGACGTCCTCGAGCTCGACGGGAACGAGCTCACCGGTCTCGTCGATCCGGTAGGTCGCGGTAACGGTGTCCTTCGACGCGGGCTCCGGCGTCCCGACGAAGGCGCCGCACTTCTGGCAGTAGTTGGCGCCCTCCGCGTTGACGAAGCCGCATTCGGGGCAGTGATGCGCCATTACTCCTGCGGGCTGCGCCCCGCCAGGATGTCCGTCAGCCGCTGGACGTCGGCGCCCGAGATGACGTCCTCGCCGGTCTCGTGCTTCTTGCGCAGGCGGTTGACGAGCTCGGCGCGGAGGATGTCGATCTTGCCGTGCAGGATCCGACGGCGGTAGGAGACCTCTACCTCCTCATCGGTGAGCTGCTGGATCAGGTCCTTCAGCTCCTGATCGGAGAGCGAGCCAAGGTCCGGAAAGGTGTCCATCAAGGGAGGTCTCCTCCATAAGAGCGCTGCCGGTGCGGTCCGGGCGAGCATATCAGCGCATGGCTTGCCTTCAAGCTGAGCTTGAGGCTCACGGCGTGGGACGGGGTGTGCGATCCGGACGGGCGGCGAGGCAGCTGCCCGATCCGGGCCGCGTTCCGAAGATGCCGGCCTTAGGGTAGCCTAATCTGAGTTGATGGCGCAGAAGCAGCCCCCCAGGACAGGCCACGTGTCGCTGCCGACGATGCTCGATCCCGCCGCCTGCGACGCGTGCGCGCTCGCCCCCGGCTCGCTGCAGCGCGTCCGCCAGATGCAGGCGCTGCGCCGGCAGGGCTGGAGGCTCGACGAGATCGCGCTGCGCTTCGGCGTCTCGCGCGAGCGCGTGCGCCAGATCCTGCAGGCGCACGGCGGACCCGATCCGCAGCACGTCGCCGACGCCCGCCGTCGCCGCGCCGAGGCGCAGGCCGAGGAGCGCGTCGACGAGCTGCTCGCGCTCTGGCGCGCCGGCGAGCAGCCGCGTGGCGCCGCCGGCAAGCTCGGCCTGCAGGCCGCGGCCTGCCGCAGCACGATCAGCCGCTTCGCGACCGACGTCGACCGCGCCGCGCGCAAGGCCAGCATGGCCGGCGCGCATCGTGCCCAGACGTACTCCGACCGCGACATCATCCTCGCCCTGACGTCCGTCAGCACCCGCGTCGGCCGCGTCCCGAGGGCGAAGGAGTACGCCGCCCACGCGCGGATCCTGAACTACCCGAGCCTGCCGACCGTGCTCAACCGGATGGGCGGCTGGGCGCGCGCGCTGCAGGCCGCCGGCATGCAGCCGCTCGGCGCCCCCTCGCAGCGGCGCACGCGGCGCTGGACGGAGGAGTCCTGTTGGATCGCGCTGCGCGTCGTCTCGGAGGAGCTCGGCGAGATCCCGACGCTGCTCTCCTACGAGCGCCACGCGGCCGGCCGGCCCGAGCTGCCGTCCGCGGCGACGCTGCGCAACCGGCTCGGGCGCTGGAGCTCGATCACCACGCAGCTTGCGGCGCAGCGCGAGCTCGCGCGCGCGGCGCAGGCGCCCGCGCCGGTCTCAGCCGGCGCCGCGTAGCTCGCGCAGCTGCGCCATCGAGTCACGCGTGTAGAGCACGACCGCGTAGTAGGCCAGCGCGAGCCCGATGTAGAGCAGCACCTCGGCGACCGTCGCGAAGCCGACGAGCGCGAAGAAGATCGCCGACATCGTCGGCCACACCGCAAGCCGGCCGGGCCAGTTGATCGTCACCTCGATGCCCTTGCGCACCGCGACCTGCCCGAGCACCAGCAGCAGCAGCTCGCGCGCGACGAGGACCGCGATCGCCCAGCGCGGCAGCAGCTCGAAGTTCCAGCAGACGACGAGCCCCGCGACGACGAGCAGGCGGTCGACGAAAGGGTCCAGCAGCGCGCCGAAGCGGCTGTACTGGCCCGTGATGCGCGCGGCGATGCCGTCGAGGTAATCGCTCCACGAGATGACGGCGAAGAGGATCGCCGGCAGCGCGTCGGTGCCGTTCTCGGAGCTCAGCGCGAGCACCACGAAGAGCGGGATCAGCGCGAGGCGCACGAAGCCGATCGCGTTGGGGAGCGTCCAGACGTTCCACGGCTGCCCCTTGCGCGTCTGCGGCGGCGGCGGCCCGGAGCGGTCCAGCCCCATGAGGCGCCGGAATCCCAGCCGGACCTTCTGGGCGGCGTCGCTTACGGGAGCGTCCGCCACAGGCCGGCCACCGCCTCGGCGGCACCCTCCAGAGGAATGCCGTCCTCGATGTCCTGCAGGCCGCGGCGGCGCTGGGCCTCGGCACGGCCGGACTCCAGCGAGCGCCGGCCGACCGTGAGCCGCAGGGGGATGCCGAGCAGCTCTGCGTCGGCGAACTTCGCGCCGGCGCCCGCCGAGCGATCGTCGAGCAGCACGTCGAGGCCGATCGCGCGCAGCTCGCGATACAGCGCCTCGGCGGCCGCGACCTCGTCGCTGCCGGGCTTGCCGAGCGCGACGATCTCGACGTCCCACGGCGCGAGCGCGCGCGGCCACGAGATCCCCTTCTCGTCGGCGAACTGCTCGACCGCCGCCGCGACGATCCGCGCCGGCCCGATGCCGTAGGAGCCCATGACGATCGGCCGCTGGACGCCCTCCTCGTCTAGGAACATGGCGCCGAGCGGTGCGGAGTAGCGTGTCCCGAGCTGGAAGATGTTGCCGACCTCGATCGCGGCCTGGATCGTGATCGCGTGGCCGCCGACCGTGTCGCCGGCCTCGACGGTGCGAACGTCGACGCGCTCGAAGTCGAAGTCGCGCCCGGGCTTGACGCCGCGCAGGTGGTGGTCGGCCTCGTTGGCGCCGGCGACGTAGCCGCCCTCGCTGTCGACGCCGTCGTCGAGCAGCACCGTCACGTCGGCGCCGACCGGGCCGATGAAGCCCGGCGGCCCGAGCCGCTGGGCGATCTCGTCCTCGTCCGCCGCTCGCCAGGGCGCGCCGAGCGCGTTCGTCAGCTTGATCTCGTTGACGCGGTGATCGCCTCGCACGACGACGATTACGAAGCCGCGGGCATCGTCGATCACGATCGGCAGGGACTTCAGCAGCGCGCCTGCGGGCACCTCGAGCAGCCGCGCGACCGCATCGACGGTGGTTGCCGCCGGCGTGTGCACAGACTCCGGCTCCCGCAGCGGCGCCGGCAGGTCGACGGGCTGCGGATCGGCGCTTGCGACCTCGACGTTGGCGGCGTAGCCCGGCGCGAGCGCGACCTCGTTCTCGCCGGCGCGGCAGGGCGCCATGTATTCGTGCGCGCCGGAGCCGCCCATCATCCCGACGTCGGACTCGACGCTGTACCACTCCAGCCCGGTGCGCTCGAAGATCCGGTCGTAGGCGCTCGCGTAGGCGTCGTAGCTTGCCTGCAGCCCCGACTCGTCGCGGTCGAAGGTGTAGGCGTCCTTCATGACGAACTCGCGCGTGCGCAGGACCCCCGCGCGCGGGCGCGGCTCGTCGCGCTCCTTGACCTGGAAGTGGTAGAGGCT
>CADCVQ010000116.1 GCA_902806175.1 uncultured Solirubrobacteraceae bacterium
CGGCCCGGTGGGGACGGTGGCGGGCGTCGCGCCCGGAGCGCGCGAGGCGGCGGGCACGGGCGCGGGAAGGCGCGCGCCACCGATTGCCCGCTCGACCCTCGCGACCAGGTCGCGGGCGCTGGTCGGGCGCTGGGCGGGCAGCTTGGCAAGCGCTCCGGCAAGCACAGGGTCAAGCGCGCTCGGAAGCTCCGGCCGGCGCTCGCTGGCGCTGGGCGGCGACTCGCTGGTGTGCGCGTAGAGCACCGCGGCCTCCGACGAGCGCGGGAAGACCACGTCGCCGGTCAGGCACTCGAAGATCAGGGCGGCGAAGGCGTAGCGATCCGAGGCCGCCGTCGCGGGCTCCCCGTGGATGATCTCGGGCGCGAGGTATGAGAGCGTGCCCATCATCCCGCCGGTCGCCGTAATCTCGGTTCCGTCACCGGCCTTCGTCAGCCCGAAGTCGCCGAGGTACGCATGGTCGTCCTCGCCGACGAGCACGTTCGAGGGCTTGACGTCGCGGTGCACCAGCCCGGCGGCATGGGCGCCATCCAGCGCCTCGGCGACCTGGCGCAGCAACGCCAGCGCGCGCGGGCCGTCGAGCTCGCCCGCTCGCAGCAGCTCTCCGAGCGTGACGCCGCGCTGCAGGCGCATGGCGAGGAACAGCCCGTCGTCGGCCTCGAAGGCGTCGTAGACGTCGATGACGTGGGGGTGATCGAACGATGCCTGCAGGCGCCCCTCGCGGCGAAAGCGCTCGACGAAGGCGGGGTCGCTCGCCAGTTCGGTGCGCAGGGCTTTGAGTGCAACGCGACGGTCGAGCGAGAGGTGAGTCGCCTCGTAGACCACGCCCATGCCGCCGCGACCGAGCACCCCCTCGATCCGGTAGCCCCCTACGGTCTCACCCGGCAGCACGCGGCAATCCTAACCGCGGCACACCGGCTACCGGTCAGTTGCGGTGATGCGTAGGTTTTTGTCGCCACCACCTCCACCGCCACCTTCTCCGCCACCACCGCTGCCTCCGACGGCCACGATCTTCAAGAAGCTTGAGCTGCGCGCCGCGTCGGACGATCACCGTCGCGTGCCGGCAGTGCTCCGCTACCTGTAAAGCGCCGAGGCCACCACAGCACGACCGCAACCTGGCTACGGCGGCGTAGCGGACGCAGCCGGGCGGCACCGGGACAGGACGTTACCGGTGGCTGCCGAAGCTAACGGCCGCGAGCGCCGGCGCGCGACGTCGGAGCGTGTGGCGGCACGCGCGGGGGCACCTCCGTTGCGCCGGCACCCAGGTAGCGGAGTACCGCCAGAACGCGCCGGTGCTCGTCCGCGGTCTGGCGCAGCCCGAGCTTGTGGAAGATCGCCCGCACGTGGCTTTCGACGGTCTTGGGGTTCAGGGCCAGCACGTCGCAGATGCCGTGGTTGGTGCGTCCGCTCGCCATCAGGCCCAGGACCTCGCGTTCGCGTTGGCTGAGTTGTTCGAGCGAGCCAGGTCGTCCACGAGCCGTGGGCGGACGCTCGGTCATCTCACCGTCGCTTTTGCGAGTGCTCATCGCGATCTCCTGGCCTCGTTGGCCCGCCCGGACTGCGGCGTCAGGCAGACCGTGACCCGCGGGCGCGTGAGCCGCAAGTGATCTCAGGGGATACCCTGGCGCCGGCCGCCGTCATGAGCTGCCGCGCACGGCCAGCAGCTCGGCCAGCCGCAGGTTCTCCAGCGGATCGAGCACCGAATGCTGCGCGCAGGCGGGGACGAGCGTGCGGGACTCGGGGTGGGCCATCGCGTAGGAGCAGGCCTGCAGGCGCTCCTGCGTCGCGCGGATCCGCGGCTCGTCGGAGAGCTCGCCGCGCTGCAGCAGCTCCCAGGCGGGCTTGACGTCGCGCGCGTCCATGAACGCGTGCATGACGTACGTGATCGCCCGCGGCCGGTCGCAGCGGATCGCGCGCACGCCGCCGAGACGGCGCAGCAGCCGCAGCGCCCACGCGGCGCCGCTGCGCAGGACCGCCGGATGGCGCGCGATCGCGCGCGCGGCGCGGGCGGCCACGAGGCCGCGCTGCGGGTCGTCGAAGTCCATCCCGCCGAAGGCCACGATGAAGTCCTCGAGCGCGAGCGCGTCGCGCGGGTCGTCCTCGTGCAGCAGCGCGGCGTACCGATCGCCGGCGTAGAGCCCGTGCGCCGTGCGGTTGCAGCGCGCGTCGCCGACCTGTTCGGCGCCGTAGTGCAGCCGCGCCCCGGCGCCCTGCTCGACGCGCCGCCAGACCTCGTCGGTGGAGAACGCGCGCAGGTCGTCCTTCCAGCGCGCCTCGTTGCCGATGTAGGCGGCGGGCTGAAAGGAGAACATGCGAAAGCCCAGGTCTCGCGCGGCGCGCACCACAGTCGGGATCTCGTCGATGTTGCGCGGCGTCACCGTCATGTTGTGCGCGAGGTAGTGCGTGACGCCGTGCTCGCGCCTCAGCCGCTCGAACATCGCGCAGAAGCGCTCGCGGTAGGGGTGAAGCTCGGCCTCGCTGCGCGGGCGCTTGACCCCGCGCCGGCCGAACATGAGCGAGTCGAAGTGTCCGGCGAACGCGAGGTGCCCGAAGCGCGGCCGGCCGGTCTGCGGGTCCAGCGCGAGCGCCTCGAGGTACGCGTAGTCGAAGTCGCCGTGTGTCATCGACATCGGCTTGCGGCCGTGGCGGATCATCGCCTGCAGCGCGCGCGCGTGATCCTGGGCGCCGAGCAGCGTCACCTCGCCGCCGATCAGCTGCGCGTGCTGGCCGGGGCCGCGCAGCTCGCGCAGCAGCGCCATCTGGCGGTCGACCTCGTGCTCGGTGTGGTCGCCGTCGGTGCGCACCCGCTGCGCCTCCTTGGCGTGGTAGCAGGGGGAACAGGCGAGGTTGCAGCGCGGAAAGACGCCGTGCGTTCCCTCGCAGCCGGTCATCCGCCGGCCGAGCATCTGGTTGGGCTGCTTGACGTGCGCCGGAAGCTGCGCCCAGCGCGCGGCGAGCGCGGCCGTCAGGTCGGGGTGCTCGGGGCGCGTCGCGACCTCCAGCTCGCGCACGCGCGTGAGGATGGACGTCATTCGGCGAGTGGCGACGTTGTGAGGCTGACGCTGAGAAACTCGCCACTCAAGGTTGTTCACGGCCCGGTTTCGGCACCGTCGGCGCGGTAACGGTCATAGCACGCGCATGGCTAGGTAGGTCCGTGCGCTGACGGAAGTCCTCGTCGCGAGACACGCCGCGCATTGTGACGGCGAAGCGCCTCGACGTACGCAGCTGCTCACCGCACCACGCGGTACAGGCGCGCGAGCCGCTGCGGCGCGACGCCCGCGACGAACAGCCAGCGGATGAGAAACCAGGCGGCGAGGGTGCGCGCGATGCCTGCGTGGCGCCAGCGCCGCGCCGACGTGGTCGCGGGACCCGGCAGGCAGCGCGTGGCGGCGCTGCGCTCCAGGCGCCGCACGAAGTCGTAGTCGTCCATGATCGCGATCTCGCGAAAGCCGCCGAGCGCGTCGAAGGCGTCGCGGCGCACCCAGATCGACGAGTCGCCGTAGTAGAAGCCGTGCCGGCGCTGGAGGCGGTACACCACGCCGAGCGTGCGCTCGAAGCGGCCGTCGCCGGCGAAGCGCAGCGCGAAGTTGCCGCCCGCGACCTGCGGGCCCGCGCGCCAAGCCTCCGCAAGCGACGCATACGCGTCGCGCGGAAGGCGGCTGTCGGCGTGCAGGAACAGCAGGACGTCGCCGCCCGCGGCGCGCGCGGCGGCGTTGAGCTGCGTAGCCCGCCCGCCGGTGCTCTGGACCACGCGCGCCGGCGCGGGGTGCGCGCGCGCGATCTGCAGGGTTGCGTCGCGCGACCCGCCGTCGGCGACCACGATCTCCCACTCGCCGTACAGCGCGGCGAGATGGTCGAGCAGGCGTGGCAGCTCGTGCTCCTCGTCGAGCGTCGGGATGAGGATCGAGACGAGGGGGCCGGTGCTCACACTGCGCAGCGGAACGTGGCCGGTGAGCTCGCGGCCTTGCCCAGCTCGAGTAGGCGCTCGACGACCAGCCGCTTCGCGTCGGCCAGCGCGATCTCCCCACGCGCGACGACGAAGTCCGAGCATGCGTCCACGTCGGCGCCCAGCGGATGCCAATGCGCGCCGTCGGCGGTGATCGTCAGCTCGGGGGCGATGATCGCGTCGCAGACGGCGACGGCACCCGGCGCGCCCTGCGCGAAGCCGCGTGACACGAGCGGACGCACCGCGAAAGCCTCGCCCACGATGCCCATGTCCGCGAGCATGTCACGCACGTCCTCGATCTCGTCGTCGTTGTCCGGCGTGCGGGTCATCGCGACACGCAGCGCCAGCCCGAGACTGGCCGCGTAACGCAGCCCCGCCATCGCCGCGTCCCAGGACCCTGCGCCGCGCCAGCGGTCGTGCGTCGCCGCGCAGGCGCCGTCGACCGAGGACTGCAGCGTCACGCCGGGCCGGCCCGCGAGGCGCGCGAGGTCGGCGCGGCGGCGTCCCGTGAACAGCATCGCGTTCGTCAGCACGACAGTCGGCAACCGCTCGGAGGCGTACTCGATCATCGAGATGATCTCCGGGTGGACGAACGGCTCGCCGCCCGTGATGTAGATCTCGCGGAAGCCCTCGCCCACGGCCTCGTCGACGAGGGCGCGCACCCGCGCAACCGGAAGCTCGCGGCGCCGCGCGCGCGGTGAGCTGGCGACGACGCAGTAGTCGCACGCGAGGTTGCAATGGAAGTTCGAGTAGATCCACAGGCGCGGCACGAACCGCGAGGTGCCAAACAGCGCGTCGCTCTGTGTTGTGTTTACGCTCATCACTGCCTCGCCGGAGATCCTGTGGGTATCGTGCGTACCCCGTGCGGCCGGGGATCACCTTGACGGACGGCGAGATCTGGGCGCGCGAGCAGCTCACGCTCCTGCGCACGGCGCAGTTCGCCCCGCGCGCGGTCGGGCGCTTCCTACGTGAGAGCCAGCGGCGCGCCAACCAGCAGCGCGCCGCGCGGCCGCAGACGGTGCATCGGATGCGTACGTGGATGGCGGCCGGAGCAGCCGCCTGGGTGGCGCTTGCGCTCGCGCAGCGCGAGCCGTTCCGGCGCCGCACGCCGGCGTTCGCCGCCTCGTGGGCGCTCACCTGGCTCATGCTGGACTGGCACATCGGGATGCTCGAGAACGACGACGGCGAGCCGCGCAACCTGGCGGCGGCCGATGCCTGCACGCTCCTGCGCGTCTGGCTTGCCCCGGCGGCGGCCGACACGCCGCAGCCGTGGATCTGCGCGCTGGCATTCGCCAGCGACGCGCTCGACGGGCGCCTGGCGCGAGCGTCGGTGCCGACGCGGCTCGGACGCGACCTCGAGGGCCTGGCCGACGCCGCGTTCGCCGTCGCCGCGCTGCGCGGTGCGCGGCGGCGCGGA
>CADCVQ010000117.1 GCA_902806175.1 uncultured Solirubrobacteraceae bacterium
GACGGTCGACGGTGTCCCGCCTTCGTGCTGGTGGCACGGGGGCGGGCGCCGGCGGACGTCAGGCGCGGATCGGGCGCCCGGAAAACCCGCAGAACTTGCGGACGCGTCCACTAGACTCAGCGCTGCCGTCGCAACTGGCGTTCGGGTGGGGCACCACCGGGGAGCGGCGGAGAGCACGCAGCCGCGCGCCTGGGCACAGACCTTCACCCGCGACCAACGGACGTCTGCCCATGACGACGAGCACGCAGCTGCAGATCCCCGAGAGCCTCAAGCCGTCCGACGGCCGGTTCGGCTGCGGTCCCTCGAAGGTGCGCCCCGCGCAGCTCGCGGCGCTCGCCGGCGAGCACGCCGCGCTGCTGGGGACGTCGCACCGCCAGAAGCCGGTCCGCGCGCTCGTCGGCCGCGTGCGCGGCGGCGTCGCGCAGCTGCTCGGCGCGCCCGCCGGCTATGAGGTCGCGCTCGGCAACGGCGGCACGACCGCCTTCTGGGACGCGGCGGCGCTCTCGCTCGTGCGCGAGCGCCCGCTGCACCTGACCTTCGGCGAGTTCAGCCGCAAGTTCTCCGACGTCACGCGCAAGGCGCCCTTTCTCGATGATCCGATCATCGTCGACGCGGCGCCCGGCGACGCACCGCAGCCCGTCGGCGATCGCGCCGCCGACGCGATCTGCTGGGCGCACAACGAGACCTCCACCGGCGTCATGCTGCCGGTCGTTCGCCCGGCGGACGCCGGCGACGCGCTCGTCCTGATCGACGCCACCTCCGGCGCCGGCGGGCTGCCGCTCGACGCCGCGCAGGCGGACGCCTACTACTTCGCGCCGCAGAAGAGCTTTGCGTCCGACGGCGGCCTGTGGCTCGCGCTACTCAGCCCGGCGGCGATCGAGCGCGTCGACGAGATCGCCGCCGGCGGGCGCTGGATCCCCGAGTTCCTCAGCCTGAGCACCGCGCTGGCCAACGCGCGCCAGGACCAGACGCTCAACACCCCCGCGCTCGCGACGCTCGTGCTGCTCGCCGAGCAGCTGGACTGGATGCTTGACAACGGCGGCCTCGAGTGGTGCGTGCAGCGCACGACGCAGTCCTCGGACACGCTCTACGGGTGGGCGCAGGCGTCGTCCTACGCGTCACCGTTCGTCGCCGACAGCGCCAAGCGCTCGCTCGTCGTCGGCACGATCGACTTCGCCGACGGCGTCGACGCCGCGAGCGTCGCCGCGACACTGCGCGCGAACGCGATCGTCGACGTCGAGCCCTACCGCAAGCTCGGGCGAAACCAGCTGCGCGTCGGGATGTTCCCGGCGATCGAGCCGGCCGACGTGCAGGCGCTGACCGCCTGCATCGACTGGGTCGTCGAGCGCATGGAGGCGAAGTGACGGCCGGGCGCGTGCTGGTCGCCGAGGCGATCGGCGACTCCGGGATGGACCTGCTGCAGGTCGCGGGTTTCGACGTAGACCTCGGGATCGGCTGGTCGCGCGAGCAGCTCATCGAGCAGATCGGCGACTACGAGGGGATCCTGATCCGCTCGGCGACAAAGCTCGACGCCGAGCTGATCGGCCATGCTCCGCGGCTGCGGGTGATCGCGCGCGCGGGCGTCGGCATCGACAACATCGACGTCGCCGCCGCCACGAAGCGCGGCATCATCGTCGCCAACGCGCCGCGCTCGAACATCGTGACCGCAGCCGAGCACACGATGGCGCTGCTGCTCGCGCTCGCGCGCAACATCCCGCAGGCGCACGGGGCGCTCGTCGCGGGCCGCTGGGACCGCAAGCACTTCACGGGCGTCGAGCTGATGGACAAGACCTTCGGCGTGCTCGGCTTCGGGCGCATCGGGCAGCTCGTCGCGGCGCGCGCGAAGGGCTTTGGCATGCGCGTCATCGCCTACGACCCGTACGTGGCGACCGAGCGCTACGCGAACCTCGGCGTCGAGAAGTGCGACAGCACGGACGAGCTCTACGCGCAGGCGGACTTCATCACCGTCCACCTGCCCAACACCGCCGAGACCGACGGCTGGCTGAACGCGGCGGCCTTCGCGAAGATGCGCGACGGCGTGCGGATCCTCAACGTCGCGCGCGGCTCGCTGATCGTCGACGAGGACCTCGAGGCCGCACTTGACGGCGGCAAGGTCGGCGGAGCGGCGCTCGACGTCTTCCAGACCGAGCCGATCACCGACCATCCGCTGTTCGGCTATCCCAACGTCATCGTCACGCCGCACCTCGGTGCCTCGACGACCGAGGCCAACGATCGCGCGGGCTACCAGGCGGCCGAGCAGATCGTCGCCGCCCTGCAGGGCGGCAGTGTCACGACCGCGATCAACGCGCCGACGATCAAGCCCGAGGACATGGAGGTGCTCGGCCCGTTCCTGCCGCTCTGCAACCAGCTCGGCAAGCTCGGCACGGCGCTCGCACTGTGCGGCTCGATCGACCGCATCGAGATCGAGTGCAACGGCCGCATCGCCGAGCGCGACACGCGGCCGCTGGGGACCGCCGTGCTGCTCGGCATACTGGGGGGCCACACGGAGGAGCCGATCAACGCGGTCAACGCACCCGCGATCGCCGAAGAGCGCGGGATCGAGGTCGTCGAGTCCAAGAGCACCGTCGCGCGCGACTTCACCGACCTCGTCCGGGTCAACGTGGTCTGCGGCGACGGCACGACGATGGTCGCCGGCACGACGATCGGGCGCCGCAACCGCCCGCATCTGCTGCAGGCCTGGGGACAGCGCTTCAACCTCCAGCTCGAGCCGCACCTGACGCTGTTTCGCTACATCGACGTGCCGGGCGTGATCGGCCAGGTGGGCACGTTCTTCGGCCAGCGCGGCGTGAACATCGGCTCGGCGGCGGTCGGCCATTCGCCCGACAACGGCGAACGCCAGCACGCCGTGATGATCCTCACGACGGATGCCGCGGTCCCGCAGGATCTCGTCGAGGAGATCATCGCGTCCTCGGAGCACTTCATCGACGGCAGGACGGTCGCGCTCTGACGCGCGCCGCCCCGCCGGCGGTGGCCGTGAACAGCTTGAGCTGCTCACGGCCGACGCGCACTGGTGCGCGCGGAATGCGTGCCGACTAGATCCTGCGGTCGCGGTACGCGACGGGCTCCTCGACGACGCGCTCGCCGACGACGGGGCCACGGCTGACGGAGCGGGCCTGGATCAGCTCTACGACGAGCCAGATCGCGCCGACGACGAAGAGGATCATGCCGACGGTCTGGATCGAGATACCGGCCACCGTGGCGGTGACGGCCAGCCAGAGAACGAGGCCGAGGGCCATGAGAACAAGGGGGGGTCCGGCGTCAGCAGCCATGCGTACAGCCTCCTGTGTTGAACGACAGTGCTGTCGTCTTGCCCGCCAGCTACGGTCCCGAACGCGATCCTCAGAGCAATCTCATGAGCGCGCGGCGCCCGCCTCACCCGCCGCGCTTCAGGATCCCGATCCGGTCGACGGGCTTGAAGCCCAGCCGCGCCGCCATCGTCAACGAGGCGACGTTGTCGTCCTGCGCGCACCAGACCGGCTGCCTGCCGCCCGCGGCCATGTGCGCCGCGAGCGCCCGGAACACGGCGGCGCCGTGCCCGGCGCGGCGGTGGCTCTCGACGGTGTCGATGCCGACGTCCCACAGCGACTCGGTGACGTCGCCGGCGGCGCACACCGCGACCACCTCGCCCGCGACCAGCCGCAGCGCGATCGCCTGCGCCATGGCCGCATAGAAGCGCACCTCGTCCTCCTGCGGGACGCGCGCCAGCCAGCGCGCCTCGGGCGGCGCGCTGACGACGACGCCGGCGGCGATCTCGCCGTCGCCCGCTCGCCATGTCGACGCGGGCGACAGCACCGTCGCCGTGGCAACCCTCCAGCCCGGCAGCGCGGCGCGCGCATCGTCGAACGCGCCGGCTTGGACGACGAGCTCGAAGTCCTGCGGCGCCGCGTCGGCCACATCGCGCAGCATCGATCGATCGGCGCGCCCGACGAGGAACCCGGACGGCAGCGCCGGGTCGAGCACGACTGCGCCGCCGCCGTCCGCCGTGCCCCGCACGACCGCTTCACCCGACAGCAGCAGCGCGCGCGTCTCGACCCAGCGCGGCTCGTCGGGCAGCGCGGCGGCGAGGCCACGGGCGTCCGGTGGCACGCGCCCGCTCAGAAGTTGGCGCGTCGAGCGTGGTTCAGGCACGTACATTCTGGCGCTGGGGGAGCAGAAATCGGCTGCTCATGCCCGTCAACGCAACGACAGGAGCATTTGATCGCATGGTCACACCATTGAAGCTTCTTCTGGCGGTCGTCGCCGCCGTGCTCATGCTCGGCCTGATCCTCGGCTTGGCCTTCATCCCCGACAACACGCACGACTTCTGCATCAAGGGCGCGCCCGACGGCGCAACAGGTGAGGTGGCCTGCGACTGACCTCGCCCGCAGGTATCGCCCTCTGTACTCCCGCGTGAGGACCGGGGCTCGAGGCGGGCGGCGCGCGCCCTCATGCGCGAGCATGAGGGCGCATGCCCGCCTCGCCGACATCGCCCTGGTGGCTCGACGCCGTCGTCTACCAGGTCTATCCGCGCTCCTTTCAGGACACCGACGGCGACGGCGACGGCGACCTGCGCGGGATCGCCGCGCGCCTGGATCACGTCCGCGAGCTGGGCGCCGACGCGGTCTGGCTGTCGCCCGTGTACCCGTCGCCGATGGCGGACGGCGGCTATGACGTCGCCGACTACGAGGACATCGATCCGCGCTTCGGCACGCTCGACGACGCCGACACGCTGATCGCCGCCGCCCACGAGCGCGGCCTGAAGCTGCTGATGGACGTCGTGCCCTGTCACACGTCGATCGAGCACCCGTGGTTTCGCGCGCACCCCGAGCGCTACGTGTGGGCCGACGGCGACGAGCCGCCCAACAACTGGCTGGCGGCGTTCGGCGGCGGCGCCTGGTCGCGCGACCGCCAGAGCGGGCGCTGGTACCTGCACTCCTTCTATGCCGAGCAGCCCGACCTGAACTGGCGCCGGTCGGACGTGCGCGAGGCGGTCGCCGCGTCGCTGTGCTTCTGGCTGCGCCGCGGCGTCGACGGCTTTCGCCTCGATGCGATCGACCGGCTGCTGAAGGATCCCGAGCTGCGCGACGATCCGCCCGCAAGCGCACCCCCGGTCCTGCCCGAGCTCGGCGACGCGGGCGCCCTCGAGCCCGTCCACAGCCGCAACGCGCCCGACATCGGGCTCGCGCTCGGCGCGCTGCGCGGCGCGGTCGGCGACGATGCGCTGCTCGTCGGCGAGGTCTACCTGCCCGCGGCGCAGCTGCCGCCGTACCTCGAGCACGTCGACTGCGCGTTCGCCTTCGAGCTGCTGCACGCGCGCTGGGACGCGCGCGCCTATCGCGCCGCGATCGCCGCTGCGCTCGATCCTGCCGGGGCCGCCGGCCGCATCGCCTGGGTGCTCTCAAACCACGACTTCCCGCGGCTGCCAGACCGCGTCGGCCATGGCAATACGCGTGCGGCGGCATTGCTGGCGCTCACGCTGCCGGGCGCCGTCTTCGTCTACCAGGGCGACGAGATCGGGATGGCCGACGGGCCCGGCGGCGACCCCCCGCACGACCGCGCCGGCCGCGACCGCCACCGCCACCCGATGCTCTGGGACGGCGACGCGCCGCACGGCGGCTTCACCCCGGCCGCTGCGACGCCGTGGCTGCCCGCGATCGAGGTCGACGGCGGCGGCGTCGCGCAACAGTCGGGCGCGCCCGACTCGATGCTCAGCCTCTACCGCGACCTCATCGCGAGCCGTCGCACGCTCGGCGACGGCCTGAGCTTCGTCGACGACATCGACGACGGCGTGCTCGCCTACCGCCGCGGCGATCGCCACCTCGTGGCGATCAACATGAGCGACGCGCCGCGCGCGTGCCCGCCGGCCGGAACGATCGTGCGCGCGACGCACCCGCAGCGGCTCGGGGCGGGCGCGCCGGCGCCAGCGCGCCTGCAACCCGGGGAGGGTGTTCTCGCGGTCTGCGAATAGTGAGGTTCGCAACTTGCGCGCAGGGGTACTGTGCGGTTCGTGCGTGGGAGGATGCTCATCACGGCGGCGTCGATCGCCCTTGCGTTCGCAGTCGCCGCGTGCGGCAGCGACGAGACCGCGACGCGCGGCCCGGTCACCCTGAACTGGTTCATCTTCAACGAGCCCAGCGGCGGGCCGACGAAGATCGCCGAGCGCTGCTCGAAGCAGTCAAACGGCGCCTACAAGATCAACTTCGAGTACCTGCCGGCGCAGGCCGACCAGCAGCGCGAGCAGCTCGTGCGGCGCCTGGGAGCAGAGGACCAGTCGCTGGACCTGCTCGGCCTCGACGTCGTGTGGACGGGCGAGTTCGCCAACGCCGGCTGGCTCGAGGAGGTGCCCGCGGACACCGAGCGCGCCGTGACGGCGAACGTCTTCAAGTCCGTCCTGGAGACCGCGAGCTTCGAGGACCAGCTCTACACGGTGCCGATCTGGTCCAACACGCAGCTGCTGTGGTACCGCAAGGATCGCGTGCCCACCCCGCCGAAGACCTGGGACGAGATGATCGACATGGGCGAGAAGATCGGACCCGCCGAGGGGCGCATCCAGGTGCAGGGCAACCGCTACGAGGGGCTCGTCGTGTTGACGAACCAGCTGATCGAATCCGCCGGCACGTCGATTCTCGCCGGGCCGAAGGAGGTCCAGCTCGAGGAGGAGCCGACGAAGAAGGCGCTGCAGGTCATGGGCCGGCTCTCGGACTCGGCGGTGGCGGCACCGAACATCACGACCTCGACCGAGGACACCGCGCGGCTGGGCTTCGAGGCCGGCGACTCGACGTTCCAGATCAACTACCCGTTCGTCTATCCGTCGGCGAAGGAGAACGCTCCCGACGTCTTCAAGCAGATGGGCGTCGCGCAGTTCCCGGCCGTCGACGCGGGTAACCCGAGCAGGCCGCCGATCGGCGGCATCAACATCGGCGTCTCGTCGTTCTCCAAGCACAAGGAGCAGGCCTTCGCCGCCATCGAGTGCCTCGTGAAGCCCGACAACCAGCTCGAGGTCGCCACGCTCGGCGGCCTGCCGCCGGTCCGCGAGGATCTCTACGACCAGCCCGAGATCGACAAGGTCTACCCCGGCTTCGCCGACCAGGTCCGCCAGGCGATCAACAACGCCGCGCCGCGCCCGTCGCAGTCGCCCGCCTACCAGGACCTCTCGCTGGCGATCCAGCGCGCCGTCCACCCGACGACGAAGATCGACCCGCGCAACGCCCAGTCGACCTACGACACGCTGCGCGACAACGTCGAGAAGGCCGTCAAGCGCGAGGGTCTGCTGTGAGCACCGCCGCTCCACCACAGGTAGGTCAGTCGGCAACCCGCAAGTCGCAACGCAAGCGCGGCGGCCCGACGCAGACGACCGATCGCACGAAGGCCGAGCGCAAGCTCGCGCTGATGCTCTGCGCACCGGCGGTCATCGCGATGCTGCTGGTGACGGTGTATCCGATCCTCTACGCGATCGTCCTGTCGCTGCAGACGGTCGACCTGCGTTTTCCGGAGGAGAGCGGGTTCGTCGGCCTGGACAACTACGGCGCGGTGCTCAGCTCGCCGCTGTGGTGGCAGGACCTCTTCAACACGACGCTCGTGACGGTCGTGTCGGTCGCGATCGAGCTGATCCTCGGCATGGCGCTCGCGCTGGTGATGCACCGGGCGCTGTTCGCGCGCGGCCTGATCCGCACCTCGGTCCTGATCCCGTACGGCATCGTCACCGTCGTCGCGGCGTTCGCCTGGTTCTTCGCCTTCGATCCCAGCAGCGGCTTCGTCAACAACCTGCCGTTCGTCGCCGACGACAAGGCCTGGTTCGGCAATCGCCAGGACGCCTTCACGGTCATCATCCTCACCGAGGTCTGGAAGACGACGCCGTTCATGGCGCTGCTGCTGCTCGCCGGCCTGGCGACGATCGACAACGGCCTCTACGAGGCGGCGAAGGTCGACGGCGCGAGCGCCTGGCAGCGCTTCTGGCGCATCACGCTGCCGCTGCTCAAGCCGGCGCTGCTCGTCGCGCTGCTGTTCCGCACGCTGGACGCCTTCCGCGTGTTCGACTCGATCTTCATCATGACGCGCGGCTCGCAGGACACCGAGTCGGTGTCGATCCTCGGCTACAACCAGCTCATCTCCCGCCTGAACCTCGGCCTCGGCTCGGCGGTCTCCGTGCTGATCTTCATCCTGGTGCTGTTGATCGCGTTCGTGTTCGTGCGCGTCCTCGGCACGGCCGTCCCGTCGCAAGGAGCCAAGAAGTAGCCATGGAGAATCGCAGTCGCCGGGCATATTCCGGCTGGGCCGTCGCACTGGCAATCGTCCTGGTCTACGCGCTGGTCCCGGTGCTGTGGCTGATCTCGCTGTCGTTCAAGTCGCCCGCTACGGTGAGCGACAAGAAGTTCATCCCGACCGACACGACGTTCGAGAACTACACCACCCTCTTCTCCGGCGGGCTGGACTCGCCGCTGCTGCGACCGCTCATCAACTCGATCCTGATCGCGCTGATCGCGACGATCATCGCGGTCACGCTCGCGGCGTTCACCGCCTACGCGATCGCGCGGCTGGACTTCCCGGGCAAGACGCTGATCCTCGCCGGCGCCCTGGCGATCGCGATGTTCCCGCCGATCTCCGTCGTCGGCCCCTTGTTTGACATGTGGCGCGCGCTGGGCCTGTACGACACGTATCCCGGCCTGATCATCCCGTACCTGACATTCGCGCTGCCGCTGGCGATCTACACGCTCGTCGCGTTCTTCAGAGAGATCCCCTGGGAGCTCGAACAGGCGGCCCAGGTCGACGGCGCGACGCCATGGCAGGCGTTTCGCAAGGTGATCCTGCCGCTCGCGACGCCCGGCGTCTTCACCGCCGCGATCCTGGTCTTCATCTTCGCCTGGAACGACTTTCTCTTCGCGATCACGCTGACGTCCTCAGACCGCGCGCGGACCGTGCCGGCGGCGCTCGCCTTCTTCACCGGCGAGTCGCAGTTCACCGCGCCGACCGGCAACATCGCCGCCGCCGCCGTCCTCGTGACGATCCCGATCATCATCTTCGTGCTCATCTTCCAGCGCCGCATCGTGGCCGGTCTCACAGCAGGCGCCGTCAAGGGATAGGAGGACCTCCCGCATGGCCGACATCAAGCTGCACGACATCACCAAGCGCTACGCCGACGGCACCGAGGCCGTCAAGCACATGAACCTCGACATCAAGGACGGCGAGTTCATGATCCTCGTCGGCCCGTCGGGCTGCGGCAAGTCGACCGCGCTGCGGATGATCGCCGGCCTGGAGGACATCTCGGAGGGTGAGCTGCTGATCGGCGACAAGGTCGTCAACAACCTGTCGCCGCGCGATCGCGACATCGCGATGGTCTTCCAGAACTACGCGCTGTATCCGCACATGACCGTGCGCGAGAACATGGGCTTCGCGCTGAAGCTCGCGAAGGTCGACCAGGGCGAGATCGACAAGAAGGTCGAGGGCGCCGCCAAGATCCTCGATCTCAGCGAGCACCTGGACCGCAAGCCGTCCAACCTCTCCGGCGGCCAGCGCCAGCGCGTCGCGATGGGCCGCGCGATCGTCCGCGACCCGCAGGCGTTCCTGATGGACGAGCCGCTGTCGAACCTCGACGCCAAGCTGCGGGTGCAGACGCGCACGGAGGTCGCGCGGCTGCAGAAGGACCTCTCGACGACGATGGTCTACGTCACGCACGACCAGACCGAGGCGATGACGCTCGGCGACCGCGTCGCCGTGATGCGCGCCGGCGTCCTGCAGCAGGTCGACACGCCGCGCATGCTCTACAACGACCCGATCAACATCTTCGTCGCCGGCTTCATCGGATCGCCCGCGATGAACTTCTTCTCGGCCACGATCAGCGGCGCGAAGCTCAAGCTGCCGTTCGCCGAGCTCGCCGTGCCGGAGGGCGTGTCGCACACCGGCGAGGTCATCGTCGGCGTCCGGCCAGAGGACTTCGAGGACGCCGCCCTTGCGCCGCCCAACCACCCCGGTGGCGTCGAGTTCGAGGCGCCCGTCGAGGTGCTCGAGTCGCTGGGATCGGAGATCTACGCCTACTTCTCCTTCGAGGGCGGCGCGGTCAGCTCCGATCAGCTCGCCGACCTCGCGCGCGATGCCGGCGTCGCCGAGACGCCGAGCGGCGGGGGCGGCGGCAGGGCCGTGGCGCGCCTGAACCCCGAGTCGGAGATCAGCGAGGGCTCGCGCGCGCGGCTCTGGATCGACGGCGCGAAGGCCCACCTCTTCGATCCTCACGACGGGTCGAGCCTGAAGAGCAGCAGGCAGGAGCAGCGCGCCGGAGCGCAGGCCGCCGCGGCGGCTGTCGAAGCCGAGAGCGAGAAGGACCCACCCGCACGCGCGGCGGCCGGCGCCGACGGCGGCTCGACGGCCCCCGAGTAGCGCTCCGCGGATGCGGATTGGCGTTCTTGGCACCGGCACCGTCGGGCGGACGCTCGCGAGCGCGCTGCTGAGCGGCGGCCATGAGGTGCGGCTGGGCTCACGCACCACCGGCAACGAGGCCGCGGTGGCCTGGGCGGCGAGCATCGGCGGGCCCGCCAGCGAGGGCACGTTCGCCGACGCGGCCGGCTTCGGCGAGATCGTCATCAATGCGACGGCGGGCACGGCATCGTTGGATGCGCTCGCGCTGGCGGGCGCCGAGCTGCTCGCCGGCAAGCTGCTGATCGACGTCGCAAACCCGCTGGCCTCGTCGAACGACATGCCGCCGACCTTGACCGTCTGCAACGACGACAGCCTCGGCGAGCAGATCCAGCGCGCGTTTCCCGAGGTCCGCGTGGTCAAGACGCTGAACACGGTGACGGCGGCGCTGATGGTGCAGCCGACCCTCGTCGACGGCGCGCATGCGATGTTCGTCGCCGGCAACGACGCGCAGGCCAAGAGCGACGTCGGTGAGCTGCTGCAGGAGTTCGGCTGGCCGGCGAGCTCGATCATGGACCTCGGTGACATCACCGCCGCACGCGGGATGGAGATGTACGTGGCGCTGCGGCTGCGGCTGTGGCAAACGGCCGGCACCGACGTGCTGAACGTGGAGGTCCGAGCGGGCGGGTAGTCCCCGGCGCGCCTCGCCGGCGCAGCCGGTTCTCAGCGCCCGCGCCGCACCCGCGCGACCGCCTCGTCGCTCCATTGCTGCGTGCGCATGATCCGGTAGCGCTCGCCCGACAGCCGCAGGTACGCATCGGTCTCGGTCTCGCGCCGACCGATCAGCTCCGCCTCGCGCAGGATCGTGACGACCGCGACGTACTCCTCGTGCCACCAGCGCAGCGCCGTCTGCGTGCGGTCGTAGTAGCGCTCGTCGTGTTGGCTGAGGCGATAGCCCCACGCTTCGACGCCCTCCGCGAGGGTGCCGAACTGCATCGGGTCGGTGAGCGCGATCCGTGCGCGCGCGTCGGCTGGCAGCGGCACGCGCTCGTGAAACAGGCGCTCGTGGCTCTTCAGCGGCAGGTCGTTGAGCGTGATCGAGCTGTCGGCGGGAACTCGCGTGAGGACCTCGACGACATGGGCGTCGACCCTGTCGCGCCCCTGCGCGCGGGCAACCGCGACCCGATGGTGGCCGTCGCGCACGAAGTGCAGCTCGCCGACGCGGTAGACGTCGATCGGCGGCAGTGAGACCCCGCGCCGCGACGCCTCGGCGATCCGCTCGAAGCGCGCTCGCGCGCGCGATGAGGTCGGGCGAAACTCGCGGTCGAACTCCTTGCGCCGGTCGACCGTGCCGACGATCGACGCGATCGCGATCGAGGTGATGCCGATGTCCCGCTCGCCGACGCGGCCGAGCGCGTCGACGACCTCGTCGAAGGGCAGCATGACGTCGACGTCGCCGAGCTCCAGCCGCATCACCGAGCTGAGCTGCGCGAAGACCCGCCGCCGCCGCGCGCGCAGGAAGTCGTCCTGCGCATCCTGCGTGGGAAATCCGGTTTCGCGCGGCATCTGGCTACATGATGCCCGCTGCGCGCGCGTCGATCCCGTTATGGGCGACAGGATTGTCTGCGCGAGCTAGTGGGCCGCCCACAAACGTTGCACAACGTTCCTGGGCGACCCACCAGCCGGCCGTCAGCGCCGCCCGCGCTCGCGCAGCTCGATCGACGCGGCCGGCGCGAGCAGCATCGTCAGACCGCTGCGCGGGTCGCGCGGGGAGGCGCGGCGCTCGCGCAGCACGACCGCCGACCAGACGCGCCCGGCGTCGAGCTGCGGCGCGAGTGACGCGGCGACCTCGCGCGGCACGAAGCCGACCTGCCCCGCACCGCCCGCGAACACGGCGATGGCATTGGGATCGTGCTCGTTGCCCGGGTCGCGGCGCAGCTCGAGCGGCGCGCCCGGCGCGACCGCCGCGGACTGCAGCACGTCGTCGTGAAAGCGCGCTGCGCCCGCGACGCCTGCGACGACGAGCCCGCGCGCGTGCAGCTCCGGCGCGTAGCGGGCGAGGTAGCGCCCGCGCGCCGGATCGACGGGCGTGTAGCCGGCGACCCAGACGATCGAGCCGTCATCGGGGTACCAGTAGCGCTCCTCGTACTGGACCGCTACGTCAGCGACGCGCACACCACCAGCGCCACCGACAGCTGCACCGCCGCGGACACGAACGACGCCGGGTGCAGCCGCTCCCGCGCGCAGATGACGTTGAGCTTGCCGGGCGTCAGCAGGTCCAGCACGAAGAACCCGACGGCCTGCGCGACGACGCCGACCGCGCCGTAGACGAGCGCGTCATCGAGGCCATTCCAGCCCGCTCCGGTGAAGAAGATCGCAAACCACATGATCAGCCCGAGCGACACGAGCGTCGTCGCCGTGAGGATCGCGGCGTTGGGGTTGCCGTCCATGACGAGCGCGCCGAGCTTGCCCGGCGTCAGGACGTCGATGACGAAGAAGCCGGCCACGAGCACGACAAGGCCGATTCCCGAGTAGGCCAGCACCTGCCCGACGAGTTCCAGCATGGTCGTCTCCTCCCGTAGTGACCCCGCAGGCTAGTGGACGCGTCCGCAGGTTCTGCGCGTTTGGCGGACGCCCGATCCGTGCCTGACGGCCCCTCGGCGCCCGACCCCGTGCCACCAGCACGCAGCCGGGCACCGCCGACCGTCAGATCACGGCCGGGCATCCCGCGATTTCACGCGCAGAAGTTCCGGCCGCGTCCACTATGCGATCACGTGCGGGACGAACCGCGACGTGTTGGTGGTCAGCAGCCCGTCGGTCTCACGGATCCCGAGCCCGGCGGGCTCGACGTCGACGGTCCAGACCCCGAGCACCGGGCGCGCGCCGCCGCCGTAGTCCCCGAGATCGGTGTACTCCTGCACGACGAAGCCCTCCTCGCCGTAGTCCTGGTCGGGCCCCTCCTCGGCGACCTTGCCGTCGATCACGACGGTCGCGTTCGCGCCCTCGCGCGCGAGCAGCGGCTTGCGGATGTAGCTCTGCAGGCCGGCGGGCTGCTCGCCGTCGAACCACGCCGGCAGGATGTTCGGGTTCTCGGGGAAGAGGCGGTGCAGCACCGGCAGGATGCCCTTGTTGGACCACAGCATCTTCCAGATCGGCTCGATCCAGACCGTCTGGCCGTCGCCGTCGCCCATGTGCTCGAGCGCCTGCGTGCCGAAGTCCTCGCGCACCATCCACTCCCACGGATAGAGCTTGAAGGCGGTCCGCACAGGGTTGCCGGCGAGGTCGACGAAGCCCTGGCCGTCGACGAAGCCGAGGCTCTCGATCGCCATCAGCTCGCACATGAGGTTCGCCGCGCGCGCGGTCTCGGTCAGGTAGCCGATCGTCATGAAGTCCTCGCCGGACTGCTCGGCGCTCGTGTGCAGCAGGTGCAGCCGCGCGCCCGGCAGGCGGCCCGCCTGCGCCAGCTCGCGCCAGCGCGCGACGAGCATCTCGTGCAGCATGTTCCACTGGTCGACGCCCTCGCCGAAGACGTCGCGCGCCCAGTACCACTGCACCGCGGCCGATTCGAGCAGGCCGGTCGGCGTGTCGGCGTTGTACTCCAGCAGCCTGGCGACGCCGTCGTGGCCGTAGGCGAAGTCAAAGCGCCCGTAGAGCATCGGCGGCTCGGACTCCCACGTCTCCTTGATGCGCGGGACCGCCCAGCCGGGGATCCCCATCTGCGCGAAGAGGTTCTCCTCGATGATGTAGTCGCCCGCCTCGACGAGCATCTCGAGCATGAGCCGCGCGATCGCCTCGACGTCGTAGACCTCGTCGCTCGTCAGCGAGTAGTGGGCGCCCTCGTGCCAGTAGGAGATCTCCTCGCCGTCTGGCAGCGGCGTCTTCCAGTAGATGAGGCCCTGCTCCTCGATCGTCGCGGGCCAGCCCTGCCGCGGCTCGATGTCGTGGCGGTTCATCCGCCGCCGGAGATCGTCCGGCCGGTCGCCCGGCCGACGCCGCCGGTCTTCGCGCTCGATCCGAAGCCGCCGCGCCGCGCGAGGGCGGCCCTGTCGGTCGAGTTGATCCGCTCACCGGCGCCGGCGAAGGAGCCGCGGCCGAGTCCCGGCGCGCCGAAGAACCAGAAGAAGCCCGAGTTGTTGCCGCGGTCGCAGTACTCGTTGTCGGTCACCTGGTTGTTCTGGTCGACGCAGTACGCCGTCTCCTTCTCCTCGTTGCCGCATCCGGCGAGAAACGCCGCTGCGAGCAACGGCACGACGACGAGGTTGACGCTCTTGCTGCGCTTCATGTCTGCTTCTCCTCGGGGAGGTTCGCGATCCGCAGCGCCTCCACGACGTGCGGCTCGTTCGTGATGTCCTTCAGCCGCCGCAGGTGCTCGCAGAGGTACTGCGAGCCTGATTCCAGGCGGGCGACGAGATGGTCGAAGTCATCATCGAGGGTCGTCGTCTGCGCGTGCGCCGCCATCCAGCGGCCTCCAACATCCGTGTCGCGAGCCATTGCTGTCAGTTTCCACCGTCGGTCAAGCGAGGCTGGGCAACCGGCCGCGCATGACTTACACTGCGCGGTGCATGACGCACGTGCTCGCGCTGTCTGAGCTTCTCCTGCTCCCCCGATAGGGGGAGCTATCTGCGTGGCGGCCGCACTGCCGCAAACCGACTGAGAAGCCAGCACACCACGAGCCTTCAGCAAGGGAGCAGCCCACGTCATGAGCAGCGACGAGCAGGACCCCAACCACGTCCGGATCTTCGATACCACGCTGCGCGACGGCGAGCAGTCGCCCGGCATCTCGCTGAACACGGCCGAGAAGCTCGAGATCGCCCACCAGCTCGCGCGCCTCGGCGTGGACGTCATCGAGGCCGGCTTCCCGATCGCCTCGCACGGCGACTTCGAGGCCGTCGAGGCGATCGCACGTGCGGATTTCTATCCCCACCCCCCGGTCATCGCCGGGCTGGCACGCGCGCAGGCACCGGACGTCGAGGCTGCTGCCCGCGCGGTACGCGACGCCGAGCGACCTCGGATCCACACGTTCATCTCCACGTCGGACATCCACATCGTCCACCAGTTTCGCTCCACGCGCGAGGACATCCTCGCGCAGGCCCGCGCGGCCGTCGCGCACGCGAAGTCCTACGTCGACGACGTCGAGTTCTCGCCGATGGACGCCACGCGCGCCGACCTGCAGTACACCGCCGAGGTCTGCGCCGCGGCGATCGAGGAGGGCGCGACGACGATCAACATCCCCGACACCGTCGGCTACACGACACCCGAGGAGTACATGGCCTACCTCGCGGGCCTGTACCGGCTGATCCCCGAGCTCAAGGACGTCGTCGTCTCGACGCACTGCCACGACGACCTCGGGCTCGCGGTTGCGAACTCCTACGCCGGCGCGCTCGCGGGCGCGCGCCAGATCGAGTGCGCGATCAACGGCATCGGCGAGCGCGCGGGCAACGCGTCGCTCGAGGAGATCGTGATGCTGCTCAAAACGCGCGGCGACATCTCCGAGGGCCTGCACACGACCGTCGTGACGAAGGAGCTCGCGCGCACGTCGCGCCTTGTCTCGCGCCTGACCGGCTACGTCGTGCAGCCCAACAAGGCGATCGTCGGGCGCAACGCCTTCGCGCACGAGTCGGGGATCCACCAGGACGGCGTCATCAAGGAGCGCACGACCTACGAGATCATGGACGCGACGACCGTCGGCCTGGATGCCAACTCGCTCGTCCTGGGCAAGCACTCAGGCCGCGCCGCGCTCAAGCAGACGCTCGCCGAGCTCGGGTTCGTCGTCGAGGGCGCCGCGCTGAACACGGCCTTCAAGCGCTTCAAGGAGATCGCCGACAAGAAGAAGCAGGTCACGGCGATGGACCTCGAGGCGCTCGTCACCGACGACCTGCGCAACGAGCTTGCGAGCTACACCTTCGACAGCTTCATGGTCGCCGCCGCGTCGGGCCGCGAGCCGCACGCGGAGGTCACCGTGACGCTGCCCGACGGCGAGACGGCCGCCGCGACTGGTACCGGTGACGGGCCGATCGACTCCGTCTTCGCGGCCATCAATGCCGCCACCGGCATCGACGCGCAGCTGCGTGCCTTTCGCGTCGATGCCGTCACGGGCGGCCAGGACGCGCTCGGCGAGTCCTCGGTCGTGCTCCAGTACGAGGGCCAGTCGGCCTCCGGCCAGGGCGTCGCGACCGACATCATCGAGGCCGCGGGATCGGCCTACGTGCGCGCGCTGTCCAACGTCGTGCGCAAGGTCCAGGCCGCCGCGCTCGCCGTCGACATCGGTGCCGGCGAGCCGGTGCCGACGCCGTAGCCGCGCGGGCTTAGTCGGGCCAGCGGCCGTGCTCGTCGAAGTAGACGCGCGCGGCCTCCTCCTCGTCGCGCTCGCGATCGCCGCTGACACCGACGCGGTACAGGACGTTGAGCAGCAGGATCGAGCCCGCGACGCCGATCCCCATCGCAAAGCCCTCGAGGCCGTTGATCGTCTGGTTGAAGATCAGGACCAGCACGCCGGCGACGGCGATCACGGCGGGAAGGACGTAGCGCACCGCGATCATCGTGTTCGCGCTGCGCCTGTCGCCGCTGGTCGCCGGGTCGTCCGCCATACACAGGTTGATAGCGCACCCGCCGGCCGTGCGGCCGGGGAAACCGGAGCTGTGCGCCATTCAGCCCGGACCCGTGCCGATCTCCAGGCCCTGCGCGTAGCCGCCCGCCAGCACCTCCTCGCGCCGCTCGGCGTTCATCAGGTTCGGCCCCATGACGCGCGCGATGTCGTGCGCGGGGCCGATCATCCGCACCTTCGCGCCGCGGCTGCGCAGCGCGAGCGTCTCGAGCGCGGCGCTGCTGCCGGCGATCGCGCGCAGCAGGCCGAAGGCCGACGCCATCGCGATGTCGAGGCTCATGATCGGGTTCAGGCACAGCACGCGGGTCGCGCGGCCGGCTGGCGCCGTGTCGAGGTTCGTGTTGCTCCACACGCCGCCGTCGACGTACTCACGGTCGCCGATCTTGACCGGCGCGAAGATCCACGGCACCGAGCACGAGGCCTGCACCGCTGCGGCGACCGTCGCCTCGGGCGCGCCGGGTGCGCCGAACACGACGCGCCGCCCGCTGCCCCGATCGACGGCGATCACGCGCAGGCGCCCGTCCCAGCGTGCGCCGGACCTGTCGATCCCGTCGCGCATCGCCTCCAGCGACGTGTCCTTGCCCGGGGTGCGCCCCAGCAGCGCGGCGCGCAGCGCCGAGCTGCCGCTGGACCCGGCGGCGAGCGCCATCGGCGCTAGCGGCGTCGCGGCGACCGCGGCGATGCGAACCGCCTCGCGGGCGACGCTCTGCACGACCGAGCGCGGCAGGGGCAGCAGCTGCGCCGCCAGCCGCGTGGAGGTCTCCGATGCGACGCCACCGGCCTGCTCGCCGGACGGCAATCCGAGCAGCGCCGCCTGCCGGCGCGGCCGGCGCGGGCGCTCGCCGGCGACAAGCGCCGCGGCGACGAGCGATCCGGCGGATGTCCCGACCAGCGACTCCGTCGTGCGGAAGTCGTGGCCCGTGGCGTCCTCGAGGCCCGCAAGCACACCGCTCATCCAGGCCTCGCCGAGCGTCCCGCCGCTGGCGAGCACCAGGACGTCCGGGGTGAGGAAGGCGTCCTTCACGAGCCATGAGCGTACCCCCGGCCGCGCGCTGCGCCGCGCCGACCCCAGGGCCCAGCGTCCGGCGCGGCGACCGTGGCGCCGACTGGCGCACGCGGACGCCTCGTATGCGATAGCGTACAAACGTATGGTGGCCGCCCTCGCGCACCCGAACCCGATCGGACCGCGCATCCGCGCCCTGCGCGACGCGATGGCGCTCTCCCTGCGCGACCTCGCCCAGCGCAGCGGCGTCAGCGCGCCGATGCTCAGCCAGGTCGAGCGCGGCGAGACGAGCCCGACGCTCGCCGTCGCCGAACGGATCGCGGCGGGCCTGGACCTGCGCCTGTCGCAGCTGCTGCGCCTCGACGAGGGCGGGCAGGTCGCGATCGTCCGCGCCAGTGAGCGCCGAGCGGGGACGAGCGCACCGGCGACCGGCCACAGCGCCGAGATCCTGACCCCGCCGCTGCCCGGCCAGCGCGCCGAGCTCTCGCGCCATGTCCTGGCGCCGGGCGCGGCGACCGGCGGTCCCGGCGACCCGCCGATGCACGAGCCCGGCAGCCGCGAGAGCGCGCTCGTGCAGGAGGGGCGCGTCGTGCTGCAGATCGACGGCGAGCGCCACGAGCTGGCGGCCGGTGACTGCGTGACCTTCGACGCCGACCTCTCCCACCACTTCGAGAACCCCGGCCACGACGACGCGATCCTGCTCGCCGTCGTCTCGGCCGGCCTACGCAGGAGCTGATCTGAGCATGAACGACCGCCGGCCGACGACGCTGTTCGACAAGATCTGGGCCGCCCACGAGGTGGCGCCGGGCCTGCTGTGGATCGACCTGCACCTCGTCCACGAGGTCACGAGCCCGCAGGCCTTCGACGGCCTGCGGCTGGCCGGCCGCACGGTCCGCCGCCCCGACCGCACGCTGGCGACCGCCGACCACAACGTGCCGACCGACGGCACGCCGACCGTCGCGCTGATCGCCGACCAGCTCAGCCGCGTGCAGGTCCAGACGCTCGAGCGCAACTGCGAGGAGTTCGGCATCCCGGTGTACTCGCTGGGCTCCGAGCGCCAGGGCATCGTGCACGTGATCGGGCCGGAGCTCGGCGTGACGCAGCCCGGGATGACGATCGTCTGCGGCGACAGCCACACGGCGACGCACGGCGCGTTCGGTGCCCTGGCCTTCGGGATCGGCACGAGTGAGGTCGAGCACGTGCTCGCGACGCAGTGCCTCGTCGCGCATAAGCCGCGCTCGATGCGCATCAACTACGTCGGCGAGCTCGGCTTCGGCGTCACCGCGAAGGACCTGATCCTCGCGACGATCGGCCAGATGGGAGTCGACGGCGCCGCCGGCCACGTCGTCGAGTTCGCCGGCCCGGCGATCGAGGCGCTCTCGATGGAGGGCCGCATGACCGTCTGCAACATGACGATCGAGGGCGGCGGGCGAGCCGGCATGATCGCGCCCGACGAGACGACGTTCGCCTGGGTCGCCGAGCACGCCGGGATCGCGATCCCAGACGAGTGGCGCTCCCTGAAGACGGACGAGGGGGCGACGTTCGACCGCGAGATCACCGTCGACGCGAGCGCGATCAGCCCGCAGGTCACCTGGGGCACCGCGCCCGACATGGTCTCCGGGGTCGCGGACGCCGTCCCCGCTGCGGCGACCGACGGCCACGAGCGCGCGCTCGTGTACATGGGCCTCGAGGCCGGCACCCCGATCCAGCAGATCGCGCTTGAC
>CADCVQ010000118.1 GCA_902806175.1 uncultured Solirubrobacteraceae bacterium
CTTGGAGGAGCCGCTGATCTTGCGCACGTACTGCAGCGCTGCCGCGCGAACCTCCTCGTCGGTGGCCCGCGGCTCGAAGTTGTGAAGCTGGCGGATGTTTCGGCACATGCCAGAAGCCTAACGCCGCCGCGGGCGTCGGCGCTGACGCGCGTCAGCAGCTCGCAGAGCTTGCCGCGCAGCGCGTGCCTGACGAAGCACAGAGCCGTCGGATCGCCGGCCACGATCGTCTGCGCGCGCGCTTCTTTGCGTGCTCGAAGCGGATGTGCGGCGGCAGCGGCGGAACCTCGAGATCGGTGGGGAACTCGAGCACTGCGGGGCGTTCTGCGGCGAGCGCCTCGTCCCGCGCGCGAGCATGGAATGGGCGGCGTCCCCGGCGCGCCGCGCAGATACCCGCCGGCGCAGCGGCTCGACGCACGCCGGACGGGTTGAGATTGCACTGATCGATGCATAGACTGCGCGCTGTCGATCCGCCGACCGGTTCCCGCCATTGACCGGAGCGACCCACCCCCGACGGGACCGGCAGCGAGATCCATGCGCCGACCGGGACCAGCGCCAGCCAGCGAGGCCCCTGCTCGTGTCCAGCTGCGAGATGACGCCCACACCCTTGACCGACGACCAGGTGCTCGATCTTCGAGCCCTGACGATCCGACCCGCCGAGGCCGATGCCTGACGCCTACTGCCGCGCCTGTCGTGCATCGTTCCCGCGGCCGCTGCCCGCGCCCTACGGCGCGATCTGCCCCCACTGCCTCGCCCGCGGCGACATCGTCACCCTGACCGACGTGCCGCGCAACCGCCTGAGCGGCCGAGATCGCGCCCGCGGCGATGTCCGCGCGACGCCCGGACAAGCGCCGCCGCAGGGCACGCGGCCCTCACGCTCGTAACCGCTCAGGCAGCCGGCGGCGGATCGGCTTGCGCCTGCACCGACGGCACCTCTGCCAGGCGCCGGCGCAGCCGCTCGCGCAACTCCTGCGGTGTGAGGTCCTCGTGCGCGCGGCGCTTGCGCACGACGGCGACGCCCGTCGCGGCGACACCCGCGGCGCCCGCGAGGCCGACAAGCTTCCAGGGGATGCGCATCGCGGCGTAGGTTAGGGCCATGACGGACTCCTCGCTGACATTCGACGATGCCGTCGCGGCCGCCGCCACCGGCGACGTCTGGCTCTTCCGCGGTCGCACGCTCGCCGACCGCGCGATCCAGACGCTGACCAACAGCCCGGTCAACCACGTCGGCATGGTCGTCGCGCTCGACGACCTGCCGCCGCTGCTGTGGCACGCCGAGCTCGGCCGCTCGCTCGAGGACGTCTGGACCGGCGCGCGACAGCGCGGCGTGCAGCTGCACCTGCTCGCGGCCGCCGTCCGGACGTGGAGCCAGAAGTACGGCCAGCGCGCCTGGGTGCGCGAGCTGACCGGCGGCGCGCTGCAGCGCCACCACGAGGACCGCCTCATGGAGATCATCGAGCGCTTCGACGGGCACCCGTTCCCGACGATGCCGCGACTTGCGCGGCGCTGGGTCAGCGGTCGCGTCCGGCGCCGCCCGACCGCGCCGCTGGAGACGATCTACTGCGCCGAGCTCGTCGCGACGACCTACCAGCACATGGGCCTGCTGGCGCAGGAGCGCCCCGTGAGCTTCTATGACCCCGGCGCGTTCTGGAGCGGCGACCGGATCGAGCTCGTCGCGCCCTTCAGGCTGGCCGGGGAGGTACGGGTGCGCTGAGACCCGTCGCGGCGCCGGATTCCTCGGCCTCCTCGCCCAGAGAGACCGCGAAGACGACGTGCTGGCGGTGCACCGCGATGAAGTCGTGGTGGGAGACCTCGCGGTCGCCGTCCAGCGCCGTCACCGTGGCGTCCGTCAACGCGATGAAGTCGCGCTCGGGAGCGTTGAGGAGATCCGACAGGCGGCTGCGATAGCCGTCGCTGGCCAGCGTCGCGACCCCGACGATGCGGTGGCGCGGCGTGTCGATCGAGATGCGCTCGTAACGGTGTTGCACCTCGTCCTTATTCGGCAGCGGCGCGCCGATCCCTGAATCCGAGCGCCGGATGCTCCGCAAGTCGCGTAGGAGTAGGACGCGGCCGCGCCCAGCTGTGGCGTGGGCGCGAGGATTGTCTAGCCTTGAACGCGATGCGTCAGTACGACGACGAACGGCGCTCACCCGTCGAGCGGATCGTCGGGCAGGATCTCGACGAGCAGTCGGGCAAGGGCAAGCCGCTCTCCAGCCGCGCGTCCCAGACGCAGCGGTCGATCGAGGCCTACCTGAAGGCCGGCGTGCGGCCGCGCTGGATGGAGCGCGTCGGCGACATCGACGCCGGAATCGCCCGCGAGCGGCGCCGGCTGGCACGCGCCTACCGCGCGCTGCAGGGCGAGTGCGCCGGCGATCCGCAGGCCTTTGCCACGCGCTGGCGCGACTGCGCGCGCTCCTGGGACTTCGAAGAGCTCAACGTGCTCATCGAGCAGCACAACAACTGGTATCCGATCGAGCGCGACCTGCCGCTCAACCCGCGCACGGGCGACTACGTGCGCGTCGGCGGGCGCTCCTACCGGCGCCCGCTGCTGGGCGAGGAGTGGGTCTTCGAGCAGTTTCCGCCGACGCCCTCGGCGGACGCCGCCTGACGTGCCCGCCGCTCAGCGCAGCGCCTTCTCCAGCCAGATCTCGACGGGATCGTCGCCACCGCGGCGCAGGCGCTCGATCTCCGCGTAGCCCTCTGCGGCGTACAGCGCGCAGGCCTCGTTGAGCATCGGCGTCGTCAGCAGGCGCACGCGTGCGTGGCCGGCCGCCACGGCACGCGCCTCGAGGGCGCGCAGCAGGCATCTGCCCAGGCCGCGCCCGCGCGCGGGGGCGCTCACGAACATGCGCTTGATCTCGCCGGTCGCGGGTGCGAGCGTGCGCAGCCCGCCGCAACCCACGGGCGCGTCGTCGACGTAGGCGACGATCCACGCCGCGTCGTCGCCTGCGAAGGCGTCCTCCGTGGCGAAGATCCGCTCGTCGGGCGCGAAGTCCCTGATCCCCGAGCGCGCGCGCACGAGGCCCATGTACTCGTCGAAGAGCGCCCGTGAGGCCGCGCCGTCGGCGGGCTCGTCGCGAAGCTCGATCACGTCGGGCGCAGCGCGATGATCGCGACGTCGTCCTGCAGTTCCTCGGCAAACCCCCCGGCCTCGGCGTAGGCGCGCTGCACGAGCTCCTGGGTGCTCATCGTCGCGGCGTGTGCGGCGACGAGGGCGGTGACCCGCTCCTGGCCGAAGAGCTCCCCGGAGCGCCGCGCCTCGATCAGGCCGTCGGTCGCGGCGAACAGCAGATGCTTCGATCCGAACGCAAGCTCGCGCGTCTCGTAGGAGACGTCGTCCACGACGCCGAGCGGCAGGCCGGTCGTGCCCAGCTCGGCCGGCTCGGTGTCCGCCTCGGCGAGGTGCATCACGAGCGGCGGCACATGCCCGGCGTTTGCGTAGCGCAGCATCCCGTCCTCGATCACCCCGAGAAACGCGGTCACGAGCGCGACGCGCCCGGGCAACCGCCGTCGCAGGATCGCGTTTGTCTGCGCGAGCACGCGCCCCGGGCAGTCGGAGTCCCACGTGCGGGCCTCGATGAAGAAGCGCACCATCGCGCTGACGGCGGCGCACTCCAGGCCTTTGCCGCTGACGTCGCCGACGAGCACCGCCAGCGCGCCATCGGGCAGCCGCCACACGCCGAACACGTCGCCGCCGGACACCTCGTGCCCGACCGGCTCGTAGACGAGGCCGAGCGAGTAACCCTCGAGCTCGGGTGGCGCGCCGGGGATGTATCCACGCGTCAGCGCGCCCGCGATGCGCCGCTCGTGCTGGAATTCGAGGGCGTTGGCGATCGCCGCAGCCGCCGGTCGAGCAAGCGACTGCAGCAGCGCCAGGCGCTCGTCGTCCAGTGCTCCCCTGACGGGATGGCACACCGTCAGCACGCCGAAGCGCCGCGGTCCGAGCCCGAGCGGGACGTGGGCGAACGAGCGCACCCCCTCGTCCTGCGCCCACAGCAGGAAGCGATGGCGATCCTCGTCGCGGCTGACGTACGGCGCGCCGCCCGCGGCGACCTCGCCGATCATGCCCTCGCCGAGCGCGTAGCGGTGGCTCACGAGCCGCTCCGAGGCGCCCGTGCTGGCCACGCAGCGCAGCGTCTGGGTCACGCCGTCAAGGCGCAGCAAGAGTGCCGTCGGCGCGTTTGACAGCAGCATGGCCTGCTCGCAGATCGACGCGTAGACCGCGTCGAGGTCAAGCGATGCGGTCATCCGCTGGGCGGCGTTGTGCAGCAGCTCCTCGGTCTCCGCGCGCCGTGCCTCGCGCTCGAGCAGCTCCGTGCGCTCGAGTGCCAGCGCGGCGAGGCTCGCGAAGACCTCCGTGACGCGCAGCTGCTCCTTGCCGAGCGGCGGGCGCGGCGGCGCGGCCGACAGCGCGAGCACGCCGAGCGTGCGCCCGAGCGACGTCTGCACCGGGCAGGAGATGAAGGTCGACGTCCGGTACCACGCCCACGCGGTCTGCGCCGCGTCCGCGTCGAGCTGCTCGCGCAGCCGCGTGCGCAGCGCGTGTGCTCCGTGCCACGACACGATGTCGGTGATGAGCAGCGGCTCGCCGCGCTCGATCGCAGCCTCGGTCACGCCGCCGCGGTCGACGTCGTAGGGGCGGTCGAGCACGGGTTGCATCGCCGCGCGCACCTCCGCGGTCTCAAACCACGCGGCCGCTGGGCTGATGTGGCCGCGCTCCCAGTCGACGGCCTGAAACGCGCAGCCGTCGATGTCGAGCAGCACGCGCACCTGCGCGAGGATCTCCTCGAGCGTGTGGCGCAGCCAGATCGCCGAAGACGCCGCGTGCTCGATGCCGGGGTGCATCCCTGCCTCCTTCATCGACCGACAATAACCGCGCTGCGGACGCCCGTGAGGCGATCCTCGACGTCTCACCCAACGTGTGTCCGTCTGAGTTGAGCCCAGACGCCAAGGGGACGATGATGGGGGTGATGGTGCTCATCCTCAACGCCGTGTTGTACGTCATCGCCCTGAGCCTCTCGCTGGCCGTGCTGACGCCGGTCCCCGAGGATGCGTCGCGTCGTGTCCGGACGGCGCGCGGGGCGCTGGCGTGCGGCGGCGGCCTGGCGATGAGCGCCGCGATCACGTTGTCGTTCATGGGCTACTGGTTTGAGTCGGGGATCGCCGGCTGCGTCGCGATCGTCATCGTCGGCGCCTGCCTGTGGTACGGGCTGACGCGCCGCGGCACGCCGCACGCCGACGACGAGGAAGACGGTGACGACGGCGGGGGCGGGCCGCGCAAGCGCCCCGATCCACCCGCTCCGCCGCAGCCCGCCGGCGGGCCGCCGGAGGACCTCTGGACGGAGTTCGACCGCGCCCGCGGCCGCTGGGAGCGCGAGAGCGAGCCGGTCGCCGCTAAGGCTTGACGACGGCCCTGCGCGGCGCACCGTCGGCGAGCTTGGTGCTGCCGTCGGTGACCCCCTTGGCGGCGGTCTTCGTGTTGGCCAGCAACTGGTTGGCGAGCTGCATGGAGGAGCCGGCCTGAGCGATGATCTGGTTGAGGATCTCGCTCATGCCCTGCGCGCCGTTGAGCACCGTGAGGTTGTCGACGCCGCGGAACGCGCCGGCCGCGGCGTGGACGATCTCCGGCATCTGCTCGGCGATCTGCTGGCCGATGACCGCCTCCTGGTTCTCCGCGAGCGCCTCGGCGCGGGCGTGCAGCGCCTCGGCCTCTGCCAGGCCCTTGGCCTGCAGCGCGGAGGCCTCGGCCTCGCCTGTCGCGCGTGCGCCGCGCTCACGGCACGCCGGCGGATGCGCGGCCGCCGGGCCGGCGAAGGCGCGACCGTCGGTTTGCAAGCAGCCCGGCGCCTGAAAGCGCGCGGCAACGAGGCCGCAGGAGCCGGTCAGGCTGTCGACAAAGCGGTTCGTGGCGCCTATGCAGCGCCATGCGCAGCAGATTCGCCAGGACCGCGCGCGAGCGTCCGGTCGTGGCGCTCCGGGGGGCGACATACGCGCCTGCCGCGCCACGACCAACGAAGCATCGACGACCACGGCCGCGCGCTCACCCGCGTTTCGCCGGTGGTCACGCCACCGCCCCCCCGCAGCGCCCACCGGCCGCAGCACCGACGCCGAGCCCGACTATCGCGCCTCCGCGCGCGCCTTCAGCTCGCCCGGCCGGACGTCGACGAGCGTCTCGCGCAGCTTGCCGATGCGCTCCTCGTTGAGAAAGAAGTTCAGAACGCCGCCCGGATTGACGTCGAGCTGGTAGGTCGCCTTCGTGCGCCCGTCACCGAGCTCCTCCAGCCGCCAGGAGCCGGAGAGGTCCGAGAGGTCGCCGGACACGCGCGCGAAGGACATCCGCGTCGGCGCCGAGTACGAGCACGCGAGCTTCATCTTGATCTTCGTGACCTTCGCGTCGAACTCGACGGCGCACAGCTCGGCGCGACCGTCGCCGTCGGCCTCGAGGATGTCCAGCGCGCCCAGCGTCGCCTGCCATTCGGGCCAGCCGGCGACGTCCTGCACGATCGCCCAGACCGCGTCGATCGGAGCGTCGATGTCTGTGCTCGCGCTGTCGGAGAGCTTCGCCATGACGCGCAGCCTAAGTGACCGCAGAGCCGGCCGCCGTGAGCCGGGCGATCGCCTCCTCGAGGACCTCGGGGCGCTTGCAGAACGCGAAGCGCACGAGCGTTCGCCCGGCATCGGCATCGCCGTAGAACGCGCTCGTCGGGATCGCGACGACGCCCACGCGGTCGGGCAGCGCGCGGCACCAGCGCCGCGCGTCGGTGGCGCCGAGCGCAGCGATGTCGGCGTTGACGAAGTAGCCGCCCTGCGGGATCGAGACCTCCAGGCCGGCGGCGCGCAGCCCGGCGCAGAGCTGATCGCGAGCGGCGCGCAGGGCGGCGCACAACGGCGCGACGTGGCGCTCCGCATCGGCCAGGGCGGCGGCGATCGCGTGTTGAAACGGCGTGCCCCCCGCGAACGAGAGGAACTGCTTGGCGGAGCGCACGGCGCCGACGAGCGGCGGCGGGCCGCTGGCCCAGCCGATCTTCCAGCCGGTGAAGGAGAACGACTTGCCCGCGCTGGAGATCGTCAGCGTCCGCTCCGCCATCTGCGGCAGCGTCGCGAGCGGGATGTGCTCGCCGTCGAAGACGAGGTGCTCGTAGACCTCGTCGGTGACGGCGACGAGGTCGTTGTCGATGCAGACGCGCGCGATCCCCTCCAGTTCGCCGCGCGTCAGGACGCGGCCGGTCGGGTTGTGCGGCGAGTTGAGCACGAGCATCCGCGCGCCGCGCGCGGCGGCCGCGAGCGCGTCGAGGTCCAGCGCGAAGTCGGGCGGGCGCAGCGTGACGAGCCGCCGCGACGCGCCGGCCATCGCGATCGTCGCGGCATAGGAGTCATAGAAGGGCTCGAGCACGACGACCTCGTCGCCCGCCTCGAGCAGGCCGAGCATCGTTGCCGCGATCGCCTCCGTCGCGCCGAACGTCACCTGGACGCCGTCCTGCGCATCGACGTCGAGGCCATAGCGGCGGCGCTGGTGTTCGGCGATCGCGGCGCACAGATCCGGCACGCCCGCCAGCGGCGCGTACTGGTTGGCGGCGCCGCTGTGCAGCGCGCTCTCGACGGCGGTCAGGATCTCGGGCGGGCCGTCGGTGTCCGGGAAGCCCTGCCCGAGATTGATCGCGTTCGTCCGTGCGGCGAGCGCCGACATCTCGGTGAAGATCGTCGTGCCGAAGGGACGCAGCCGGGACGCGATCATCGTTCGGCGCACGGTACAGCGAGGCCCGGTCTCGGGTGGGGCCGGCGTCAGCCCGCGGGGATCCCGTCGCTCGCCAGGCTGCGGTTCGAGTAGCGCCGGTCGTCGGTCACCTCGCGCACGAACCACGACGGCGGCCGAAAGCCGCGCGAGGCCTCCTCGTCGGCGAACTCGACCTCCGCGACGACGAGGCCCTCCAGCGCGCCCGCATACTCGTCGACCTCGGCAACAAGGTCGCCGATGCGCATGCGCCTGCGCGTCTTCTGCACGCGCCGGCCCTCGGTCAGCTCCCACAGCGCGTCGCCCTGGCGCTTGTCGAGCACGACCTCCTCCTCGGCACGGATCGCGCCGCGACCGGCCTTGATCGTCAGCACCGCCCGCGCCGGCGTGATCCGCACGCGCACCTCGGTGTCGCCGTCCAGCGCGAGATAGCCCTGCCGGATCGGCTCGCGCCGGGCGAAGCGCATCGTCGGCGGCAGGCCGCTGAGCAGGAACTTGCGCTCGATCTCGATGCCGTCGGCCACGGACGCGAATGTTGCCTGATCGCGCCGCGCGCCCGACGACACCGCCGCCCGCGGGCGCCGGTCACGGTCGACCTGCCGTGACCGGCGCAGCCGGCTGTCACGCGACCGCTCGGCGGTCGATGCAGACGTCACCGAGGACGAGCTCGCCCGGGAACGGCAGCACGTCTGTCAGCCCGAGCACCGGCAGGTCGACCTTGATGTCGAGGTCGTCGCACTCCATCTGGTTGTGGGCGGATCTCCACGCGACCGTGACCACCGCCGCCCAGCGGCAACCTCGACGTATCGCTGCACACCGGGCCGCTACGTGGCGGCGGCGGGTGTGGCCGCACACGATCTCGCCGCCGCCGCCGTCGGTCTTCAAGCGCGTCACGTACTGGTAGTCCAGCGCCGGGACAGCGCAGAGCGCCTTGGCTGACGGGCTCGCCGATGCTTGCGGCTCAGCCGGCGCGCTCAGGCGGCGATCCGCTTGCGCCGTCCGGCGCCCCAGGCCGGGCGGTCCGACGTGAAGCGGTACATCGCGGCCGGACGGCCGGGCCCGGCGGTGCGCTGCTCGCCCGTCGGCTCGATCAGGCCGGTAGATTTGAGGTCGCGGCCGAACGTCGCCGGGTCGTAGCGCGCCTGCGCGATCGCCTCGTACACGCGGCGCGCCTCGCTCAGCGCGAACGCGCCGGGCAGCATGCCGACGGTGACGTTCGACCACCACAGCTTGCCCTCCAGCCGCTCGACGGCCGCGGCGAGCACCTCCTCGTGATCGAACGCCAGCGCCTGCGGATTGCGCGCGTCGATCCAGCATGCGCTCGCGTCCGGCACCCGCGTATCGGGCGGCACGAGCGCGAGGTAGGCGATCGACGGGATCCAGCCGCGCGGGTCGCGTCCCGGGTCGGCGAACGCCCCGAGCTGCTCGACGTACGGCGCGTCGAGGCCGGTCTTCTCGTGCAGCTTGCGCAGCGCCGTCTCCAGTGGGCGCTCGCCCGCCCCGACGAAGCCGCCGGGCAGCGCCCGCTCGTCACCACCGTCGCGCGCGACGGTGAGCGCGACGAGCCGCTCGTCGCGCACCGTCAGGACGACGACGTCGGTCGCCAGCGCCGCGGGCGCCTCGTAGCCTTCGCTGTTCGTCGCAGACCAGCGCACGCGCTCCATCTTAGGCAGAGCGACAATAACCGACACCGCTCGTCGCGCCCCTTCAAAGCCCGCCGTGCAACCCGGCGCGCATCGGGGTACGCAGTGACCACCACGATCGCGAAGGAGCCGATATGCCAGACGGAACAAAGGATGACGCCAAGGGCCGCGGCAAGGAAGCACTTGGTGACCTGACGGGTGACAAGGACCTCAAGAACGAGGGCAAGGTCGACCGCGGCGCGGGCAAGGCCAAGGACGCCGTCGGCGGGATCGCCGGCAAGGTCAAGGGCCTGCTGCGCAGGGACTGACGCGAGCGCCGCGCGCGGACCTCAGACGCTGAGGATCGCGCGCGCCTCGTCGGGCGTGGCGACCGGCCGGTCGAGTTCTGCCGCGATCCGCCCGATCCGCTCCACGAGCGCCGCGTTCGTGGCGCGTTCGCCACGGCGAAACCAGAGGTTGTCCTCGAGACCTGTCCGCACATGCCCGCCGGCGAGGATGCAGTAGGTGTTCAGCGCCAGCTGCGCATGGCCGATCGCGCACACCGACCAGGGCCAGTGCGCGGGGATCATCGCGCGCAGGTGCTCGACCATCGCGACGGTCGCCGGCACGCCGCTGCCGGGGACGCCGAGCACGAACTGCATGACGAGCGGGTCGTCGAGCAGGCCCTCGTCGCGCAACTGCAGCGCGAGGCCGACGTGCCCGGTGTCGAAGCACTCGACCTCGGGTCGCACGCCAAACTCGCGGAACCTGTGCCCCATGCGCCGGAGAAACGGCAGGTCGCCCTCGAAGAGCTGCTCGCGGAAATTGATCGAGCCGCAGTCGAAGCTCGCCATCTCGGGGCTGAGCTCCAGCGGGCCGAGCCGCTCGTCGCGCACCGCGCGGCCACCGGCGCTGCCGCAGGAGAGGTTGACGATCGCCTCGCAGCCGGCGTCCTGCAGCGCCGTGACGAGGCCGCGGTAGGCCTCGCGATCCTGCGTCGGCGTCCCGTCGGCCTCGCGGGCGTGCAGGTGGATGACCGCCGCGCCGGCGCGCCATGCCGCGAGCGCCTCCGCGACGATCGCCGCGGGCGTGTCCGGCAGGTTCGGCCGGCGCTCGCGGTCCGGATCGATCGAGCCGGTGATCGCGCACTGGATGACGAGCGGCACGGGCATGTGCGGACAGTCTGCCGTGCCGCCCGCTGAGCCGGCGGCGGGAGGAGGTCGCCACCGGCTCGATGGGCTGGGGGGAGCTAGGAGCCCCTGACGGCGGAGACGTCGAGGTTCAGCGTGACCTTGTCGCCGACGACGGCGTTGCCGCTGCCGCCCGCCATGGTGAACTTGATGCCGAAGTCGCTGCGCGAGATCTTTCCGACGCCCTCGAGGCCGAAGCGGTCGTTGCCCCAGGGGTCGGTCTCGGTGCCGCCGAGCTCGGCGAGGAACTCGACCTCGCTCGTGGTGTCCTTGATCGTGAGGTTGCCGATGATCTTCAGGGAGTCCTCGTCGATCGGCTCGATCGACGTCGACTCGAACTTCATCTCGGGATAGTTCTCCACGTCGAAGAAGTCGGCGTTGCGCAGATGGTCGTCACGGCCGGGCTCGTTCGTGTTGACCGACGCGGTCTTGACCGTGCCGTAGGCCTTGGCGCTCGAGAGGTCGTCGCCGATCTCCAGCGTGCCCTCGAAGTCGCTGAACACGCCGCGGACCGTGGCGATTCCAAGGTGCTTGACGGCGAAGCCGACGCGCGAGTGGGCGGGGTCGACGGTCCAGGTGCCGGTCGGGGCGATGGTTGCGATGGTGCTCATGGGTGCCTCCCTGAAGTGGTCTCTCGTTTGCTTGCTAGGGCAACCATAGCACCGATGCTTGCGCGCGCAACATTGCTGGCGCAATATTGCTGGCGCAACCTTTCGGCCGCTATCCTGGCATGCACCATGTCCGAAGAAACCACCATCCACGAAGCCGGCACCTGCTCGCGGGCCTACGAGACCGACGCGAACGGCCTCGCGCACTGGACGGAGACGCACGCCGACGCCTGGATCGGGCTGCTCGAAACGCACAAGCACCTCACGCGCGCGCTCGACGCCGAGCTCATCGCGCAGCACAGCCTGAGTCTCAGCGCGCTGGAGCTGCTCGCTCGTCTGGCGTCCGCCGACGATCGCCAGCTGCACCTGTCCGCGCTCGCGGCTGCATCCGGCCTGAGCCTGAGCCGCGTCTCGCGGATCATCGACACGCTCGAGGACCGCGGGCTGGTCGCACGCGTCAACTGCCCGAATGACGCGCGCGCCGTCCACGCCAAGCTCGACGAGACGGGCCTCGAGCTCGTCCTCGCAGCACAGTCGACGCACTTCGCCTCCGTCCAGGCGGCGTTCTTCGACCTGCTCGACGAGGACGAGATCGCGACACTCGCACGGGTCTTCGGGAAGTTCGCGCCCGGCAGCGCCGGGCAGTGCAGCGCCAGCGGCTGAGTTTCGGCTCCCGCCGATGAGCTGCTGGCGCCGCCCGCGCCGGTCGAGGAGAGCCCGAAACGGCGCTCCTCGCCTGAGGTCAGCGCGTCGGAGCGCGCGCTGCTGCAGGGGTTCATCGACACGCACGAGCGCGGTGACATCGAGGGCGCTATGGCGCAGATCTGCGACGACATCCGCGTCACGAGGCCGCCGGCCCCGATGCTCTACGAGGGGCGGGCGCAGATGGAGCCGCTCATGCGCATGGCGTTCGAGAGCGGGATGGGCGAGTGGCGGCTCGTGCCGGTCGGCGCCAACCGCCGGCCGGCGGCGGCGAGCTATCTGCGCGCCGCCCGGCGAGCCGACGTTCCACGCGTCCAAGATCGACGTGCTGCGCGTGCCGACGGCAAGGTCGCGGAGGTCACGACCTTTGGCGCGCAGCTGTTCGCGCGGTGGGGCTGGGGAGACGTTGTGAGGGACGGCGCTGCGGTCTACAGGCCGCCGCGGATGGGTATGGCCCGAGGCATGCTCTCAAAGATCTTCAAGCTCATGGCGCTCAAGCGGCTCTTCGACATGTTCCGCAGCCGCCGCGCCCGGCGCTGAGCGCCGGCCCCGTCCGCGCGGCCTCGATCATCGCGCGCCCGTCGGCGGGCAAAGACCTGCGCTTGCGCGGGGGCGCGCGTGGGTACCTGCCGCGCGTGACCGGCGGTCGTTCGCCCGCCGCGCGCATTCCACGTGGCAGGGGTTTCGAGGAGGGTGACGATGGGTTTTCGATCTTCGGGTGGAGCGTTGGCCGTGGCCGCGGCCGCAACGGTGGTCGTGGCGGGCGTGGTCGCAACGCCGGTGCTGGCGGCCGGCAACGGTTTGCCGCGCACCTACGACGTGCAGCGGGTCGACAGCCCGGAGCCTGAACAGGCCGGCCTCTTCTCGCTGTCGATGCACCTCGCCGGCGACCTCAACGGTGACGGCGAGCAGGACCTCATCTCGCCGCAGGTCGCGGGCTTCAACACGCAGGGCCGCGTCTACGTCTTCAGCGGCGAGACCGGCGCGCGCCTCGACACGGTCAACGCTCCCGATCCGAGCACCGTCGGCGGCAACGCGCAGTTCGGCCTGCTCGGGACCGCCAAGGTCGGGGACAACCGGGGGACGCCCTCGGACCTGGGCAGCTGTCCCGGTGGCACGTCCGGCCAGACCTGCCCGGCCAGTCCGATCGGTCCGCCCGACGGCGTGCCGGACCTGCTGATCGGCGCCACCGGTGTGGACGTCGCCGGCGTCACGGACGTCGGGCGCGTCTACGTCCTCGACGGGCGCACGCGGGCGGTGCTCAAGCGCATCGACATGCCTGCCGCCGATCGCGCGCTGACGGGCGCGGGCGCCGGCTTCGGACGCGAGGTGCTGACGCCCGCGGGGCTGCCCGGCTGCGAGGGCAACGCCGGCATCGGCCCGTGCGAGATGATGCCGCCGGCGGTGCAGGCCGGCGACATGGACGGCGGTGGTCGGCCGGACGTCGTCGTCGGCGCGCGCCGGTTCAACGAGACTCCGGGGACGGCGGCTGCCGGATCGCACTGCGCCGCAGCGGCGCCGACGGCGACCTGCGCGGCAGCAGGACGGGCGTACGTCTTCCGCGGCGAGGACATCGTCAACTCGGCCCCGACGGAGATCCTCGACGGGACCGGGGCGGGCGAGACCGTGCGCACGATCCGCAACCCGGACGCGCAGGCCGACGACCCGGTACCGGCGATCTCCACGGCAGGCGAGGGCTTCGGCAACGACCTGATCCCGATCGGCGACGTCGGCAGGTGCAACAACGCCGCCCTGGCGCCGGGCGCCAGGTGCCCGCGAGGCGACAGCACGGCCACGGCGGATGGCAGGCCCGAGGTCGTCATCGCCGCGCCGGGGACCGACTACCCGCTCGACGACCCCGACGCAGCGTTCTCCGACGCGGGCGCCGCCCACCTCGTCGACGGCGCGACGGGCACGATCCTGCACACCTACCTGCATCCCGAGCCGCAGCGGGCCGCCGGATTCGGCGGCAGCTACGAGCACACGCTGGCTGCCGGCGACATGGGCGACACCGGCCACCCCGACGTGAGCCTCGGCGCACCGGGCCAGGACGCGGCGTTCAAGGGCAGCGGCCGGGCCTACGTGATGAGCGGCAACTTCAGAACATCCGCGGGGCTGACGAACATCGCGCGCCTCGACGACCCGACACCCGAGGTGACCGAGGAGAACTTCGGCGGGTCCTCCGCGGGTGTGGGCGACCTCGTGCCGGGAGCGGAGGCGCCGGCCAACGAGATCATGATCGGCCAATCCGGTCCGCGGACTGGGCCGTTCGTGCCGTCGAGTCGCCCGATCGACATCGGGTTCTTCAATCCCAGCACCGAGCGCGTACTGCAGCTCGTGCCCGATCCCGACGCCCAGACCTCGAGCGCGTTCGGGGACTCCATCGAGCCCTTGGGCGACCTCAACGAGGACGGCTTCCTCGACTTCGCCGTCGGCGCATTCCGGTTCGTGGACGCCAGCGGCACGTCGGCGGGGCGCTTCTACATCTTCCGAAGCGACAACTCGCCTGCGCCGGCGGCTCCGGCGGCTCCGCCCGCCGCGCCCGCCGCGCCCGACGCGCCTCCTGCGACGAGCATCGTGACGCCGCTGGTCGGGCGAGCACTGGAACTCACCGCGCGGCCGGGCTCCATCCGTGGCGGCCAGACGGTGAGGCTCAACGGTCTCGTGGAGGCCTTTTCCGATGTGAGCGGGTGCGTCGCCGGCCAGGACGTGCAGTTGCAGCGCCGCCAGGCGACGGGAACCCGCTACGCGACGTTCGCCCGCGTCCAAACGGCGGCAGATGGTGCCTTCACGGCCACCGACAAGCCGACGTCGGCGGTGCACTACCGCGCCCTCGCCACCCAGACGCCGGGGTGCATCGGCGTGGCATCCAACGACGTCGAGGTGGCCGTGCCGCCCGAGGTCGGCCTCGTCACGAGATCCACGTCGCTGCCCGGCAACCGCGCGATCAGGATCCAGTTGCGCTGCCCGACGTCGGGCGGCGCCGGGCGCGGGCCGGTCTGTCAGGGCAGCGTCAAGCTCCGGACCGCGCAGACGCTCGCAAGGCCCGGCGGCGGGCGCGCGCGCCTCACGCTCGGCACGGCCGCCTTCCAGATCCCCGCCGGGCGCCGGCGGACGACCCGCATCCTGGTGACGCCGGTCACTGCGCGAGCGCTGCGACGCGGCCGTCAGGTGCGCGTAACAGCGTTCATCACCAACCGCGACGCGGCGGGCAACACCGTGGCGACCCGGGGAAGCTTCACATTGCGCACCCGCTGACGGCGACAGCCGCACCTCGGTAGCGGCACGCTCGGCCACGCAGCTCCGCGTGGTCGCGCGTGGCGCCGTCAGCCTCGGTCGGCGCATGAGCGCGCCGGCGCCGGTTCGTGCTGCTCGCCATCGAGCCGCTCGGCGATGCTCGTGATCGCTGCCAGCGCCGCCGAGCCGGGCGCCTGCTCGAAGACCGGCACTCCGACCCGCTCGGCGCTGCTGACGTCGTCGTCGAGCGGGACGACGCCGAAGACGGGCATCCCGAGAAACCCGCTGATGCGCTCGACGTCGGCCGAGCCCGCGGCCTTGCTGACGACCAGCGAGACGCGCGCGTCGGGCCGAATGTCGTCGGCGATACGCCTGATCCGCCGCGCGGTGAGCATGGACTGCCAGGTCGCCTCGACGACGAGCAGGAAATGCGTCGCATAGGGCGTCCATCCGCAGCCCGGTTGACGACCGCCCGCGGGCAGATCGCCGACGATCGCCCAGCCGCTGAACTGCGGCGCGTGCTCGAGGTGGCGGACGATCTCATAGAACGCGTTCACCGACGCCTGGACGGCGTCGGGCCCGGCGATCGTGCTCTTGCCGACCTGCAGGACGCGGATGCCCTCCGGCCCGTCGATCGAGAAGCGCTGCGCCGCGCTGATCGGGTCGAGCCCCTCGACGAATCGGTAGCGGCGGTCCTCCCCCTGCTGCATCGCTGCGTTGAGCAGCGGCTCGTCGGCGCTTTGCACGCCGAGGCTCGTGGAGAGCCCAGGCATCGAGTCGTGGTCGAGGACGAGCACGCGCCGCCCGCGGCGCGCGAGCGTCCTGGCAATCGTCGCGGAGATGGTCGTCTTGCCGACGCCGCCCTTCCCGACGACGGCGAGGCGCAGCGCGCTGCCGTTGGCGCCCGGCGTGGGTGCTTGCACGCGCCGATCCTAGTGGCGGCCAGGCGACCCGTTGGCGCCGAGGATCTCGGCGAGATCCTCGCTTGTCAGCACCTCGCGCTCGAGCACTGCTGCCGCGACTGCGTCGAGCTCGTCACGCGAACGCTCGAGGACCGCGCGGGCACGCTGCTGAGCCTCACCGACCAGCCGCGCCACCTCCGCGTCGATCCGCCGTGCCGTCTCCTCCGAGTACCGCGTGCGCGAGTCGCGCTCGCGTTCGCCGGGGGCGACAACCCCGAAGCCCTCGCTCATGCCCAGATCGACCACCATCCGGCGCGCGATCCCGTCAACCCACCGCAGATCGGCGCCGGCGCCGCTCGTGACCTCCGCGAACACGAGCATCTCGGCCGTGTGGCCGCCGAGGAAGGAGGCCATCTCGTCGAGCAGCGTCGAACGGGAGTGCAGGATCCGGTCGCCGTCGTCGCGCGTCAGCACGGCGCCCAGCGTCCGGCCGCGCGGCATGACGCTGACGCGATGCGGCAGGCGCGCCCCGGGCAGTGCATGCCCGACAACGGCATGGCCCGCCTCGTGGTAGGCGATCACCCTGCGCTCCTCGCCGGTCATCTGGCGTCCGCCCGCGATCCCGAGCAGGACGCGGTCCATCGCCTCGCCGATCTCGGCGTCGCCGATCTGCCTGCGCTTGTGGCGGATCGCGAGCAGGGCCGCTTCGTTGAGGAGGTTCGCGAGGTCGGCGCCGGAGAAGCCGCTTGTGGCGCTCGCCAGCGCGTTGAGGTCGACGTCCGGGCTCAGCGCCTTCTGCCGGGCGTGCACGCGCAGGATGTCGCGCCGCGCGTCGAGGTGCGGCAGCTCGAGCGTGATCTGGCGGTCGAAGCGCCCGGGACGGATGAGTGCGTCGTCGAGGATCTCCGGGCGGTTGGTCGCCCCGATGACGACCACGCCTTCGCTGCCGGTGAACCCGTCGAGCTCGATGAGGATCTGGTTGAGCGTGCTGTCGCTCTCGCGCGAGCCGCCATCGCCCGCGCCGGAGCGCTGCACGCCGATCGCGTCGATCTCGTCGATGAAGACGATCGCGGGCGCCATGCCACGAGCCTCGGCGAACAGATCCCGCACGCGGGAGGCGCCGACGCCGACGTAGCGTTCGACGAACTCGCTCGCCGACACCCAGAAGAACGCGGCGTTCGCCTCATGGGCAAGCGCGCGCACGACCATCGTCTTGCCGGTCCCGGGCGGCCCGACGAGCAGGTGGCCGCGGGGGGAGCGCGCACCGATCTGCGTGAAGGCCTCCGGCTCGTCGAGGTAGGACTTGATCTCGAGCAGCTCCTCGACGATGTTGTCGATCCCTGCGACATCGGCGAAGCGGATGCGTTCGTCGGCCAGCAGCTGGCGACCCGGGGCGCTGCCGCGCATCGCGAGCCGGCGGCGGCGCTCGGGCGCCTCGCGGACGCGCTGCAGCGCTCGCTCGAGTTGCGCCGCCGAGATCGAGCTCTCGCCCGCGCGGACCGCGAGCAGCCCCGCCTCGTTGACGAGGCTGGCGAGCTCCGCGCCCGTCAATCCGCTCGAGCGCCGCGCGAGCGACTCGAGGTCGACGCTCGGATCGAGCGGCCGGCCGCGGGTATGCAGGCGCAGGATCTCCAGGCGTCCGTTCTCATCGGTCCGCTCCAGGCCGATCGAGCGGTCGAACCGGCCCGGCCGCAGCAGAGCCGGGTCGAGCACGTCGGGGCGGTTCGTGGCCGCGATGAGGATGACGCCCTCGGGGCCGGCGAAGCCGTCCATCTCCGTGAGGATCTGGTTGAGCGCCTGCTCGTGCTCACTGCCGCCCTCGGATTGCTCGCCGACGCTGCGGCGCTGTCCGATCGCGTCGAGCTCGTCGATGAAGATGATCGCGGGGGCGTTTGCGCGAGCTGCGTCGAACAGGGTGCGCACGCGCGACGCGCCCGATCCGACGTAGACCTCGACGAAGGCCGCGCCCGACACGTAGTAGAAGGCGGCGCCGACCTCCCCCGCCAGCGCGCGCGCGAGCAGCGTCTTGCCGGAGCCCGGTGGCCCGTACAGCAGCACGCCGCGCGGGATCGTCGAGCCGATGCTGGTGAAGCGCTCGGGTTCGGCGAGGTAGTCGGCGATCTCCCGCAACTCGGCTACCGCGCCCGCCTGGCCGGCGATGTCGTCGAACGTCACGCGTGGTGCGTCGGGGTCGTGCCGCCGCCCCACGTCGCGAGAGAAGAGCCCCGTGCCGCGCCGCCAGGAGACGACCAGGTAGAGCAGCACGGCGATCGCCATGAGCGCGGGGATGACTGTCGTCAGGACGCTCGCGACGTTCTTGTTGACCTGTTGGTCGATCTCGACGGGCACGCGGTTGGTCACGAGCAGGTCGAGCAACGGGTTCTGCACTCCCGTGCCGCCGCCGCTCGCACCAGCGGTCCTGAAGTATGCGGTCCGATACGCCACGCGCCTGCCGTCGCGGGCGCGGTAGGTGCCAACGACGAAGGAATCGAAGTTCAGGATGCGGGCCTCGAGGATCTGGTCGGCCTCCACGCGCTGGACGAACTCGTCGAAGCGCAGCAGCTCGCCACGCAGGTGCGGACGCGTCTGCTCCAACGAGGCGGCGATGCCCGCGAGCCCGACGAGCAGCAGGGCCCCGAACCAGAAGCCCGCCCGGCGATCCGCGATCCACCTCTGTACTCGTCTCAGCATCGCCTTGATTCCTCTCCGCGTGCGCTCATGCGACACGGCCGGTCGGCACCCGTCGCGCTCACCGCCTGCGCCCGATCGCCGCCGCCCCGGCGAGGAGCAGCGCCAGCGCCAGCATTCCAACCGCAAGATACGTGAGCAAGCCGGTCCCGTCGCCATCATCCCTGGAGGCGCGGCGCGCCGGTGCAGCCGCAGGCGCCCGGTCGGGCGGCGCGCGCAGGAGCGCCCGCTTGTCGAGGATGCCCGAGCCCGCGACGAACGACCAGCCGACCTGTGATGTGGAGCGATACCCGAACGCGCCCTGGCCGAACAGCAGCGGGACGGCAGGGACGTCGCGGCCCAGACGCTGCAGCAGCGCGGCAACCGCCTCCCGCCGTTCGGCGACCGACGGTGCCGCGGCGACCTCGCGGCTGAGGCGCTCGAAGCGCGCGCTTGCATAGCCCGTGTGATTCAGGACGCCGCCGGCGGCGCGCGGGCCGAAGACGGCGCCGAGGTAGTCGGGGTCAAACGAGGCGAGCGCCGGGATGGCCCAGATCGCCAGCTCGAAGCTCGGCGTCAAGCCGCCTTCGCCGACCGCCCGCGCGAGCCGCGCCCGTGAGACCGCGACGAGGCGTGCCTCGGCGCCGGCGCGCTGCAGCGCGAGCACGACCTGGCGCCCGGCCTCGAGGCGCAGCGGATCGACCACCGGCGCGAGGACGCGGAGCTCCGGCAGGTTGAGCCGCTCGAGCGGGCGCCCCCCGCGCGGGATCCGCACAGGCGCAGCGCGCGGCGCCCAGCGCGAGCGCGGGTTCAGCGGGCCCGTGCTGGCCGGCGTGGCCGCGCCCGCCGCGCGGGCGATCC
>CADCVQ010000119.1 GCA_902806175.1 uncultured Solirubrobacteraceae bacterium
GGCGCGTTCGCCTGCAGGATCTCCGGGGTGCGCGCCTCCAGCGCGTCGGCCAGCGCGAGCAGCGCGGCGTCCTTGGTCCCGGAGGACGTGAGCGCGAGGCGCCGGGCGGCGGCCTTCGCGGCGCGGCAGAGATCGGTGACGGACTGTGTTTCGACGGCCATGGCGGTCGCCTGATCGTACCGGCCGCTCAAGCCAGGACGAAGTAGTCCCGGTGGACGGCCTCCTCCGTCGCCCGCGGGAGCACCTCGCGCACCGCGACCGACTGCATCCCCATGACCCGCCGCAACTCCTCGGCGGAGTAGTTCGTGACGCCCTTGCCGACCTCGCCGCCCTCGCGCGAGCGCACCGCCACGGCGTCCCCGGCGTCGAACGCGCCCTCCACCCCCACGATGCCGACCGGGAGCAGTGACGTCCCGCCCTCGCGCAGCGCGCGCTCGGCGCCCGCGTCCACCACGAGCGAGCCCCGCGTGGGCTTGGCGTACTTGAGCCACAGCTTGAAGCTCGAGAAGCGCACGGCCCGCGGCGCGAACCGCGTCCCGGCCGGCTCGTCGCGCCAGACGCGGCCGAGCAGCCCGGTCGTGAATCCGGACCCGATCACCGTCGGGATGCCGGCCGCGGTCGCCATCTCGGCGGCGACGACCTTCGAGCGCATGCCGCCCGAGCCCAGCGGCGAGGTCGCGTGCCCGATCCGCAGGTCCTGCACGCCGCGCGCGCGACGACGCCGATCCGCGCGGGCGGGCTGCTCGCCGCCGGGCTCGGGCACAGGCGGATCGCCGGCGCACTCGTGCTCACGGGCGCCGCCTGGAGCGGCCTCGCTACGGCTGCAGCAGTCCTGCCGCGCGCTTGTAGTCCGCCAGCTCGCAGCCGTTCGTGCGCGTGAAGCGGCGGTCGACCTTGTCGCCGTCGATCGTGCCGGTCACGACAGCGGTTTCCGGCCCGCCGTAGACCTGCGTGCACGCGCGGCCCTTGTCGGGCTCCGACGTCAGCAGGTCGGATATCCCGCGCGCCTGCGCGCACAGCTCGGCGCCGGACGCGCGGCCCGCGAGCGCGCCCGCCGCGCGGCGATCCGCGCCGCGGCAGGTCAGCGTGCCGCTCGTCTTGCGCCCCGAACCGTCGTCGTAGAGCACCGTCAGCTCGATCGCGTCGCCGGCCGACGCGGAGCTCTGTCGCGCGGTCGGCTCGTCCGCGTCGCCGCAGCCCGGTAGCGCCACGAGGATCACCACGGCCATCGCCCCGACGGCGCCTCGCTGCACGTCAGCCGCTCTCCTCGGACGGCAGGAGATGGCCGTCGTTCTCGACGTAGCCGTCCTTGCCGCCGACCGCGACGTAGACCAGGTCGTCGTCGCCGACGTTGCGGATCCGGCGCACGGTCTCGGGATCGATGCGGGCGATCCCGCCGGGGCCGAGGCGATGCACCGACCCGTCGCCGAACTCGAGCTCGGCCTGCCCCTGGTGGATGAAGTACGTCTCCTCCTGGGTGTAGTGGTAATGGCGCCGGCCTGCGAACTGCGGCGGCATCACGATCGCGTTGATGCCAAGCGCCTTGACGTCGAGCGCCCGGCGGATCTTGCGAAACCCGCCGCCATGGCCGAGCGCGTCGATGTTGCCGACGGCGTAGCCCTCGCCGGTCACGACCTCGTGTGCTGCTTGCTCGGCCATCGCACTCTCCTCCTCCGAATTGGGTCAGGCACCGCCTCGATGCCCGCAGACGAACGAAAGGCCCGCTCAGCGAGCGGGCCTTTCGGTTACAGCAGGATGATCACGAGGATGATGATGATCAGCAGGGTGCCAAGGCCGATGTACATGTCGCTCCTTATCGGGGGTGCGAGTTATCTACCCGGGCGTCCTGAACGGCACGCAGCGCTGGACGGATGGCCAGAAAACTGGAGCTAGTTGACGCTAGTGATCGGCGACGTGGCCGCCCTCGGGCACGAGCGGGCGGTCCTCGTCGGCCCAGCGCCGCAGCCCTCCGGCCATCGAGTAGGCGTCGATCCCGACGCCGCGGAACGCCTGCGCCGCCATCGCCGAGCGCGAGCCGAGCCGGCACTGGAAGATCACCGGCCGGTCGGTGTCGATCTTGCCCGCGTTGGACGCCAGGTGCTCGAGCTCGATGTGCAGGGCGCCGTCGATCCGGCCGGCCTCCCACTCGTAGGGCTCGCGCACGTCGATCAGCTGCGCCTTGTCCTCGGCAAGTGCCGCCTGCGCCTGCTCGGGCGTGATCTCGATGTTGGAGGAATCGAAGATGGAAGACATGAGCGCGAGCGTAGCGCTCGGCCTGCTCAGTGCAGTCCGGGGGGCGCCGTCCTGAGGTCGGGCAGCGGACGCGGTCGCATCCGCTGCCAGAGTCCCGCCGCAAGCAGCAGCAGCAGTCCGAGTGCGATGAACGAGCCGACGCGGTACAGCGACTCGAGCGCGGCGAGGTCGTACAGAAACACCTTGCCGATCGTCGTGCCGAGCAGCGCCAGCGAGCCCAGTCGCAGCGTGCGCTCGTCGCGCACGAGGCCCACGACCAGCCCGACGAGGCCGGTGGTCGCCCACAGGCCGCTGAGCAGCAGCTGGCCGAGGTCGTCGCCGGCGACCGTGACGACGGCCGTCGACGCGAGGTACAGCAGTGCCAGCGCCCCGGTCGCGGCGAGCGCCGTGCGCCCACGCGCGAACAGCTGCGCGCCGCGCAGCGCGACGAACGTGGCGGCGCCGAACGCCAGCGCGGCGGCCGCGATCGACGGCAGACCGTCGACGAGCGCCGTCGGCGGCGCCTCGTACGCCAGCGCGTGCCCCAGGCCGAGCGCCAGGAACGCGCCGGCGCCGCAGGCGGCGACGTCGTCGCGCACGCGCGCGGCGATCGTGCCGAGCGCGAGTGCCTGCGCGGCGAACGCCGCGGCGAGCAGCGCGCCGTCGAGCGTGACCATCAGCAGGTAGGCGACACCGGCCATCGCGACGCCGTCAAGCGCGGCGCGCCACTGCGGCCGGATGTCGTCGGCGAAGCGGCCCGCGACGAACGCGGCGGCGGCGGTCGCGGCGATCGCGAGGTGTCCGCTCAACGCGATCGGGTCGCCCGCCGCGAGCGCGTCCGGCGGCGCCTGGGTGAGCGCCTGCGTCGCGCTCAGCAGCAGGTGGCCGCCGAGGCCGAGGCCGACGAGCAGCTCGTCGTGCTCGCCCTTGCGGCGCGCGATGATGCCGCGCGCCAGCAGCGCGAAGCCGGCTGTCGCAAGCGCCCATGCCGCCGCGAGGACCGCGCCCTCGAGGATCGTCGCCACCGCGACGTCGGCGAGCACGACGCCGAGCGTGAGCGACAGCAGGCGCAGTTCGCGGGCGATCCGCGTCGAGCGCGTGGCGAGGCCGACGGCGATGTGCGCTGCCGCGAGCGCGACAAGCCAGACCTGCGACAGGACCGCGCCATCCAGCGCCCACCAGCCGGCGAGCGCGAGCACGAGCGCGTTGAAGCTCAGCAGCAGCGCCGAGGAGATCCGCAGCCTGGCGGCCGGCACGCGCAGTTCGAAGCCGACGGCCGCGCCGACGTTGAGCGCCCCGAACGCGGTCAGCACGAGCAGCGCCGCGGCGTGCGACGGCGAGCTGCTTGCCAGCCACCAGGACCACTGCGCCGACGCGACCGCGAAGACCGCGAACGACAGCCAGTTCCAGCGCTGCCAGACGACGACCGCGACGCCCGACAGGCCGGCGAGCCAGAGCAGGGCGAGGGTCGAGCCCTCCGCCGGCGCACCGGCGAGCACCGGTGCCAGCAGCGCACCGACGATCCCGAGCGCGCCCATCCCGCGCGACTGCCAGCGCACGGCGACGGCGGCGGCAAGCGCACCGGCGCCGAGCGCAAGTGCATGCGCGACCGCCGCCGGCAGCACGCCGTAGACGGGGCCCCCGACCGCGACGGTGACGAAGAGCCCGGAGACTCCGGCTGCGACGGCGGCGAGCGCGGCGTCCGAGCGGCTGCGGCGCTCCTGCAGCCAGACGCCGCCGGCGATCAGCGCCAGCGAGAAGGACCCGGCCAGCAGCGTGCGCGCGCCCTCGCCGATCCAGCCGTTGGAGACGGCGATCGCCAGCAGCAGCGCGATCCCGACGAGGACGGCGAGACCGCCGGCCCACGCCAGCACGCGGCCGCCGAGCAGGTCCTCGAGGCTCGGCGCGCGACCCGCGGATGTCGCGGGGGCGGCCGCGGTCGCGGCCGGGGCGGCGGGACCGTGAACCGGGGGCGCAGTCGACGACCGACCTTCAGGCGTGGGCGGGGCCGGCGGGTAAGGGAGCGCAACCGGGGCGGCCGGCGCCGACGGGCTCGGCGCCGGCCACGCGGCGGCGGCAGTGGCCGGCAGCGTCCGTGCCTCGACGACCTCCAGGCGCGTCGCGAGCGCCTGTGTCGTGCGCTCCAGCGCCTCCAGCCGTGCTCTGTCGATCCCACTCATCATCGCGCTCACCCCGTGCTTGTCAACCAAAGGTCAACAACAAGGTAGCAGGCTTGTCGACCAGCGGTCAAGAGTGCGCTAGAATCGCCACGTGGCCGCTCCCGCCTACAGACGGATGCAGAACGACGAGCGCCGCGCGCTGCTGCTCGAGCGCGCGACCGAGCTCTTCGGCGAGCACGGCTACGACGCGCTCTCGATGGCGCAGATCGCGCGCGAGGCGAAGATCTCGAAGGCGCTGCTCTACCACTACTTTCCAAGCAAGCAGAAGCTCTTCGAGGCGGCGCTCATGGCCGGCGCGATGGAGCTGCGCGAGCGCGTGCAGCCCGATTCGACGCTGCCGCCGGCCGAGCAGGTGTCGACGACGCTCGACGCCTTCCTCGGCTGGGTCCAGGAGCGCCCCAAGGCGTACGCGAAGATGCTCGAGAGCGCGGGCGCGCGCGAGGTGCGCGACACGATGGGCCAGGTTCGGATCGACACCGCCGGCCTGATCCTCGCCGGGCTCGGGCCCGACGGCGAGCGGCCGGCGACGCGCGCGGCGGTCTTCGGCTGGCTCGCGTTCCTCGACGCCGCGATCCTCGACTGGATCGAGCACGGCGACATGACCCGCCAGGAGCTGCACGGGATGCTGCTCGGGACGTTCGCCGGCGCGCTGATGGCGTCGGGCGCCGGCGGTGCGCTGATGGTGCCTGCGACGGCCAAGACCCGCGGCTCGGCGGACGATCTTCATCGCACAACCCCTTAGGCTACGGCGGTGGCGGACCACGAAGCGGGCGGGCTGGAACTCACGCAACTGCGCTCCGCGGTGGACAACGCGCCGCCGGTCGCGGCTGCCCTGACGGCGCCGCCGCGCCCCTGGCCGCGCTCCGTGGCCTGGCGCGACATGCTCGCGGGGCCGGCGGTCGCGATGGTCACCCTGCTGGCGGCGTTCGTGGCGACCGACGCGGTCGGCGTGCCGCTGCGAGACCCCGACAACGTCGCCGCGCTGTACCTGGCCCTCGTCGGCTTCGGGACGGTGGTACTGGTCGGGCTTGACGTCGTGGTGCGCGCCGCGCGTGGCTCGGGGACCTTTCCTCCTTCGCGAACGGCGTTGCGGCGGGTCCGCCGCGAGCGCTGGACGCTGCGCGCGGGCGTCGCCGCCGGCAGCGCGCTGGTCGGCTTCTACGCGACGTACCTCGCCTATCGCAACCTCAAGAGCGTGGTTCCGCTGCTCAGGCCCGGCGACCTGTTCGACCAGCAGCTGGCCAGCCTCGACCGCGATCTGTTCGGCCTCGGCGCCCACGATCCGGCCGCAATCCTGCACACCCTGCTGGGCACGGGCCTGCCGACGCACGTCCTGTCGGGCGCCTACGTCGCCTTCATCGTCTTCCTGCCGCTGACGATCGGCCTCGCGCTCGTCTTCTGCCGCGACCTGCAGGCGGGGCTCTTCTATACGACGGCGCAGTCGATCAACTGGATCCTGGGCATCGCGAGCTACCTTCTGCTGCCTTCGCTGGGGCCGATCTACTTCGAGCCCGGCGACTTCGCCGCGCTGCCGTTCTCCGAGGTGACCCATCTGCAGAACGTGCTGCTCGAGCAACGCGTCGAGTTCCTGCGCGATCCCACGAGCGGGACGCCGCAGAGCATCGCGGCCTTCGCCTCGCTGCACATCTCGATGAGCTTCACGGCGGCGCTCGCGGCCCATCTGCTGGGGCTCGGCAACCGCCTGAAGATCGCGTTGTGGATCTGGTTCGCCGTGACGACCATCGGCACGATCTACCTAGGGTGGCACTACGTCCTCGACGACGTGGGCGGCGTGTTGCTCGGCGCGCTGGCGCTCGTACTGGCCCGCGCGCTGACCGGCATCGACCTGCGCACGGTGCGCCGGGGTCGGCGCGGTGCTGCTAAATTGGGCCGCTGACCGGCCTGCGAGGCCCGAGCGCGGGGACGAGCTACGGAGACTTGGGGCTGCCTTCCACACACGAAAAGGGCCAGCGTGGCGCGCAAGCGACCGACAGCCTCCGACGTACCGCAGCACGCCGCAGTGCCCGGCACGGTCCTCGCATCGGCGGCGCCCGCTCACATCTCCGATCAGGAACTCGCCGCGATCGCGTTCCGTGCTGCTGCGATCGGCGTTCCGGCATGGCGGGTCGCCACCGCCCTCGGCATGTCATCCCCGCCGGCGGCGGCCTTCGACGAGCGCGCCCGGCGGTGAGCGGCGGCACGCGGGCGATCACGGCGTGATCTAGCAGGCCGCGACCGCGGCCACGCGTTGGCACGCAGGCACTGCGACGACGGACGACCACCTGCGATCCTGCGAGGCGTGCACGTCGGCGCGTCCTTCATCGTCGTTCTCTGCGTCCTCGGTCTCGCTGCCTGCGGCGGCGGCGACTCCGGCGACGCGCCGCCGCGCGCAACGACGACGCCGCGCGAGCAGGACCGGCCGCCCGAGCCGACCGTGCCGGGTGGCTCGCTCGCGATCCCGCAGCAGGTCCCGCTGAAGGCGACGCGCGCGGGCGATTCGAAGGCGATCAAGGTCATCCGCCTGTGGACCGAGGCGCTGCGGCGCAGCCACGTCGATCGCGCCTCGGCGCTGTGGGCGATCCCGTCGAAGGTGCAGAACGGCACGCCGGTGCTGACGCTCGCGAGCGCGGCGGACGTGCGGCTGTTCAACGACTCGCTGTCCTGCGGGTCGCGGCTCGTATCGGCGCTCGGCGCCCCCAACGGCTTCACGGTCGCCGTCTTCAAGCTGACCAATCGCCCCGGCGCGGACTGCGGCACCGGGACCGGAAGCAGGGCGCGCACCGCGATCCTCGTGCGCGGCGGCAAGATCGCCGAGTGGTACCGGCTGCCCGACGACCCCGATGCCCCGCCGCCGGGAATGCCGGACGGGCCCCGCGAGCCGGGCGGACCAATCATCTAGTTACCGCCGCAACCGCCGGCTCACTGCGCGCTGCACCCGACGGTCTGGTGTGACGGCTCGCGCACCCTTTCGTGGACACAGAACCTCGTACGTCCGCGAGTCAAAGGCGCCGTGTGCGGGGTGCGCGGGAAGGTGAAGGGGCCAGCGTCACCAAGCTCGACGAGCCAGAGTGGCAGTGTGCCCAGGCTATGCGCTGAGGCGCGCGGGGGGCACGTTGGATGGAATCGGGTAGCGGGCTCTCTATGTACCGGCTGCGCGCGGTGAGCGAGCGGATGTGTCGGCGGGCGGGCGCGAGCGTTCTGCTGCTCGCGTGTGTGTCCATGGCCGCCTGCGGCAGCGATGAATCCGCTGACTCGCCAAGCTCGGCCCGGACCGTCGCAGCCAGCGCGACGGTGCCCGATGAGCCTGCGCGGTCGATCGCGGATGCTCGTCGCGCAGCCGATGGGGAAGATTACGCCGCCGCCGTGGAGATCTCCAAGTGGTTGCCTGCCGGCGAGGCCAGGTCGGTCCGCCGCCGCATCGCCAATCGACTTGCGGCGCGGGCCCTCGAGGCGCTCGATGCCGGCGACCGCGGGCGTGCGCGCGGGTTCGTGATCGAGGGCAAGGATTATCCGAGCACGGAGCAGGCGCGGGTAGCGCGTGCGACGTACAAGGCGGCGAAGGCGCAGGCCGCCGAGGAACGACGACGAAACGCTGAGCAGCGACGCGTCGACGAAGCCATGCGACAGGCCGGGAGCATGCGTCCACCGCCGCCGATGCGGATGATGCCGCCGTCATCGATGGGCATGACGCCGCCCTAGTGTCGTGATGCAGAAGCGCAGCTGCACACGAACTTCCGCATCACGCCATAGCCGGATGCGGGGCGCGCGGGTTGCGCGTCTTGAAGCTCACCAGTCGCCCCGGGTGTCGATTGCTGCCCGCCGATCGGGACGTCCCGGAGCCGGCCGCCGCCGCGCCTCCGAGCCGGGCGCGCCGATCGTGTAGGTCGCCTGCCCGGCGCGCGGATCAGACGTATGGATCGCGCTCGACGACGCGATCGCGCGTCACGACCGTGTCGCGGCGGGCACGGCTGAGGACCAGCACCGAGAGGAGCAGGCCGATGATCCCGACGACCATCAGGATCACGCCGACGGTGGCGATCTCGATGCCCGAGACCGATGTCGTTACAGCGAACGCCAGGATCGCTCCGACGGCGATGAGAAATATTGAAGTGCCTATGCCCATGGTCGGATGGATTCCCGTTCGGGCAGCTTCGTAAGCTCGGCCTGCCCGCTTGTACCATCAACGGTGTGACCACGGCGACCACCGACGCGTACGCGATCCCGCCGGAGCTCGCCGACCTGCGCGACATGATCCGCCGCCTCGCGCAGGAGCGGATCGCGCCGCGCGCGGGGGAGATCGACCGCACGGCGCAGTATCCGCATGACATCCGCGCGCTGCTCGCCGAGCACGACATCCTCGGGCTGCCCTTCGACGAGCAGTACGGCGGCACCGGCACCGGCACGCTCATGCTGCAGATGGCGGTCGAGGAGATCGCCAAGGCGTGCGCGTCCTCGGCGCTGATCCTCATGGTGCAGGAGCTCGGCACGCTGCCGATCCAGCTCTTCGGCACCGACGAGCAGAAGGAGCGCTTCCTGCCGCGCTGCGCGAGCGGCGAGTGGAGCCCGGCGTTCGCGCTCTCCGAGCCCGACGCCGGCTCGGATCCCGCCTCGATGCGTACGAGCGCCGTACGCAGCGACGACGCCGAGGAGTGGGTCATCAACGGCCAGAAGAACTGGATCACGAACGCGGGCGTCGCCGACTTCTACATCGTGTTCGCCAAGACCGACCGCGACAACAACCGCAGCTCGGCGTTCATCGTCGAGGCCGACCGCGCGGGCTTCGATCCCGGCAAGCTCGAGCACAAGCTCGGCATCAAGGGCTCGCCGACCGGCAACCCGTCGTTCACCGACGTGCGCGTGCCGGCGGTCAACCTGCTCGGCGTCGAGGGCAAGGGGCTCTCCGTGGCGCTCGCGACGCTCGAGCGCACGCGTCTCGGCGCGGCTGCGCAGGCGGTCGGCATCGCGCAGGGCGCGACCGACTGTGCCGCGGCCTACGCGCGCGAGCGGATCGCCTTCGGCCAGCCGATCAACGCGCTGCAGGGCATCCAGTTCAAGCTCGCCGACATGGAGACGCGCACGGCCGCCGCGCGCGAGCTGCTCTACAAGGCCTGCGCGAAGGCCGATCGCAACGAGGCCGACCTCGGCAAGTACTCGTCGATGGCCAAGCTGTTCGCGTCGGACACCGCGATGGCCGTGACCGTCGAGGCGATCCAGGTGCTCGGCGGCTACGGATACGTCAACGAGTATCCCGTCGAGCGGATGATGCGCGACGCGAAGATCACGCAGATCTACGAAGGCACCAACGAGATCCAGCGGGTGGTCATCGCCCGCACGATGCGGTAGCGGGCGCCAGACGATGCGCAAGCCCACGCCGCGCCGGGTCCTGCTTGCCGCGGTCATCGCGCTCGCTCTCGGCCTTGGCGCCGTCGGCATCCTCGGCGGCTTCAGCCTCTCGACGCCGGTGCGTCTCATGCAGGGCGGCGTGCTCGTCGTGCTGGCGATCCTCGTCGTCGGCGCGCTGATGATGTCGCTGGGCCTGCGCATGGCGGGCTGGAACGAGCCGGAGTCCGAGGCCGAGTTCGAGCGGCTCGTGCAGCAGTCCGAGCGGCTGGCGCGCGACGGCGTCGCCCCCGAGCCCGACGAGCTGCACTTCATGGACCTCGACCCCTACGACGACGACGACTTCGCCGAGCTCGTGCGCGAGGCGATGGACGAGCTGCCCGACATCCTCCAGCGGGCGCTGGAGCGCAACGTCGCGGTCGTCATCTCCGACGGCGGGCGCAAGATGCGCGCCTACGGCCTGTACCACGGCGACGGCGTCGCGCGCGATGACGTCCCCGACCGGATCGTCATCTACCGTGACACGCTGCGGCGCGACTTCGGCCATGACGCCGACCTCCTGCGCGACGAGGTCACGCGCACGGTCCGCCACGAGCTCGCGCATCACCTCGGCGCCGACGAGCTCGGCGTGCGCGACCTCGGTCTGTAGCGACGGCGAGGCGGCACGCTCGATGATGATCGTCATGCAGCCGGGCGCCGACGCGGCCGAGGTCGAGGCCGTGCGCGCGCGCCTGGCGCAGACCGGCGTGCACGTCGTCGTGATGCCGGGCGAGCTGACGACGGCGATCGGCGCGATCGGCGACCCCGAAGGCGTCGCCGAGCTGGGGCTGGAGGGCATGGCCGGCGTCGACCGCGTCGTGCCGATCTCGCGCCCGTACAAGCTCGCCTCCTCGGAGCTCAGCCACCACGAGCCGTCGCGGTTTGAGATCGCCGGCCGCACGATCGGCGGCGGCGAGACGTTCTGCCTGATCGCCGGTCCCTGCACGGTCGAGTCGCGCGAGCAGACGATGGCGGTGGCGAGCGCCGTCGTCGCCGGCGGCGCGTCGATGCTGCGCGGCGGCGCCTTCAAGCCGCGCACGTCGCCGTTCGCGTTCAAGGGGATGGGGCAGCCGGCACTCGAGATCCTCGCCGAGGCGCGCGAGCAGACCGGTCTGCCGATCGTCACCGAGCTGCTCGACGCCGAGCACGCGGCCGCGGTCGCGTCGGTCGCCGACGTCGTGCAGATCGGCGCGCGCAACATGCAGAACTACGCGCTGCTGGAGGTCGCGGGGCGGCTCGGCAAGCCCGTGCTGCTCAAGCGCGGGCTGTCCTCGTCGCTCGACGAGCTGCTGATGGCGGCCGACTACGTGCTCAAGGAGGGCACGGAGGAGGTGATCCTCTGCGAGCGCGGCATCCGCACGTTCGAGACCGCGACGCGCTTCACGCTTGACCTCGGCGCGGTGCCGTGGCTGAAGATGCACACGCACCTGCCGGTCGTCGTCGACCCCAGCCACGCCGCCGGCGACCGCCGGCTCGTGCAGCCGATGTCGCGCGCCGCAGCCGCGATCGGCGCCGACGGGATCATCGTCGAGGTCCACCAGGACCCCGAGCACGCGCGCTGCGACGGGCCGCAGTCGCTGCACGCCGCGGACTTCGCCGACTTTGCGTCCGACGTGACCGCGCACGCGCGCCTCGGCGGTAAGTCACTGGCCTGAAGACTTACCCGACAAGCAGTGCTAGGCTCGAGGCGTCTTCGAGATCGGTTCGGTCTCGAGGGCGTGCACATGCGGTGAGACGGCAGCCGGCAAGCCCTGGGGGAAGGGTCGCGGCGGACCATCGCGCAGTTCAAGCGATGGGAGGTGTGCGATGTCGTACCTGCAGTGCAGCCGTTGCGGACTCCAGATGAGAGTCCAGGCGCTGTTTGTGCCCGTGGAGAACTGCCCGCGCTGCTTGGGGCGCAGCGCGACCGTGTCGCCGCTCGTGCAGAGCGCCGACTGGACCAGCCCCGCCGCGCGCTGGGGAGCGAGTCGCAGGGCCATAGACCGCGCGGACGCGCAGCGCCCGCGTCGCTGAGCGAGCTTGCGCCGGCGGTGGCGCCGGCGCTCCTACGCGAGCGGCTTGCGCTCGAGCCGATGCACCGCGGGTCCCTGCAGCACGTCTCCCGCGGGCGAGAAGCGTGAGCCGTGGCAGGGGCAGTCCCAGCTGCGCTCCGCGGTGTTCCAGTTGACGCGGCAGCCCAGGTGCGTGCACGTTGGTGACACCGCGCTGAGCTCGCCGAGATCGTCGCGGTACCCCGCGACGATCTCGCCGCCGACGCGGACGATGTCGCCCTCGCCGGGCCGCAGATCCTCGATCGGGCGGCTGCCGCGCTTCGTCACGCGGTCGCCGACGAAGCGCAGCCCGACCTGGACGTTCTCCTTCACCAGCTCGCCCGCCGAGGCACGCAGGTTCAGGCGGTTGGGATCGAACAGGGCGGCCGAGGCGTTCTCGCGCTCGAGCAGCAGGTCGCCGAGCAGGTGCGCAGCGGCTGTCCCGCCCGTCATGCCCCACTTCGCAAACCCCGTCGCCATCAGGACGCGGTCTGAGCGCGGTGTCAGCTTGCCGACGTAGGGCAGGCCGTCGACCGTCGAGTTGTCCTGCGCAGACCAGCTGTAGTCGACCGACCGCACGTCCCAGTGCTCGCGCGCGAACTCCTCGAGGCGTCGGTAGCGCTGCTGCGTGTCGCCGCCGGTGCCCGTCTTGTGGCCCTCGCCGCCGACGAGCAGCAGCTCCTCGCCGTCGACCGGCACGGCGCGTACCGAGCGCGTGGGGGAGTCGGCGCTGATGAACATGCCCTCCGGCGGTGCGCCCGCGATCCGGCAGACGATTGCGTAGGAACGCTGCGGGTGCACGCGCGCGAAGGCCAGCGAGCGGTCCAGGAACGGGTAGTGCGTCGCGACGACGATCCGGCCGGCCCTCACGCGGCCGCCCGGCGTCCTGACCACGCTGTCGGCGGAATCGACCTGAACGGCGCGCGTGTGCTCGAAGATCTGGCAGCCATCGTCCTCGGCGAGGCCGTCGACGAGCGCGAGCAGGTACTTGCGCACGTGAAACTCGGCCTGGTCGTCGAAGCGCACGGCCGACTCGATGCCGTAGGGAAGCGGCGTCGTCTGGACAAGCCAGGCGGGCAGGCCCGCTTCGCCGGCGGCCTGCGCCTCGTCCTCGGCCTGCGAGCGCTGCGACGGCGACGTGACGTAGGCGTAGGACGATTGCCGGCGAAAGTCGCAGTCGATCGCATCGCGCTGCACGCGCTCGGCGATCCACTCCAACGCGCTCTCGTTGACCTGGCCGTAGGTGCGCGCGGCGTCGCGCCCGAAGCGCTTGCGCAGCTGGCTGTAGATCATTCCGTGCTGCGAGGAGACCTTCGCCGTCGTATGGCCGGTCACGCCGCGCGCCAGTTGGCCGGCCTCCAGCAGGGCGACGCTGGCGCCGGCCTCGCGCAGCAGCAGAGCGGTGGTGATGCCGACGATGCCGCCGCCGATGACGGCGAAGTCCGCGCGGACATCGCCCTCCAGCCGCGGGAACTGCCGCTGGATGGGGCCCGTCTGGATCCAGACCGATCCGCTCGCGGCGACCGGGGTGCTCACGCGGGCCCCCGCAGCGCGAGCTCCTCGAGGCGCATGAGCGACTCGGCGTTGCGCGCCTTCGTGAAGAGGTGCACGAGCGGGTTGAGGTTCAGGATCGCCGTCGGCCCGTCGGGCTGCTCGGTGATCCGCACGAGCGTGCCGCCGTCCCTCGGCGTCATCTCGAGCGTCACCCGCGCGGTGCCCAGCGGCCGTCCCTTCGCGCGGATCTGCAGCAGGCGCGGCGCCTGCGCCTCCAGCGACTCGGTGTGATCGCGCACGGTGAACGGTCCGGCTGCGATCGTGTGGTGAAACCGCGATCCGGGCGCCGGCCAGTCCGGATCGGCGTCGCGGATCATCTTCGAGCCGACGACCCAGAACCCGTACGTCGCCGGGTCGGCGAGCGCTTCCCACACCGCCGCCGGCGCGACGGGCATGAATCTCTCGTTCGTCGCCACCCGGTCCGGCTACCCGCATCGCGTCGCGGTAACGCCGCCGCTAGCGCGGTCGCGAGCGGGCGAGCCGCAGCGCCGCGTAGAGGCTCGGCCGGCCCTTCTGGCCACCGCCGATGCTCCCGTCGCCCGACGGCTCCCACAGCGCGTTCGGCGCCGATTCGGTCGTGGCGCGGTCAAGCCAGTAGCGCGCGATCCGCGTCACGCCGCGGTCCAGCAGCGGGCGCGCGGCGCCGCCCGCGAGCTGCAGGAGCAGCGTGGCGGCGCCGATGCACACCGACGCCCGGGGGCGGATCGCGCATGCGACGGCCGCCCGCGCCACGGACTCGGTCGTGTAGGACACGAGCGGCGGGGTCAGCGGGGGCCTCAGGCCCTCGGGCTGCGTGACGTTGCGCAGAAACGGCGTGTCGACGGCGCCCGGCCGGATCATCGAGACGGTGACGGAGGAGTCAGTCGCGCGCAGCTCCGTCGCCAGCACTCGCACGAAACCGGTCAGCGCGTGCTTGGCCGCGACGTACGGCGACAGCAAGGGAAGGGGGATCGCGTCGGCTGCCGATCCGATGACCACGAGCCGGCCGCCCGATCGCTCGAGGTGTGGCAGGACCGCGCGGATCGTGTCGACCGCCCCGCCGAAGGACACCGCCATACAGCGATCGAAGTCGTCGGCCGGCATCTCGCGAAACGTGCCGAACGCGGCCGCCGCCGCGGACACGACGACGAGATCAAGGCCGCCGAGGCGCTGCGCCGCCTGCTCCACGGCCTCCGCGAGCGCCGCGCGGTCGGCGACATCGGCCGGCACCGTGACCGCGGCTGCTCCCTCGCCCTCCACGCGGCGGGCGACCGCGGCCAGGCCGGGCTCGCTGCGGGCCAGCAACGCGACGTCCGCGCCCTCGCGCGCCAGCAGCTGTGCCGTCGCCGCGCCGATGCCGCTGCTCGCGCCGGTCACGAGCGCGCGCCTGCCCGAAAGTCGCCGCACGAAGCGCGGCTACCCCGTGCTCGGCAGAAGCACCGCGAGGCCGGCGCGCGGGCGTCATGCGGCTTGAGCTGCAGGCGGGCGCGCGGCTCCACGCGCGCGCTGGCACCGCGCACCAGAAGCGCCAATCCGTCACGGTCGTCGGCCGGCGGACCAGCCACCGGCGTGCGCGGCAGTGACGCGAGGCGCCGGCCCGCGACGTCGCCGCCGAATGGAAGGCCGCTGGTCGTCATCAGCGGCAGCACGCCGCGCAGCGAGCGGTCGGCGCCGTCAAGTGCGAACCCGCACGTGAAGTTCTTCGACGGCACGCACCGAGGCTACGTGCGCTGCACGGTGACACCCGAACGCTGGACCTCGGACTACCGCGTCGTAACGGCGGCCACCGACACCAGCGAGCCCGCGACAACCCTCACCAGTTGGGCGGTAGAAGCCGGGCGACCGGGAGCAGTCCCCGCGTAGATGAGATCTAGCCCGCGGCCGTTGCCAAAAAGAACCCACGCGCAGACAGCCGCATTCTCCAATGCGGTGGCTTGTCGGTGTCGGCGAGACCCGTGCTGCGGTGCCTGTGGGCGCGCTTGAGGCGGCCGCGTTGGACCCGCTACGTCGGAACTTGCGCGGGTTTGGTGATGCCCGTCGACCTGTCGGGCAGGCTGCGGGGTGCACGACGCCCTGGACGCCGTGCGGATCACGCGCGCCTTCTCTCGACGCGCCCGAGCGGTTCATCCGCGCGGCGCTGGAGGGTGTGCCGTGACCGCCGCGGCGGCGCACGCGCTCAGGCGAGCGTGCCGCGGCGCTTGGTCTTGTAGCGGTTGACGACGTTCTCGCAGCCGCGCAGCGTCGGGCGCTTGTTACCGGTGAAGACCGTGTCGTAGCCCGGCCCGCAATCGATGAAGCCGCGGCCGTTGGTCAGCGCGTGGACGATGTCGTTGCCGGCGCCGCCGAAGACGCGGGTGCTGCCCTTGCCGCGGATGCGGATCTCGTCGGCGCCGGCCTCGCCGCGGATGACGTTGCGAAAGGCGCCGCCCTGCAGGTAGTCGTCGCCGGCGCCGCCGTAGATCCGGTTGTAGCCGCGGCCACCGTAGATCGTATCGTTGCCGAAGCCGCCGAACAGCGTGTCGACGGCGCGGTGGCCGCCCTCGGGCAGGTGGCGGTCGCCCCAGACGACGTCGTCGCCCCCGGCGCCGTCGAGGCGGTCCGAGCCGCGGCCGCCGAGCAGGTTGTCGTTGCGCACGCCGCCGGTCCGCCGGCCGCCGCGGTCGGCGATGATCGCCTTGACGCCCTTGCTGGGATCGATCACGGGCTCGGCCTCGACGACGCGCTCGCAGTTGCGGATGCGGCCCTCGCGCAGGTCCTGCGCATTGGAGACGCCGCCGCGCATGTCGTAGGGGTTGATGACGATCGCGTCGTCGCCGGAACCGCAGTCGACGACGCCGCTGCCCGTTCCGTTGTTGACGTAGACGGTGTCGTCCCCGTCGCCGGCGGTGATGACGTCCGAGCCCGAGTCGGAATAGACGACGTCGGCACCGTTGCCGCTGTCGATCCTGTCGGCGCCGCCGCCGCCGTGGATCAGGTCGTCGCCGTCGCCGCTTGAGATCTCGTCCGGTGCGGCCTCACCGGCCAGGATGTCGTTGCCGGGGCCGCCGTCGAGGACGTCGGCGCCGTAGCCCGCGAAGAGCTGGTCGCCGCCGTTTCCGCCGTAGAGGAAGTCGCCGCCGGAGGCGCCCTTGAGGTGGTCGTCACCGTCGTTGCCGAAGACGTGGTCCGGGCCGGTTCCGCCGTCGAGGCGGTCGGGACCGGGGCCGCCGATCAGCCGGTCGGGACCCTCCATGCCGAGCAGCGCGCCACCGGACGCGCGCGTCACCGTCAGACGGTCGCCGCCCGGCAGCCCGATCAGCGACGGCAGCGGGGCGGACGGAATCTGGACGATCAGCGGCGCGTTGGGCAGCCCGGGGACCGAGACGATGTTGGAGATCGGCGGCAGGCCCGAGACGAGCGGGCTGGTGGGGAGCTCCAGGGCCGCCTGGGCGGGTGTCGCAACGGTGAGCGCGAGGGCGGATGCGAGCCCTGCGCGGCGGAGAAGTCGTGGGAGAGCCGGTGCCATGTTGAGGTCATCGGCGTATGGGACGGATGTCGAGCGCGCCGGCGACCGGGGCGGACCGATGATCGACGTGCCGCCGTGCCAGGTTCTCAGTCGGCCGCGCGCGTTCATCTGGCAGAATGGATGGCAGGAAGGCTCCGGCGAGTGCGACGCCGGTGTGAAAGACACCCCCGTGGAGTGCGACCGCCGGGGGCACAACCGACCAAGCCAGAGGAGCATCACATGCCTGAAGCAGTGATCGTGGACGCCGTCCGCACCCCGATCGGCCGCGCGTTCAAGGGCTCACTCGTGGGCGTTCGCGCCGACGAGCTCGCCGCCACTCCGCTGCGCGCCCTCATCGAGCGCAACCCCGGCGTCGACTTCGCCCAGACCAACGACGTGATGATGGGCGCCGCGTCCGCCGTCGGCGAGCAGGCCTACAACATCGGCCGCAACGCGTCGCTGATCGCCGGCATCGACCACCACGTCCCCGCCTGCACCGTCAACCGCTTCTGCGCCTCTTCGCTGCAGACGCTGCGCATGGCCTTCCACGCGATCCGCTCCGGCGAGGGCGACCAGTACATCGCGGCGGGCGTCGAGGCCGTCTCGCGCGCCGGACTGGGCGCGGGCATCCCCGACGAGGCCAAGCACCCGCAGCTGGATGGCTCCGCCGGCTCGGCCTACGACGTCTACATCCCGATGGGCCTGACGGCCGAGAAGGTCGCCGTGCGCTGCAAGGTCTCGCGCGAGGCGCAGGACGAGTGGGCGCTGGTCTCACAGACGCGCGCCGTCGGCGCGCAGGAGTCCGGCCACTTCGACAAGGAGATCGTCGCGATCGCGCTGCCCGACGGCGGAGGAGAGCTGACCAAGGACGACGGCCCGCGGCCGAACACGACGCTCGAGAAGCTCGCCGCGCTCAACCCCGTCTTCGACCCCGAGAACGGGACCGTCACCGCCGGCAACGCCTGCCCGCTCAACGACGGCGCCGCGGCAGTGCTCGTCATGTCCGCCGAGAAGGCCGAGTCGCTGGGCGTCAAGCCGCGCGCGCGGATCGTCGCCTCGACCGTCGCGGCCGTGCGTCCGGAGGTCATGGGCCTCGGCCCGATCCCGGCGATCCAAGCGCTGCTCGAGCAGACCGGCATGTCGATCGACGACATCGACATCGTCGAGATCAACGAGGCGTTCGCCGCGCAGATCGTGCCCTGCCGCGAGGAGCTCGGGATCGACGAGGACAAGCTCAACCCGTTCGGCGGGGCGATCGCGCTCGGTCACCCGTTCGGGATGACCGGCGCGCGGATCATGACGACGCTGCTCAACGGCCTCGACGCGGTCGACGGCCGCTACGGGATCGAGTCGATGTGCGTCGCCGGCGGCATGGGCCAAGCGATGCTCGTCGAGCGCTTGGCCTAGCTGGTCGTCGCTGCCCGGCTGCGCAGCTCGCGCAGCCGGCGTAGCAGCCCGTCGCCGCTCGTGCCGCCGCTGACCTGCACGCGCGCGAGCTCGTACGGGGCGTCCGGCCGGGCGAAGCCGCGCCGGACCGTCGTCGCCGCCAGGTACCCCGCCCGCCTGACCGCGGCGACGACGCGCGCGTCGTAACGACCCGCCGGATAGGCGAAGAAGTTCGCGCTCACACCCAAGCGCCGCCGCAGTTCGGCGCGGGCGCCCGCGGTCTCCTCGGCGAGCTCGGCATCGGCGAGCCGCGTCAGGTCGGGATGCGTGCGCGAGTGTCCGTCGATCTGCCAGCCGGCGTCGACGAGGCGCCGGACGGCGTCCTCGCCGCCGAGGTCGTCGATCCAGTCCAGCGCGAGGTTCAGCACGCCCGGCCAGCGCTCGCGGCGCAGCAGCGGCAGCGCGATCCGCACCTGGCTTTCGTAGCCGTCGTCGAAGGAGAGCACGACCGGCCTGCGGGGCAGCTTCGCGCGGCCCTGCCAGGCATCCCACACGCGCTGCAGCGTGACGGCGCTGTAGCCGGCGCGGCGCAGCGCCCGGATGTGCGCGGAGAACGCGCGCGGCGCGACGAACAGCGACGGCAGGCGCGCGCCGGCGGGCGCCGTGCGGATCGCGTGGTACATGAGGATCGGGACCGGCTCGCGGCCCGGGCGAGCGACGACAGGGCTCGCGGCGCTCGCGCCGGCGCCGTCGTGCTCATCCGCAGGCGCGACGGCGAGCAGAGCCAGCAGCACCGCAGCGACGAAGCCCGCGAGCGGCAGCAGGCGCAGCGCGGGCTTGCCATCCATGCCGCCACGCTAGCGAGGGGCGCCCGACGGCGCGCCCCTTCGCGACGTCACCGCCCTCGCCGAACGCCCGTGAGCTTCAGCTTGTAGGCGAGCGTCGTCGTCACGGCGTCGGGGCTCGAGCCCGCCACCGTGCCGGTGCCGCGGACCTTGCGGTACGCGGCGGTGCCGCCCGTGACCTTCAGCGTGCCCTGGTAGGTGACACCGGTGATCTGGTAGGCCGCCGACAGGCTCGTCACGAAGCTGATGGTGAACGTGCCGTTGATCGTCCCGCGGTCGAAGAACAGCTTGAACGGCCCGCTGAAGCTGCCGGTCGTCAGCGACGTGCGCGTCGTCACCGACGAGTCCTGCTGCACGCCGGTCCCGAAGGGCCTGGAGCACGTCGCCGTGCCGAAGTTCGCGGCCGTCGGCGCGGGCTGTCTGATCGTTGCGAACAACGTCAGTGCGCACGAGATGTCGGTCGTCTTCTTCGCCTTCTTCTTCGCCGCCGCCGGGGTGACCGGTGTGGCCACCCCGGCTGTCGCGACGATGCTTGACAGGCCCGCGATCAACGCCCTGCGCGTAGGAGTACTCAGGCGCACGTCCCCACATCCTTCCCCTCGACTTGAACCGCCGCCCCGATCCTGTCGCGACGCCGTGTGGCAGTCAAGGTGCCGTGTCGACGGCGAGCAGGCGCGCGCCCGCCGGCGCTTCAGGCCTCGTCTCCCACGCGGTCGACCTTGCGATGGAAGCGCTCGCCGGTCTTGCCGCCGAGGACCGCCGCGCCGAGCGTCACGACGATCGACGCGACCAGCGCGATCACGCCACCGGACGTCAGCGTTCCGCTGTCGACCGGCAGGCGGGGGAGGTTCAGCGCGTCGAGCACGTTGTACTTCGAGCCGCCGATCGCGGCCAGCACGGCGACGATGACTGCGGCGATGATGCCCCACAGCCAGACGCCGACACCCTGGCGGGCGCCGTCGAAGCGCGCCATCCGCCCAGCGGCGTAGCCGCCGAAGAAGTACGCGATCGCGAGCACGAGCAGCAGCGCGATGCCGCTTGCCAGACCGATCGTCTCGGCCTCCGCGCCGCTGACGTCGTTGCCGACCTCGTTGAGCGCGAGCGCCGCTCCGGCGGCGCCGAGGATGCCCGCGAGGATCGCCGTCAACCCGGCGGCCGCAAGCCAGCCGACGAGCGTCGACAGCCAAGAGATGCCGCCGAACTCCTCGTGCTGGCGCTCGCGTCTCGTCGCCCTCGCCGTCGTGCGACGGCGGTCGATGCGCTCGTCGAGCTCGCGCTCGTCGCGCACGCTGTCACCGTCGTCGCGCTGACGAAGGCTTGTGGCGCCGGCGGAATCGCCGACGCCACGATGCCCACGGGCCATGGCTAACGCCCGCCCTCGGTGTCGATCTGCTCCTTGCGGACCTCCTCGGAGACCTCGCGCTCCTCGGCGATCGTCTCCTTGTCGAGGCGCACGCGCTCCTTGGGGACGACGCGCTTCTCCACGACCGGCTCCTCGGCGTAGAGCGTGACCTCGTGCTCCTCCTCGGAGATCGCGGGGCCGTCCATCGCGTCGCCGACGTTGGCGTCGGTGATCGGCTCGCGCTCGATGCGAACCTCCTCGCGCTGCACCGGCACGCTCGTCTGGACCTGCTCGGTCGTGACGAACTTGCGCAGCCGCGCGCGGCCGGTCTCGACCTGCGCCTTGCCGACGCGCAGCTCCTCCTCCGAACGCGTCATCGCCTGGTCGGTGTTCGGGCCCGGCGTGTCGTGACCGACCGTGCCGGTCTCGTAGTCGCGGTCGTAGTCGAAGTCGCCGAACTCCAGCGAGTAGTGCTCGTAGAGGCGGCGCTCCTCCTCGGGCGACAGCTCGCCGTCGGCGTCGACGTTCGGCGCGTCCTTGACCAGGCTCTTGTCGTAGGGCACGCGCAGGCCGTCCTCGCTGCGGCTGGCCTCGCGCATCGGCACGAAGCTGACGTTGTTGCCGAACATGCCGGTCTTGACGGCGATCCACTCGGGGGCGCCCGAGGCGCGGTCCATGTAGATGTCGGCGATCTCGCCGATCTTGCCGCCGTCGTTGTCATACAGCGTCTGGCCGTGCATGGTCTGGATGTCCTGTGTCGTGTTCATCTGCTCTTCCTCCTTGATGTGGATTGACTGGTGCATCGATGCGTCCGTACCGGCGGGTTTTCCGATCCGGTGGCACCGGATCCGCGTGCGGCCGGATATACGAGTGGCCCGTCCTGCGGGTCCGCCGAGGACGGACGACTCGCGGTCCGTCTCGTAACGGGCCGCCGAAAACCCGGGATGCCGGCGCCGGCTGGCAAGGACGCAGGACCGAAGGTGTGGCTCTGCCACATCGACTGTCCGAGGACGCCGCCAGGCGGTGATCGGCTCCCGGGATTTCGGGTGGACTGTTATGAGACGGGCCACTAGGAGCCGCGCGCGACGTTCGTGGCGTTCACGAACGCGCCCTGCTGCTCGACGACCTGTGCGTCGGCCTGCTCGAGGCGAAGCGTTCGGCCCGCGTCCTCGGGAGCCGGGCGCAGCTCGCCTTCGAGGTTCACACGGTCGCCGGCGGCCGGCCGGAAGTCGGCCGCCGTCTCGTTCTCGCCGACGTCGCCACCGAACTCGACGTACACGCGGTCCTGCTCGGAGGTGCCGACGAAGAAGCCCTCGTCCTCGACCACCGAGAGCACCTCGAGGTCGCGGCCGGTGACCTGCTCGCCGACGGCGCTGCCGAACGTCGCGGCGCTGGCGCCCAGCAGCGACTGCTTGCCGGCGCCGACCAGGCTGCCCTGGCCCGCGCCACCTGCCGCGGCTGCGCCGTTGCCGGCACCGCTCGTCGCGCCACTCTGCCCGGCCGGGGTCGCGGCCGCCGGTGCGGCCTTCTTGTCGTCACCGCCGCTGAGCAGCGCGATCAGCACGCCGATCACGAGCAGCAGCAGGAGCGCGAGCAGCAGCCACTTCAGCCAGCCGCCCTTGCCCGTGCCCTTGGTCGCGCCGCGATCGCCGATGCTGCGCGCGCCGACCTGATCTGGCCGTGAGGTCGCCATCAGCGCGTCCTCGACTCGTCGACGCCCTGGACCTCGATCTGCTCCTTGCGGATCTCGTCGGTCACCGTCTGCTCGTCGGTCACGACCTCCTTGCCCATGCGCACCCGCTCCTTGGGCACGACGCGCTTCTCGACGACGGGCTCCTCCTCGTAGAGCACGACCTCGTGCTCCTCCTCGGAGATCGGCGGGCCGTCCATCGCCTCGCCGACATCGGCGTCGGTGACCGGCTCGCGCTCGACGCGGACCTCCTCGCGCTGCACCGGCACCGTCGTCTGCACGTGCTCGGTGACGACGTACTTGCGCAGCCGCGCGCGGCCGACCGGGGCGGCAGCCTTCCCGACGTGCAGCTCCTCCTCGGAGCGCGTCATCGCGTCGTCGGTCGTCGGGCCGCTCACGTCGTGGCCGACGGGCTCTCGCGGCGGCGGCGGTGCCTGCTGCACGGGCGCGGGGGGCGGCGGTGCCTGCTGCACGGGCGCGGGGGGCGGCGGCGCCGGCGGCGGTGCCTGCGCTACCGGCGCGACCTGCTCGACCGGCACCTCGATCGCGTCGTCCTCGTACTCGGGCAGGCCGCTGCCCGAGCGCGACCCGCCGTACACGAGGCCGTAGTGGTCATAGAGCTGCTCTTCCTCGCTCTGGCTGAGCTCGCCCTCGGGCTTGGCCGTCGGCGCGGACTTGATCGTCGCCTTGTCGTACGGGACGCGGACGCCCTGTCCATGACGTTCGGCCTCGGCCAGCGGCACGAAGCTCACGCCGCCGAACGCGCCGGTGCTGACCGCCAGCCACTCGGGCTCGTCGGTCTCGGCGTCGAGGTAGATGTCCTTGATCGTGCCGACCTTGTCGAGGTCGGCGCCGGTGAGATCCTGGCCGATCCAGTTCTCGACCTCTTGGATGCTGTGTCGCATGCGGTGGGCTCCTGGCTTGGTAGGGGGCTTGGCTGCGGTCGACCGGGCCAGACGTCGATGTCCGGCCCGGCCTCCGCATCCCCGCGGGCTGGTGGGAGGAGGGACGAGCCCGCGTGCGTCGGCGCCGGTGGCGCCGAGGTTCGCTAGTAGTTCGAGAACGCGCCGCCGGGCTGGCCCTGGACCTGCGTGCCCGAGCCGTTGCCCTGCACCTGCGACTTCGCGTTCTGGGCCTGCTCCTGCGCGCGCTCCTTGCCGGCCTGCATGTCGGCCTTCATCTGGCCCTTGTTGCGCTGGCCGGACTCATAGGCGCCCTGCAGCATCTGCGAGGCGACCTCGCGGCCACCGAGGCCGAAGGCCAGCGCGCCAGCGAGCGCGAGCATCCCCAGCAGCGCGGCGTAGGTGATCGTCACGATCTCCTCGGCGATCTTGAGCTGGTTGAGCACCATGAACAGGCCGATGGCGAGGATCAGGCCCGGCACGACGGCCGTCACCACCTTGCCCGTCGGCGTGTCGCCCATGAGCTTCTGGACGACGCCCGCGACTGCGCCCGCAAGCGCTGCGGCGACGACGAAGATCAGGATCGCGACGATGATGTTCGGCAGGAACGCCTGCACCTGAGCGATGAACGTCGTCAGCGCCGCGATCTTCAGCGCGCCGATCGCGGCCGAGAGCGCAAACAGGAAGATGAACCAGTACGCCGTCGCGCCGATCAGGTGCGATGGCTTGGCGCCGGGGCTGATGCGCTCGACGTATGAACCAGCCGGCGACTCATGAAGCTTCTTGTCGACGCCGACCTTGTCGAGCGCCTTGTTGACGACGGTGCGCACCGCCTTGGCGATGATCCAGCCGATCAGCAGGATCACGAGGAAGCCGAGGATGTTCGGGATGAACCCGAAGAACGAGTCCAGTGCCTGCTGGACGCTGTCGCCGATCTTCACGGCGGCGATGGGAAACGACATGCTTGCGCACTCCTCGGGGTTGAGAATCCGTGTTGCAACGCGGTTCCCACCGCCGGCAGCATCCGACACCTTCTGTCTAAGGTCTGTCCAGCTTATTCTCGGAATGCTCGGCAAGCGCGGCGCGCAGCCCCTCGCTTGCGACCTCGGGCGGTGGGTCGAGGTCGCGGTCGGTGAGCGGGCCGAAGCAACACCGCGCCGTCGTAGCCGCGCGGCGGCGGCGGACGGCGGGTATGGTCGCGACACGAGCCGTGGCCGGCACACCGATTGATCGTCGAGAGTTGCTCTTGCGGGGCGCCGCCGCCGCGGCGGCTGCCGCCGCCGCGCGGGTGGACGTGGGGGTGAGCCGCGCGCAGCTTCGGCCGGCAGCCGTGCGGCGCCTGGACGCCGCGGTGCGCGGGGCGGTCGCGGTGCCGGGGCGCGCGTCGTATGAGAATGCGCGGCGCGTCTACCAGCTGGCGGGGCCGCGGCCGCGGCCGCTGGCGGTCGTCACGGTGCGCGACAGCACCGACGTCGAGGCGCTCATGCGCTGGGCGGCGCGCGAGGACGTCGCGGTCGTCGCGCGGTCCGGCGGGCACTCCTACATCCGCCAGTCGGGCGGGTCGGGCGCCGTCGTGGCGGATCTCTCGCGGCTGCGCAACGTGCGGGTGGCGAGCGCGGCCGCCGAGGTCGAGGTCGGCGGCGGCGTGCAGTTGATCGACCTCAACCGCGCGCTGGCGGCGCGGGGCGCGCTCGTGCCGACCGGCTCGTGCCCGTCGGTCGGGGTCGGCGGGCTGACGCTCGGCGGCGGGATGGGATTGTCGGCGCGGCGACTCGGGTTGACGTGCGACCGCTTGGTCGCGGCGACGATCGTGACCGCCGACGGCCGCCGCCGGCGCGTCGGCGCGCGCTCCGACGAGGACCTGTTCTGGGCGCTGCGCGGCGGCGGCGGCAGCTTCGGCGTCGTGACGTCGCTGCGCTTTGCGGTGCATCGCGCGTCGCGCGCGGCGTGGGCGTCCATGTCGCTGCCGTGGGCGCACGCCGACGAGGCGCTCGCGCGCTGGCAGGAGCTTGCGCCGGCGGCGCCGCGCGCGCTGACGGCGATCCTCTCGCTGTCGGCGGGCGGGCCGCCGCAGGTCTCGGTGATCGCGCAGCACTTCGGTTCGGAGGCCGAGCTGCGGCGCCTGCTCGCACCGCTGGCGCGGATCGACGGCGCGTCGCTCAGCACCGGCGTCGACGGCCTGCTCGGCCTCGCGCGGCGCTGGGCAGGGTGCCTCGACGGCCCGCTCGCGGCGTGTCACACGCAGGGCACCGCCCGCGGCGGCACGCTGCAGCGCTCCTCGTTCGCCGCATCGTCGATCTACCTCGTCAGGCGCCTCGACGAGGCCGGCCGCCGCGCGCTGCTCGCGCGCGTCGCGAGCCGTTCGGGGTCGGGCACCGTGATCCTCGACGCCTACGGCGGCGCGATCAACGCCGTCGCGGCCGACGCGACGGCCTTCGTGCACCGCGACGTGCTGGCGTCGGCGCAGGTGCTCAGCTACCACGCGCCCGGTGCCGGCGGCGAGGCGCGGACGTGGGTGCGCGGCACGCGCGCAGCGCTGGAGCGCCACGGGGCGCGCGGCGCGTACGCAAACTACGCCGACGCGCGGCTGGAGAACTTCGAGCGCGAGTACTGGGGCGCGAACCGCACGCGGCTGCGGGAGGTCAAGCGGCGGGTGGATCCCGATGGGCGGCTGGTGTTCCCGCAGGCGGTCGGCACGTAGATCGCTCAGCCGTCCGCAGCGCGGGCGATCCCACCGCCGGCTGCGATTCGGCGATCATGGGCATCATGCGCGATCGCCTCGAGCCGTACCTCTGCGACCTGCACCGCGCCTGGCTGGCAGACGATCCTGAGGAGCGCTTCAAGGAGCAGCCCGGGAGCCTTCTCTTTTTCGACATCTCGGGGTTCACGCCGCTCACCGAGCGCCTCGCGAAGCGCGGCAAGGCCGGCGTCGAGCAGCTCATCTCGACGCTCAACGGCGTCGTCGCGCCGCTGGTCAGCACCGCCGGCGCGCTCGGCGGCGACACGCTGAAGTTCGGCGGCGACGCGCTGCTGCTGCTCTTTCGCGGCGAGCAGCACGAACGGCGCGCTTGCGCTGCAGCGTTCGACATGCAGGCCGCGATGAAGCCGTTTCGCAGGATGAAGACCGACGCCGGGATCGTGTCCCTGCGCGCGTCGGCAGCTGTTGCGTCAGGGCCCGTCCACCTCTTCCTCGTCGGCGACCGCTTCCGGGAGCTGGTGGTGGCAGGACCCACCACGAGCGAGGTGATGGGCCTCGAAAGCACCGCGAACGCCGGCGAGGTGCTGCTCGGCCGGGCCACGTGCGCCGCGCTCGACAGCACCTGCCACGCCGCCGGCCACGACCGCGCGGTCATGCGGCTCGCCACGCGGCCGGATGTCACGCAAGCGCCGCCGGCGCCCGCGCCGTCGGTCGACCCCGCACAGGGCCTGCCCGCCGCGCTGCACGATCACCTCGGTCCCGAAGCGGAGAGCGAGCACCGCCAGGTGACCGTCGGCTTCGCCCAATTCCGGGGGCTCGATGAGCTGATGGCGCGCGCGGGCCCGGCCGCCGCCGCGGACGAGCTGGACGCGCTCGTCACCCGCGCGCAGAAGTCCTTCGACGACCACGGCGTCACGTTCCTGGCCACCGACGCCGATCGCGCCGCGGGCAAGCTGTTCGTGGTCACCGGCGCGCCGACCGCCTCGACAGACGACGAGGACCGCATGCTGTACGCGCTGCGCGAGATCGTCGCTCACGAGGGCGAGCTGCGCATGCGCGCCGGCGTCAACCGCGGCCGCGCGTTCGCCGTCCACCTGGGCGCTGCGCACCGGCGCACGTATACGACGATGGGCGACACGACGAACCTCGCCGCCCGCGTCATGGGCAAGGCTCCCGACGGGCAGGTGCTCGCGACGCGCGCGGTGCTCGACCACGCGCGCGCGCCGTTCGCGCTCGTTGCCGTCGCGCCGTTCGCGGTGAAGGGCAAGCGCATGGCGATCGATGCCGAACTCGTCGGCGAGCCGCGAGCGATCGTCGCGCGCGCGGCCGCCGACAGCCCGCTCGCCGGGCGCGAGCCGGAGCTGCGCATCCTACGCGACGCCCTCGCGGCCGCGCGGGCAGAACGAGGCCAGATCGTCGAGCTCGTCGCCGAGCCCGGGATGGGAAAGTCGCGGCTGCTCGCCGAGGTGATCTCCGAGCTCGCCGGCGCCGAGCTGCCACAGGTCGTCATCGAGGGCGGCGCGTACGGCACGTCGACGCCGTACTTCGCGCTGCGCTCCCCGCTGCGGCGGCTGATCGCGCGCGACGGTGCGTCCGACGACGAGCTCGCGGCCGCGCTCAGGCGCCACGTCCGCCAGCACATGCCCGACAGCGAGCCGCTGCTGCCGCTCGTCGCGATCCCGTTCGCCATCGAGCTGCCGGCGACGGCGCAGTCCGCGCGGCTTGCGAGCGACGCCGCTCGCGAGCAACTGCACTTCCTCCTGGAGCGGCTGATCGGCGCGCTGCTGCCGGCGCGCGGGACGCTGCTGTTGATCGAGGATGCGCACTGGCTCGACGACGCTTCGAGCGAACTTCTGCGGACGGTCCTGCGGCGTGCCGATGAGCGCGGCTGGGCGGTGTTCGTCACGCGCCGACCGGTCGCGGGCGGCCTCGAGGACCTGCCGCCCACGCGCATGCGGCTCGAGCTCGCGCCGCTCGCGCCCGAGGCGGCGCGGTCGCTCGTCGTCGCAGGGGCGCAGGGAGCGCTGGCGCCGCACGTCACTGCCGCGCTCGTCGAGCGCTCGCAGGGCAACCCGCTGTTCCTGCGCGAGCTGATCGCCGCCGCGCGCGGTGGCGCCGAGCTCGACGCGCTGCCCGCGACCGTCGAGGCGCTGCTGACGGCGCGGATCGACACCCTCACGCCCGCCGACCGCCGCCTGCTGCGCCGCGCCGCGGTGCTCGGGCAGCGCTTTCCGATGTCCTGGCTGCGCGGGATGCTCGACATGCCGGAGCGCGAGCTGCACGACGCGCTCTCGCGGCTGGGCGACTTCCTCGAAGTCGAGCCGGGGCGCGTGCGCTTTCAGCACGCGCTGCAGCGCGAGGCCGCCTACGAGGCCCTGCCGTTCGAGCGCCGCCGCGCCCTGCACGCGCGCGCCGGCGACTTGATCGAGCGCGAGCTCGGCGTCGGCGCCGACGACTCGGCCGACATCCTCGCGCTGCACTTCCTGCGCGCCCAGGAGTACGTGCGCGCCTGGAGTTACGGCCTCGCCGCGGCTGAGCACGCGCGCGAGCGCTACGCGCACGCCGACGCGGCGCAGCTGTATCGCCGGGCGCTGGAGGCGGCCCGTGCGCTGAAGCTGCCGGCGCGCGCGCTGAGCGAGGTCTACGAGGTGCTCGGCGAAGAACATGCCTGCTCCGGCGAGCTCGCCCGCGCCGAGGAGGCCTTCACGCGCGCGCGGCGACTCGCCGCGGGCGACCCGCTGCGCGAGAGCCACCTCATGCAGCGCCACGCGCGCGCCGCGATGGACGGTGGGCAGGTGTTGCGCGCGGCGCGCTGGCTGCTGCGCGGGATGCGCACGCTGGGCGGCAACCACTCGACGCTCGCCGCGGCGTGCCGCGCGACGATGGTGTCCGAGCTGGCGGGTGTTCGCGCGCGCCAGGGACGCATGGACGAGGCGATCGCGCTCGCGCGCGAGGCGATCGCGGCCGCCGAGGCGACGGGCGCCGATGCGGCGCTCGCGCATGCGTGCTACATCCTCGATTGGGCGCTCGTCGAGTCCGGCCGCGCCGCCGAGGCGGTGCACTCCGAGCGCGCGGTCGAGATCTACCGGCGCCTGGGCGACCTCGACCGGGAGGCGGCCGTGCTCAACAACCTCGGCATGTTTGCCTACTACGCGGGTCGATGGGAGGACGCGGTCGCCCTCTACCGTGCCGGCGCGGACGCGAGCACGCAGGCCGGCAACATCGGCAGCGCCGCGTTCGGTGACTGCAACATCGCCGAGGTGCTCTCCGACCAGGGGCGGCGCGAGGAGGCGCGGCCGCGCCTGGAGCGCGCGCTCGAGATCTGGCGCGCAACCGGCTACGAGTGGGGCGTCGCGTTCGCCACGGCGCTGCTCGGGCGGCTGATGGCGCGCGCCGGCGACGGGGACACCGCGCAGCGGTTGCTGGCCGATGCGCTCGAGCGCTTTCGGGTGCTGCGCGTCAGCCCCGACGCGCTGTGGGTCGAGGCGCTGATCGGCGAGGCCCACGTGCTCGGCCGGCGCCCGCTCGAGGCGACGGCCGACGTCGAGCGGCTCGTCAGCGTTGCCGGCCGCGGTCGTCTCGGTCCGCTGCTGCACCGCGTCCGCGGCATCGCCAGAGCGCAGCTGGGCGCGCTGGAGCACGCACGCGCGGCACTCGAGGAGTCCGTCGCGGCCGCGCGCGATCGCGGCGACGAGTTCGATCTGTTCCTGAGCCTCGACGCGCTGCAGCAGCTCGCTGTCCACGAGGGCGCGGTCGACCCGACGCTGGGTCGCGAGCGCGACGCGATCGCCGAGCGCCTCGACATCATGGCGCCGCCGCCGGTCCCGATCGCTGCGCCGGTCGCTGCTTGCGACGCCCCCGCTTCGGCGACCGGGAGCTGATCGCCTGGCTGTGTCTCAGTGTCGTGCGGCCGGATCGCGCGGATCGGCCCGCAGCAGGTAGACGACGATGCCGTTGCCCTGCGCGTCGGTGCCGGCGGAGACCTGGCACGGCGGGTCCGCCATCGCGACATTCGACCCCTGGCACTGGGGCAGAATGCCGACGTAGTCCTCGAGGCCGTCGCCGTCGACGTCGGGGATCGGCTGCGCCTTGCCGCCGTTGGCCGAGGCCAGCCCCACGCTGAACTGGTAGGGCGCCACGAGGCACGTGCGCAGCGAGCTCGCCGAGCGGCGCCTGGCATCGAGCAGCGGCTTGGCGATCGTCGACGTCACCGTCTTCAGGCGGTTGGGGCCGAGGATGACCTCGTGATCGGGAGAGACCGGTGCATAGGTCGAACAGCTCGGGCTCGGTCCGCTGTTGTACGACACCGCGAGCATGCCGCTGTCGTTCACCACGCCGTCCGGATTCGGTGGCGCGTCGACCTTGAACGTGTTCGTGTACGGCGTCTTGGAGACCGTGCCGCTGGTCGCAGCGGTCGCCGTGCAGAACTCGTTGTTCAGGCAGGGCACGAGCACGTCGTGGGCCTTGAACGAATCAGACGTCGCCGATGTGGCGTGCGGGCTGGTTGCGACCAGCGCGTATGTCCCGGGCTTCGTCACCGACAGGGTGCCGAACGACGCGACGCCGTTGAAGCTCGTCACGGTCTTCGTGCCGACCAGCATCGCGCCCGAAGGCGCGGTGCCCAAGCCCACCGTCACGTCGATGGCCGCGGTGGTCGCAACGCCCGCCCCGTCGAGGACGGTCACGGCGACAGGCGGCCCGGCCGGATTGCCGGCGATGCCGGTGATCGTGCTGCCGACCTGAACGTCCTTCGGCTGGGTCGTGAAGCTGAGCCTGCAGCCGCCGGTCGTGGTCGTCGTCGTGCTGCTCTGGGAGGGATCGAGCGTCAGGTCGTTGCCGGGCTGGCCGTTGAAGTCGTTTGCCTGCTTGACGATGCTCGTCCACTCACCGCCACTGGCCGTGCAGGGTGTGGTGACGGTCATGCTGACCGTCACCGAGCCGCCGGGCGGTATCGACAGCCCGCGCAGCTTGACGACGTTGCTTTGCACCGTCGCGCCGGCGCCGCTCGGTGCGGGCGCGAAGGAGAAGCCCGTGATCTGCGCGCTTGTGACGGTGAAGCCCGTGGGCGCCATCAGGTTGGCGGAGCCGAGCTGCTGCTGGCTCGTGAGGTTCTTGTACGTCGCGCTGATCGTAGCCTGCGAGCCGCTCGGCACCGCCGCTGGCGTCATCTTGAGCGAGTAGGGCTTGCTCAGGGGCGCCTTCGCAGCCGTCGCCGCCGTGGGCGCAACAAGTCCGCAGACGATGGCGAGTGCCGCCAGACAGCCTGCGAAGGGAAGCCCTCGTGCCTTCATCGGTGTGCTCCTGAGTCAGCCGTCGGTGATGTCCGACAGGCTGCGCGGGCTTCGCAGATGTGCAGCCTCGGGTGGCGAGCCTAGACCGAGCGGTCTCGCGAACGCAAGTGTGAGATTGCGCACACTGGCGGCGTGACGGTTCACGGTCCTGTTGAGCCCATCGGCGCACTGCTGGGACGCCGGCGACAACGCGTCGAGCTGCGCGCGCTGCAAGAGTTGCCGAATGCACGCGGGGGTCTTCCAGCGCTTGGCGGCCGATCACGGCGACATGTGGCCCGCCGGCCCCGGCTGATGCCGTGGGTCGAGCTGTTCGTGCTGTTCGCGGTCTCTCACCTGGTCGGTGACTATGTCCTGCAGACCGACTGGCAGGCGACGCACAAGCGCCGAGGCCTGGGCGCGGACGCGGTCGCTCGGCGTGCCCTGCTCTCGCACGTGACGACGTACACGCTGGCGTTCGTCCCGGCGCTGCTCTGGATCGCCGACGACCTCGGAGCGGGTGCGCTGTGGGTGGCCGCCCTCGTGGCCGTGCCCCACGTCCTCCAGGACGACGGCCGTCTCGTCGAGTGGTGGATGGCACACGTCAAGCACGCGCAGATGGCCGCCCAGCCCGTGGCGGCGCTCGCCCTCGACCAGACCCTCCACATCGTCGCGCTGCTCGCGCTGGCGCTCGTCGCCGGCCGGTGATCCCGCGCTTGACCGCGGCCCCGGCCCGCGGCTAGCCTGGCCCGAGCGTGGACGAGGCCGAACTTCAGCAGCTACCGCTCTTCGCCGGCCTGAGCAAGCGCGAGCGCAAGCGCCTCGCGCCGCTGATCGACGAGGTCGACGTCGAGGCCGGTCGCACGCTGGCATCCGAGGGCGAGCTGGCCTACGAGCTCTTCGTCATCGAGGACGGCACCGCCGAGATCAGCCAGGCTGGCGTGCCGATCGGGGTGCTGGGACCCGGCGACTTCTTCGGTGAGATCGCCTTGCTGGACGAAGCTCGCCGCCGCACGTCGACCGTCGTCGCCACATCGTCGATGCGCCTGGCGGTCCTGCAGGGCCACGACGTCCGCGTCATCGAGCGCGAGCTGCCCGCGGTCGCAGGCCGGATCCGCGCCGCGATCGAAGAACGTCTGGCGGGCGACCAGCAGCGCTGACCGCGCGACGAACTCTCGACGAGCGGACGAGCAGTCCAGCTAGTGGGCGCGTCCGGAAGTTGTGCGAGGTTTTGCGGGATGCCCGGCCGTGATCTGACGGTCGACGGTGTCCCGCCTTCGTGCTGGTGGCACGGGGGCGGGCGCCGGCGGACGTCAGGCGCGGATCGGGCGCCCGGAAAACCCGCAGAACTTGCGGACGCGTCCACTAGCGCGCGGACGCCTCGGGGGTCGGCGCCGATGCCGGATCCGTCGACGCTGCCCGCACGATGATGTCGAGCGCCTGGTCTGCCGACAGCCGGTCGCCGTTGAGCACGATGTCGTAGTGCGTCGGCAGTTCGGGCGCAACCTGGTAGAAGCGCTTGATGTAGTCCGCCCGATTCGCGTCGCCGCGAGCGACACGCTTTTGCGCTTCCTTCTCGCTGACGTCGTGCGCCATGCGGACGCGCGCTTGGCGGGTCTGCGGTCCTGCCGTGATCAGGATGCGCAGCGTGTCCGAGCGGGTCGCCAGCGCGTGCGATGCGGCGTGGGACACGATCACCGCGTCGCCGCTGCTCGCGATCTCCTCGATGACGCTTCGGATGAGGCCACGCAGGCTCTCGACCGGGGGCCCCGGTTCCACGACCGCCGGCACGGTGTAGCCGTGCGAGCCGCCACCGGCCGTTGCCCTCCCCAGCAGCTCGTGGATGACGCGATCGACCACGGATCTGCGCTGCTCCACATCGGCCATGACGTGGGCCTGAACTCCCGCCTCGTCGGCGGCTTGCGCGACGATCTGCTCGTTCACGAGCCGGAACCCGAGCTCGCTGGCGACGCGCGGGCCGATCTCCTCGCCCATTGCGCCGTCCGCGGCCGAGATGCAGACGATCTTGTACGGCACGTCGAGGACGCTACGCCCTTCTGCGATGCCCAGTCAAGTTCAATCAGATCCCGGCGCGGTCCCCATCACGCCGTGTCGCGCTGCTCGTCTTCGTCGACGCCGCACGACAACGGCGCGCGGCTGTTCACGGCGATGATCGGGTGAGGTCCCAGCGCTCGATGCGGACGTCGGGCGCCATTCCCGCCGACTCGTAGAGGCCGGTGGCGGGCGCATTCGTGGCGGCCAACGGCGTGTCGCAGCAGCGTGCCGACGCCGCATCCCTCGTGCTCGGGGTGCACCGCAACCCGCGCCGAGCCCGCGCCGACGTCGGCCCAGCCGATCAGCGCGCCGTCGTCGTCCTCGACGACGAAGACGTCGCGCTCGACTAGCGCGGCGCCATCCGCAGCGCGCCGTCGAGGCGGATCACCTCGCCGTTGAGCATCCGGTTCTCGGCGATGTGGCAGGCCAGCGCCGCGAACTCGGCCGGCTCCCCGAGCCGCGGCGGAAAGGGGCTCGAGGCCGCCAGCTGCGTGCGCGCCGCGGCCGGCAGGCCCGCCAGCAGCGGCGTGTCGAAGAGGCCGGGGGCGATCGCGCAGACGCGGATCCCGGAGGCGGCGAGGTCGCGTGCCGCGGGCAGCGTCAGCGCGACGACGCCGCCCTTCGACGCCGCGTAGGCGACCTGCCCGATCTGGCCCTCGTAGGCGGCGATCGAGGCGGTGTTGACGATGACGCCGCGCTCGCCGTCGTCGCCGGGCTCGTTGCCGAGCATCGCCGCGCTCGCCAGGCGCAGCGCGTGAAACGTGCCGACGAGGTTGACCGCGATGACCTGCTCGAACGTCTCGGGACGATGCGGCCCCTTGCCGCGCGCGATCCGCTCGGCGTGGGCGATCCCCGCGCAGTGCAGCGAGATGCGCAGGCCGCCCGGCGCCTGCGCCGCAAGCGTCACCGCCAGCTCGAGCTGCTCGGGCTGCGTGACGTCGGCGGCCGCAAAGCGCGCGCCATCCCCGAGTTGCGCCGCCAGGACGGCACCGCGCTCGGCGTCGAGATCGGCGACCACGACGTGCGCGCCACGCTCGTGCAGGGCACGCGCGGCGGCCGCGCCAAGGCCCGACGCGCCGCCGACGACGAGCGCGCCTGCTCCCTGGATCCGCATCGGCTCGAGCCTAGTGGGCCGCCCACAAACCGGCGAACGCCGCGGTTGCCGCGCGCCCGCACGCGTGCGTTGGCCGTAGCCTTGGCGCGGTGCCCATGCCCGCGCCGCGCACCGCGTTCGTCCTCGGCGGCGGCGGCATGCTCGGTGCGGCTGAGGTCGGGATGCTGGGCGCGCTGCTCGAGGCGGGCATCCGGCCCGACCTCGTGGTCGGCAATTCGGTGGGCGCGATCAACGGCGCGATGCTCGCGGTCGATCCGACGGCCGAGCAGGTGCAGGAGCTGCGCGCGCTCTGGCGCGGGATCGCGGCGCAGGACACGTTCAGCGGCTCGCTGCTGGGCCGGGTGGCGCGGCTGGCGCGCAGCCGCACGCACATCCACTCGCCCGAGCCGCTGCGGCGCCAGCTCTGCGAGCGGCTGCCGGCGAGCTTCGAAGAGCTCGAGGTCCCTTTTCAGTGCGTCGCGGCGAGCATCGAGCGCGCGTCCGCGCGCTGGTTTCACGCGGGCGCGCTCGTCCCGGCGATCCTCGCCTCGTGCGCCGTGCCGGGCCTGCTGCCCGCGGTCCGGATCGACGGCGAGCACCACCTCGACGGCGGCCTCGTCCACAGCATCCCGCTCGGGCGCGCGATCGAGCTGGGCGCGCGCTGCATCTACGTGCTGCAGGTCGGCCGCATCGAGGCGCCGCTGCGGCCGCCGCACTGGCCCTGGGAGGTCGCGCTCGTGGCCTTCGAGATCAGCCGCCGCCACCGCTTCGTCGAGGACATGGCGCGCGTCCCCGAGGGCGTCACGGTGCACGTGCTGCCGACCGGCCGCGACGCGCCGCTGAACTACAACGACCCGTCTCAGCTGCGCTACCGCGACACGACCGACGTGGCCGCGGCGATCGAGCGCGCCTACCGAGCGTCGACCGAGTACCTCGGCCGGCCGGAGGCCTGAGCGTTGCCGGTCCCCCGCCTGCTGCGCCGCCTGCTCTTCGCACCGGCCGTCCTGCTCGTGGCGCTGCTCGTCTTCGCCGCGATGCCGGTGCTGCTGCTCGCCGCGGCGATCGCGTCGCCGTTTCTGCCCGGACGGATGCGCGCCCTGCGGATCCTCGGCTTCGCGGTCGTCTACCTGGCACTGGAGGTCCTGATGCTCCTCGCGCTCGGCGCGCTCTGGCTCGCGGCGGGATTCGGCCGGCAGCTGGACGCCCCGCGCATGCAGCGCGCGCACTACCGCCTGGCCGGATGGTTTCTGCGTGTGCTGATGAGCACCGCGCGGCGAGCCTTCAACCTGCTCATCGAGGTGCACGGCTCGGCGCCACCGCCGCTGCCGCGCGTCCCGCTGATCGTGCTGGCCCGCCACGCCGGCCCGGGCGACTCGCTGCTGCTGCTGCACCAGCTGCTCAACGCCGAACGCCGCCGGCCGCGGATCGTGCTCAAGGACGTGCTGCAGTGGGACCCGCTCGTCGACATCGTGCTCAACCGCCTGCCGGCGCACTTCGTCTCGGCGTCGAGCCCGCGCGCCGACGCCATCGGGTCGATCGCCAGGCTGGCGTCGGGGATGGGCAGCGACGACGCGCTCGTGATCTTCCCCGAGGGCGGGAACTTCACCGAGAACCGCCGCCGCCGGTCGATCGCAAAGCTCGAGGAGCTCGGCCGACACGAGGAGGCCCGCCGCGCGCGCGAGCTGCGCCATCTGCTCGCACCGCACTCCGGCGGCGTGGTGGCGGCGCTGACCGGCTGCCCGACCGCCGACGTCGTCCTCGTCGCCCACACGGGGCTCGAAGACCTGAGCACCGTCGTCGACCTGTGGCGCGGGCTTCCGCTCGACGACGACATCGACATCCGGATGTGGCACGTGCCCGCCGCCGACGTGCCGACCGACGACGCCGGACGGATCGACTGGCTGGGCAAGTGGTGGCGGCGGATGGACGACTGGATCGGCACCGAACGCAATCCGACGGAGGAGCACCATGGATCTTGAGGTCGAGCTGCAGGCCGCCGCGGACGACGACCAGACGCAGGAGTCGCTCGTCCTGACGCACCCCGACGGGCGAACGGAGCGGTTTCGCCTGCACGAGTACTCCCGCGTCTACGCCGTCCCCGGCCTGTATGAGGAGGTCGTCCAGCGCCGGCTGCAGTGCGCGTCACCGCGCCGGCTCGCCGACCTGCTGGTGACGTGCGCCGCCGACGCGGGGGTCGAGTCCGCCGAGCTTTCAGTCTTCGACCTGGGCGCGGGCAACGGCGTGGTGGGGGAAGAGCTTCGCGCGCGCGGTGTCGCGACGCTCCTGGCCTCAGACAACGTCGCCGCTGCGCGCGACGCGGCGCTGCGCGACCGGCCCGGGCTCTACGCCGAGTACCTCGTCGGTGACACCGACGATCTACCGCAGGTCGCCGATCTCATCGGCGCCCACCGGCTCAACGGCCTCGTCGCCGCCGGCGCGCTCGGCCTCGGCCACATCTCGGCAGGCAGCTTTCATCGGCTGTGGAGCGCCTTCGCCGGCGAGGCGTGGTTTGCCGTCAGCGTTCACGAGGAGCTGGCCGAGCCGGGCGCAAGCGACTTCGGCGACTACCTCGCCGAGTTCGCGCAGCGCGGCGACTGGGGCGACATCGTGGTGCGCGAGCGGTTTCGCCATCGCCTGACGATGGCCGGCGCGCCGATCCACTACCTCGCGATCGTCGCGCGCAAGGGACCGGCGGCGGCGCCCGAACGCTGATCAGCCGGCACGGCATCGGGCCGGTTCACCGGCAGCCGGCTGTGTCGGGCAGCTCGATCTCGCCGTGGACGAGTGCGAGGATGACGGCATGAAGGCGGCCGCGCGCGCCGAGCTTGCGCGTGGCGTTGCGGACGTGCGTCTGGACGGTCTCCGGCGACAGAAACAGATCCAGTGCGACCTGCTCTGTCGTGTGGCCCTGTGACAGCATCCCGAGGACCTGCGCTTCGCGCTTGGAGATCCTGGCTGCGCCGTCGCCGGCGGACCGGTCGCGCATCCTCGCCACGAGCCGATCGACGTAGGTGCGTCCCTCGGCGCTCGCGCGAATGGCCTCGGCGAGATGCTCGATCGGCGACGACTTCAGGACCAGGGTACGCGCGCCGCTGGCGACCGCCTCGTCGATCAGCGCGGCGTCGAGCGAGCCGGTGTACAGGACAAACGCGGTCGCCGAGCCCTCCTGCGACAGGGCCTTGGCGAGGTCGGTGCCGCTGCCGTCGCCGAGGTCGATGTCGACGAGCGCCACGGTCGGCTTGCGGTCCCGGATCATGCGCGTTGCCTGCCGCACGCTGCCGGCCGAGCCGAGCATCCGAAATCCATGACGAGGCAACAGCAGCTCGAGACCCTGGCGGACCGGCGGATGGTCCTCCACCACGACGATCTCGATCTGCGCGCTCACAGCTGGGCGTCCTAGTTGGACATCAGCGACTGGACGGAGCGGATCTCGTCCATCGACGAGAAGAAGGCGTCGAGCACCTCCGGATCGAAATGCTTGCCGCGCTCGCGCGTCATCCAGGCGACGGTCGTCTCCAGCGACCAGGCCGGGCGGTAGACGCGATCTGATGTCAATGCGTCGAAGACGTCGGCCACCGCGACGATCCTGCCCTCCAGCGGGATCGCCGTGCCAGACAGCCCGCACGGATAGCCCGTGCCGTCGAACTTCTCGTGATGGGTCTTCGCGATCAGCGCCGCGAGCTCCAGCAACCCGCTGGAGCAGTCGCGCAGCATCTCGTGACCGACAGCGGCATGGGTCTCGATCGCGAGGCGCTCGTCGGCGGTGAGCGGACCCGCCTTGAGCAGGATGGTGTCGGGAATCGCGATCTTGCCGACGTCGTGCAGCACGCTGGCGAGCTCGAGCGACTCGGCATGCAGGCCGAACTTCTGGCCGATCGCCGCGCAGTAGTGCCCGACGCGCTTGAGGTGCCGGCCGATGCCGGGATCGCGATACTCGGCCGACTGCGCCCAGCGGTGGATCGCCTCGGCCTGCAGCACGCGGCCCTGGGCAGCCGCCGCTTCGAGGCGCTGCAGCGCCTCGGTCAGCGCGCTCGTGCGCTGCGCCAAGACGTCTTCCAGATGCAGGCGCGCCGTACGCTCGCGTGCCTCGACGTCGCGTCGTCGCAGCGCGTTCATCACGCCGATCAAGACGGCGGAGCGGCGGACGGGCTTGCTGAGGTACCCGTAGGCGCCGAAGTCCATCGCGACCTGCGCGATTCCGGGGTCCTCCAGCGCGCTGATCAGCAATGTCGCCGTTTCGGGGTGCTCGCACAGCGCGAAGCGGATGAGGTCCAGGCCCGTCTCGCCGGGCATGCTCACATCGCTGAGCAGCAGGGGGATCGTCTCGTGCTCGAGCGCGTAACGGGCCTCGCGCGCGCTGCCGACGGCGCGCGCGTCGTAGCCCGCCTGGCAGAGCATGCTGACGAGCAACTCGCGCACCGCCGCGTCGTCGTCGACGACGAGGATGCGCCCGGAGGCAAGCTCGGCAGGCGCAGCACGATCGTTGGCGTGCTGCAGCGCGAGGCCCTGCGATGCGGGCGCAGCCGTGCTCTCCAGCTTCGCGTACTCCCCCTCCAGCTCGCTGCGCAGCGCTTTGATGGCCTCCGCCAGCCGGACGCCATCGGCGCTTGGCAGGGGGTGGTCGGGCGCGAGGCTGCGCTCGAGCTCGAGCGCAAGCTCCGAGCCGCGCAGCAGCCCGAACGTCCCGAGCGAGCCGGCTAGCTTGTGCGCGTCGCGCTCGGCGCGGACCCGCAGCGCATGGTCGAGCGTGCCCACCGCGATCGCGGCGACGGCCGCCTCGACCGTCCTGACGCGCTGCTGGAAGTCGTCCTTGTGGGAACGGAAGATCCGTTCCAGGCCACTGGCCAGCTCGTTCATGGGGTCGTCTCCTCGCGACCGAGGATCGTCGCGATCTGCTCGGTGAGCGTCATTGGGTCGAAGGGCTTGGTCAGGGTGCCCGCCACACCGAGCTGGGCAAAGCGGCGGCGATCGGCGCCCTGTGCCTTGGCCGTCAGGAGGATCACCGGGATGTCGCTGGTCTGCGGGTCCTCCTGCAGGCGCGCGAACGTCGCGGGTCCGTCGAGGTCGGGCATCATGACGTCGAGCAGGATCGCGTCGGGGCGCTCGGCGCGCGCCATCGCGATCGCGCTGCTGCCGTCGCCGGCAGCCGAGACGCGCCAGCCGCCGACGGCCTGCAGGCTGAGCGCCGCCACCTCGCGGATGTCCTCCTCGTCATCGACGAGCAGGATGTGCTTTGGCCTCATGATCGGGCTTCGCGTGGCGGCGTCGTGGTGCGGGGGCGGGCGAGCAGCGTCATGACCCGCCAATGGAGCTCTGCGGGCGTCATCTGGCCCTTCGTGAGCATCTGGGTGACGGCGCCGACAGCGCAGCGGTCGTGCTCGGCGGCCTGGACGTCACACGCGTCGTAGGCGACGATCGGCAGTGCGCCCAGCTGGCCATGGAGGCGAAGCCAGGCCTTGATCTCGACGCCGTCCACGTCCGGTAGATCGTTGTCCGCGACGATCAGGTCGGGGCGCATCTGCTCGTAGAGCTCGAGGGTCTGAGGCCCGTCGGTGCTCACGACGCTCATGACGCCGTGGCGCGCGAACAGCGCGCGCAGGATCTCGGCGACGGCGGGGTCTCGCTCCACGACCAGCACCCGGAAGGCGTCGTCGCGCGGCCCGATCGCCCGTTCCAGGCTGGCGAACAGGTTCGCCGTCGCGGCGGGCTTCTCGATCCAGTCGACGATCGCCCCGCGGCCGATCTCCTCGTCGGCGCGCGGTAGCACGCTCAGCACGACGATCGGGATCTTCTGGGTCGCGGCGTGCTCGCCGAGCGCCACGATCGTCTGCACGCCGCTCATGCCCGGCAGCACCAGATCGAGCAGGATCACGTCGGGCTGCTCGGCGATCGCGCGGTCGACGGCCTCCTCGCCGGTCCGCGCGAGGATCACGTGGTAGCCGCGCTCGACGAGCGCGGTTCCCGTGACCTCCAGGATCGCCTCGTTGTCGTCGCAGATCATGACCGACCCGAGCTTTCCCCCGGGGCGCGGCCGGTACTCGTCGCCGGCATCGGGCGTGGTCGGCACGACGAACGAGAACGTGCTGCCCTCGCCCGGCGTGCTGCGCGCCCAGATCCGGCCGCCGTGGTGCTCGACGATCGAGCGGCAGATCGCCAGGCCCAACCCGGTGCCACCCCTCTGCCGGGAATCCGACGAGTCGACCTGCTGGAAGCGCCCGAAGATCGTTTCGAGCTTGTCGGGCGGAATGCCGCGTCCGCTGTCGCTGATCGAGAACAGGACGTCGTCGCTGCGGCGCTCGGAGATGATCTGGACGGTTGCGCCGGGGGGCGAGAACTTGACCGCATTGCTGATGAGGTTGGTCAGCGTCTGCATGATGCGGTCGGCGTCGGCCTCGAACGCCGCGGGCGCGGCGTCGACGGCCAGCGTCACGCCGGCACCGGTCGCCGTCGGCAACATGGCCTCCGTGGCGCGGGCGATCAGGTCCGCCGCGTCGCACGTGGCATCGCGCAGGTGTTCGACGTCGGAGTCCAGGCGCTCGAGGTCGAGGATGTCGTTGATCAGCCGCACGAGGCGGTCGGTGTTCTGCACGGCGATCTGGATCATGCGCTGGGCCGCGTCGGGCAGTGGTCCCAGGACGCCGCTCTCGAGCAGGCCCAGGGAGCCGCGGATCGAGGTCAGCGGGGTGCGCAGCTCATGGCTGACGACGGAGGTGAACTCCTCCTTGGCCCGTTCCACCTGCCGGCGCTCGCTGATGTCGCGGAACACCACGACGGCGCCGCGGATGCGGGCGCCCTCGATGATCGGCGTGCTCGTGTACTCCACGCCGAAGCACGTGCCGTCCTCGCGCCAGTAGACGTCCTGGTCGCTGTGGTGGATCGTTCCGTCCTGCAGCGACGCGTGCATCGGGCATTCCTGCGTCGGATAGGGCGCGCCGTCGGGCTTGGTGTGATGCAGCGTCTCGTGCAGGTCGCGTCCGGCGAGCTGCCCGGGCTCGTAGCCGGTCATGCGCGCCGCGGCGGGGTTGGCGAACGTGATCGTGCCCCGCGCGTCGGTCCCGACGACCCCCTCTCCGGCGGCGTCGAGGATCAGCGCATGGCGCATCGACAGCTCCCTGCCGTTGGCGAGCGTGCGCATGTCGGCGAACGTCATCGTCGTGCGCACGAACGCCGCCACGAGCGTCATCCCCGCCAAGACCTCGGCGACGTCGTTGAGGCCGCGCCAGTGGTCATAGGCGAGCAGGGCCAGACCGACGATGGCGAAGCTGATCGTCACGACGAGCATCGGCCAGGTCTGGTCTCGGGAGCTCTTCACGATCGACGGCTTGTGCCAGCCCGCGAAGGTGAGCAGCAGCATCAGCGCGGGCCAGCCGGCGTCGAGCAGGGTTCCGAACGCATAGTCACCGGCGGCGGCCTGGTAGAGGTAGGCGGTGTCGAGGACGACCTGCAGCAGCCAGATGACGCCGATCAGGGTCCACAGGCGGCCGGGACGCCCACCGCTGATCGCGAAGACCCCGATCAGCAGGGCGAGAATCAGCGCGTCCATGAGCGGATAGGCGAGGTTCGTCGTCACCGCCGCGAGGCTTGCGCCGGTGCTGGCGAGGATCGGCTGCACGAGCAACGCCGCAGCGATCGCGGCGATCGCCAGGCCGCCGACGACGGCGTCGATCCACAGGCTCTTGCGAAACCGCGCGAGGCCGGCCTTCATCAGCGCCAGCACGGCTGCGATCGACAAGCCGTAGTACGTCAGCCAGAGCGCGTCGCTCGCGGACGGATACGGGGCCGCGCGCTGGTCTTGATAGACGACGAAGTACACGATCTCGGCGCCCGCCCAGCAGAGCATCCCCGCCCCGAACAAGGTCCACGGCAGGCGCTGCTGTGCGATCAGCCGCGCGCGAGCCAGACACAGCAGGCCGGGCACGATGAACAGCGCCACGAAGAGCCACTCGTAGCCGTCGCTGCTCGGGTCTCCCGGACCGCCGGCGACGGCCGTCACGAAGACGGCCAGGCCGACCACGCCGGCGACCCACAGCAGTCGCACGCTCCACCTCACCACGGGGGAGAAGGACGCAAGTGAGAACATGTGCGCGTCGTCCCCGGCGGTCGACGCACCGTATTGCTGAGTACCCTCGTCCCTGTCGCGAACCACACAGGGAGTGTCGACAGGACCTGGCGCCGTGACCATCCGTCAAACGCCCGATCTGTCAGCGGGCGCTAATCGATGAGTCCGAGGCGCAGCGCCGTCGCGACCGCCGACGGCTTATCCGAAACCCCGAGCTTGCGGTAGATGTTCTCCATGTGCGTCCTGACCGTGGCCGCGCTGACGGTGAGCAGCTCGGCGGTCTGCGGGGCCGACAGCCCGTGTGCGGCGAGCTGGATCATCTCGATCTCGCGCGGGGTCAGCAGCGGCGCGGCCAGCTCGCCGCGCCGGCGTGCGAGGAACTGGCCGAGCTCATGCGAGATCCCGTACAGCGAACGCAGGAGGCGCTCGCCGACCCTGATCTCATGATCGGCCGTCAGCTCGACGATCGCCAGAACCTCGTCGCGCACGAGCGCGGGGATCGCGACGGCTCCGGCGAGCCCGTCGTGGCGCGGTGCGCCGTCAGGTGGCTCGGCGTCGTGCGTCGCGCCGGCGAGCGTCCAGCTCAGGGGCTTGCGCGTGATCCAGGCGCGCCCCGCCAGCCCGCTCTCGCGCCGCACCTCGATCGGCGCCGCCGCCTCGGGCCGTGCGTCGACGCCGCTCTCCTGCCAGAACACGCGCGGGACGAGCACGCCGGCGCAGGGCAGCCAGAACACGCCCCGGACGCAATCGAGCGCGCCGGCCAGACGGGCCATGAGGCGGTGTGCGCCCGCCTCGAGGTCCTCCCACATGACCAGCGCCTCCCCGACCGCGACGTGCGCGGCGATCTCGCGTTCGGCACGCCTGCCGTCGGTGAGGTCGTGAAGGACGCCGATGACGCGCTGTGGCCGGCCGCCGCGTCGCTCGGTGACCGAAAGCGTCACTCGTAGATGGCGCAGATCTCCGTTGGGCCGCGTGATCCGGTACTCCGCCGCGCGCGGCTCGCCGCCGTCCATCACCTCAGCAATGGTCTTGGCGAGGTATGCGCGATCGTCCGGGTGCGTCCGGGCGAGGACATACTCGGTCGACGGCTCGATCTCTGCGGGCGCGAGGCCGAAGATGCGATAGAGGTTGTCCGACCACAGCAGCTGGCGCTCGGAGATGACGTACTCCCAGCTGCCGGTCTGGCCAATCTGCTCCGCTGAGGCCAGCAGGCTCTGCAGTCGCCTGCCCTCGGCCGGCGTGACGAACGCGTCTGTTGATCGCTCGATGTCGGAATCCTAGCGCCAGCGTGGCAGCTTCATACAAACTTGGATCCGGCGGTCAATACCCGGATCCGGGTAGACAGCACTGACGGTGTGAGGCCGATGGGCTGTCGGAAACGGGCGAGCGCTCGCGACGGCCGACGTTCAGCACCCGCTGCGCTCGCGCGCCGATGAACCACTAACCCTGAGCAGCACTCCGAAACAAGGCACTCCCGCCGTGAGGCGGGTTCGCAAAGCCACGGAACTCCGCCGGAGTCGGCCGGGCCGCCGAGGGAAGTCACGCGAGGCATGAGGCCTGGCGGGCGACCTCGAAGGAGCGCCTGTTCGCAGATGGTGGAGGTAGTTCCCATGTCTCATCTCAATTCGCGGGTCGCACGGATCGTCGCCGGACTCGCCGTTGCGTGCACCTGCGCGGTTGCCCCGATGGCGGCGCAGGCCGCTGACACCAACGCGACCGGCACCCTGACGGCCGGCTCGCTGAGCAACACCGCTCCGGCGATCACGGCGTTCAGCGCGACGCTGACCGGCGTCAGCCAGACCATCACCACGAACGTCGGCACGTGGAGCGTCAACGACGCGACCGGCAGCAACGCCGGCTACAGCATCACGGTCGCTGCGACCGCTCCGACCGTCGGAGGCTCGGCGCCCGCCGCCGGCACAGGCGGCTCGCTGACGATGGGGGCGACGACGGCGACCGCCGCCGCCGGCAACCCCGCCGCGACCGCGCCGGTCTCGAGCGCGCAGCTGCTGAGCACGTCGGCCGTCACGATCGACAACGCCGCGGCGGGCACGGGCCAGGGCCAGTGGAACTTCGCGGCGGACGCGAACAACCTCTCGGTCGTCATCCCCGGCAACGCCAGCGCCGACGCCTACAGCAGCACGCTGACGTACACGACCGCTGCTCCGGTCGTCTGACACGCCATGACCCCGCGTGCCGGAGTGACGATGACAACACCGCATCCTCATGCCGGGGCAGTCGTTCTCCTCGCCCTGCTGGCGCTCGCCGCATTCGCGGCGGCGCCGGCAGCAGCCGCAGAGCCCCCAGCTCCCAGGTCCGCGACGTTTGCGCTCTCCGCGATCACCGACTCGGGCAGCCTTCGGCTGCGCGGCGTCCCCGGCCGCACGCTGCGGCGCTCGGTGCTCGTGCGCAACGCCTCGGGCCGGCGCATCACCGTGCGCCTGCAGCCCGCCGACATCCGCAACGCCGCCAACGGCAACGCGGATTACGTCACCACCCGCCTCTCCGGCGCCGGTCGCTGGGTAACGCTCGCCGACACCGCGGTGCGCCTCGAGCCGAAGGCCTCGCGCAGGGTCGCCTTCTCCGTACGCGTCCGGCCATGACGAGCGGCGCTTCGCACTACGCCGGCATCGTCGCCTTCGACGCCGCCGACGTCACGGCCGCCGCCCGCGACAAGAAGCGCAGGGGCACGTCCTTCACGATCTCTCGCATCACCCGCCAGGCGCTGCCGATCACGGTCCGCCTGCCCGGGCCGCTCACGCGCAAGCTGACGCTGCGCTCGGTCAAGCTCGTCGTCACGCCCGCCGGCGCGGGCCTCGTGCTCGGCCTGCGCCCGGGCGGGACGGTCCTCACCCAGGGCGCGAAGGTCAAGCTGCGCGTCTCGCGCGCCCAGCGCACGATCCTCAGGGACGCCAGCGCCCTCGGCCAGCTGTTTCCCGGCTCCAAGCTCGACTTCCGCATCCCCTGGAGCGGCCGGCCGACAGCGGGCGAGTACCGCGTTCGCGGCGTCATCCGCCCCGCGGGAGCCGCGCCCGTCTGGATCGACCGGATCGTGACGTTCACGCCGGCGAAGGTCAAGGCGCTCAAGAGCGAGACGCCTCCCGTCGCTGCAGACACAGCCGCGACGGCCGGTCTGCCGTCCTGGGTCTGGCTGGCACTGACCGGCGCAGGCGCGCTCCTGCTGGCGCTGGCACTCGCCTTCTGGAGGTTCGCGCGGCGGGTCGGCCGGTCCTCCGGGGCGCCTTCGGCGCCGCCGCCGCTGGTGCGCCGCGACTCCGTGCCCGACGCTCGCGAACACGATCGACACGACCGAACCGCGGCGTGACTCGCGGCCCCCGCGCTTCGCCGGCTGATCGCGTCAGGCGACCGTCAGGGCATCCACGGCCAGCGCCGCTCGCCGCAGCACGTCGGCGAGCGCCGTGCCCTGCTGCGGCGCCAGGCGCTCCAGGACCACGTCGCCTGCCAGCCGCAGGTCGTGTGCGAGCCGGTCGATCGGGAAGTTGCGGCCGCGGAGCACCCGGGCGAGCCAGCGTGCCTGCTCGTCGAGGTCGGTCACGCCGAGGACGTCGCCGACCGCCCACGACAGCAGCCACTGGTTGTCGTGGCGACACCAGTCCCGGCCCGCCTCCCCGTATCGCTCCTGCTCGTCTGGGTAGTGGGCGTGGTAGCGGTCGCAGACGCCGCGCGCGAGGACGACGAGGTCCAGCCGCTGCCCGCCGAGCTCGGCGACCGCGGGCGGCGGCGCCCCGCTGGGCGGGCGCGGGATGCTCACTCGGCCACGACCTCGTAGGTGTGCAGGTGCTCCAGGCGCCGCAGGGAGATGTCCTTCTTCAGTTCGGGATCGATCCGCTCGTGCGAGACCCTGTGCTCGGCGCTCTTCATGTACGCCTTGAACGCGTCGCGATCGCGCCACCTGCTGACCATGAGGATGTCGCCGGGGTCGCGATCGGATTGCCACACCTGCAGGTCGATGAAGCCATCCGCCTCGTCGGCCAGGTGGGCGCGGCTGCGAAACGCGCTCACGAGCTCCGGCGCCCGGTCAGGCGCAATCTCGAGGCGGGACATCGAGACGTACATTCCGGTCACGGCCTCGCTGGTGTTTGGAGGGGGTCGACATGTCCGTCGGCGTCAAAGACGCAGTCTCGTCCGGCCGCCTTGGCGGCGTAGAGCGCCACGTCGGCTGCGAGCACGATGGCTCGGATCTCCGACGATAGCGTCGCCATGCCGATCGTCACGGTCACCGGCAGGTCGCCGTCGTCGGCGATCACGCCCCTGATCCGCAGGGCGGCCCGGCGTGCCTGCTCGCGGCCGGCCCGCGGCAGCAGCACCGCGAACTCGTCGCCTCCGATGCGCGCGGCGAAGTCGTGGCTGCGCGTCGCGCCGGTGATGGCTGCACCGATGAGCCGCAGCAGACGGTCGCCGGCGGCATGGCCGTGGGTGTCGTTGACCGCCTTGAACGCGTCGACGTCGATCATCAGCAGCGCCCCGGCGACGCTGCTGTCGGCGCAGACTTGTGCATGCATGCGGTCGTCGAAGGCGCGCCGGAGGACGTCGGCGATCATGCGCAGCCCGAGCACGTGCTGCGGCCTTCCGCGGCGGCGAGCAGGATGCGCTCGCGCGACCGCGCCCGCGCGACGGTCAGCTTGTCGAAGAGCTTGACCAGCACGGCCTGGCTGACGGCGGTCGCGAGGTGCTCGTCGGCGACCGTGATCGCGTTGGCCTCCCACAGCTCGCCGATCCGCGTCATCGCCGGCTCGATGATCAGCGACTGGATCGCCGAGGGCGTCAGGCCGGCCTCCAGTGCCTCGTCGACGACATGCTCCGCGGCGGAGGTGTCGGCGACGCGCAGCGCGTCGCCGTAGCGGCGCGTCAACGCCGGCGCTTGGACGTCGGCCTCGCGCCGTTCGCGGCTCGCGGGCACCTCAGATCCCGCTGCTTGCGCGCTGCGGCGCAGCCGGCAGTGCGACACCCGCGACGGGCACGGCCGCACCGACGTACGGCCCCTGAGCCTGGCCCACGCCCGCGTCCTCGAGGATCCGTTGCGTCTGCGCGTCGCGGACACCGTCGGCCGCGGTCGCGACGCCAAGCCCGTCGGCGAGATGCACGAAGGCGCGCACGAACTGCTCGTCAGACGGAGCGGACTGCAGGTTCGCGATCCGCGAGCGACGTCACGTGGACGTCGACGGCGACCGCCTGTCCGCTCCGTGCGACTGCGACGGCGTGCCCGATCAGCAGATCGTGAAGCTTGGGTCGTGAGCCCGAAGCGCTCGGCGACCGGATCGAAGCCCGCGCACCCGATGAGCTGTCCGTTGCCGCTGGGCAGGCGGAGCGTCAGCTCGTGCTTTGGCGGCGCTTCGCCGGCGAGGTCGACGATCGGCTCGGCGTAGACGACGAAGCGGTCCTCGTCGAGGGCAGCTCGCAGCATCTGCAGCAGGCTGTGCTGAAGTGGTTCTGCCGCGTGGTCTGGCTGCAGTCCCTCGATGGCTTCGTCTGCGAAGTCATCGTCCGAGGTTCGGTCGGCCACTGTAAGTCTCCTGGCTGGCGACAGGTTCAGGTGAGCTTAGCCGGGACCGTGACGTTCTCCATAAGACGCCCTGACGGAACCGAGCGCGGCCGGGTCGCGCTGCGCGACGACGACCTCGGTGACGTGCGCTGGACGATATCCGCAACCGAGCCGAACACCCTGACAGTCATTCCGGCCCGTGGGTACCCGGTCCTTACGCTCACGCAGACGCGAGCGCTCACAGGGCCGCAGTCGAAACCTGCTGACATCCACGGCGCATAGGCGCGATCGGCAGGAGTACCCTTTTCGACGCTGTAGGAGCAGTCGCAGAAACGTGAGGCTCTGGGGTAGCCCGCCGAGGCCCCTGACGCACACGGTCTTGCCATAAGGCACGACACGGATCGTGTGAAAGCGGCCCGATCCGCTCGCACAGCAAGCCTCAATCGGGCGTTGGCCTCGCGACAAGGAGCTTTCGGCTCGACGTGATCGTGGCCCCGTGCCAGCGACCGTCGGCAAAGGGAGGCGTCCGTTCGACGAACGTACGCAGGGCACGAAGGTCGGTCTTCGTTGCGACGATCTCCAAGTCCCTCAGCGTCCGCTCGAGCTGGCCGGCGATGAACTGGTGAGTCGCGGCATCCGGAGGCGCTTGGAGGGTGCCGACCAACGTCCGATCGACGACGAGATGCAGCCCCGCGGCGGCGAGCATCGAGGGATACGCCTTGGCGTTCATGGCGCCCGGCATGCGGTCTCGCACGCTCTCGAACCACTCAGCTCGGCCGCCTCGAGACGATTCCAGATGCCCGGATGCCCAAGGTCGTCTGCGAACCGGATGAACGTCGGATCCGCTCGTTCGAGCACGCACAGCAGCCCGCGCGGATCGAGGAGCGACCTGATGCGCCGAAGCGTGGCGACCTCGTCGCCCGCATGATGGACGGCCATGGCTGCCCACGCCAGATCGCAGCGACCCAGGCTCGCGAGGTCTTCGTCGAGGTCGAGCTGGCGAGTCTCGACCCGGCCCGCGTGCCCGAGCCGCGTTGCACGAGCTTCGGCGCGTTCGAGCATCGCGCGTGAGCCGTCGACCGCGAGGACAGACGCGGACCCAAACGCCTGCGCGAGCAGGGCCGTACCTACACCGGGACCACAGCCGAGATCGATGACGCGGCGAACCTGTGCCCCAGCGTCGCCGAGCAGGCCGGCGCACACGGCGATCGCCTCTTCGACCAAGCCGGCCAGGCCGCCAGCTTCAACACCATGACCCCGCACAGCATGACCGGCTACGGCGGCCCTGCCGAGCTCCTGACCATCCTCGATCACCACGGCGAACGCGCCCACCTTCACGCCTGACCGCGACCGGCCGGTCTGTCCGGCGACCTGTGACTCGCCGTGGCGCCTTCAAACCGATCCCATTGTGACGCAGGCTGCACTCGCCGCCCGGCGGCTATCACGTGCGATGGGAGTCGGGCGCGGTCGGCGTGAGGAGCGGCTACGCGCTGTCGGCCGTTATACGTGACGGGCGTCGCGGACGCCCGCGCGACGCCCGCAGCCGGCCAGTCAATAGCGTGCCGCCGATGGCGGAGTGGTACGAACAGCTTCTCGAGCTTCAGCTGCGCGCGAACAGGGACATCTGGGCCGATCTGCAGGAGCACCTCGGCGCGGACACGCAACTGCGGCTGGGCTTCATCTACCTCGCGCCCGGGGAGCCCGAAGCGCGTGAGCTCGTCGCCTTCCTGCGCGCGGAGACCGACTACGACGTCGACGCGCACGCGCGCGAGGAGGACGATCCGCAGGCGGAGCAGTCCTGGTTCGTCATGGGGACGACGCAGCCCACGCCGGTCACGCTCGAGCTGCTCGACGACTGGGCGGAGTGGATGATCGCGGCCGGTGCCGTCCACGGCCCGTGCGCGTTTGACGGATGGTCGGCGCAGCTCGTCGGCGACGCATAGCCGCGGGCCGGTTGCTCAGGCCACGCGCGCCAGCGACACCGCGAACAGCTCCTCGGCGTCGGTGAACGTCTCGACGAGCTCCAGGCCGGCCGCGGCGAGGTCCGCGCGCAGGCGCTTGGGGGTGAACTTCGCGCTGATCTCGGTGCGCATCTCCTCGCGGTTGGCGAAGTCGAGGTCGAGGTCGAGCGCTTCGACGCGCACGTGCTGCGGCGCGGTCGCGCGCACGCGCATCTCGATCCACTGGCGCCTGCGGTCGTAGAACGCGACGTGCTCGAAGGCGTCGACGTCGAAGGTCGCCCCCAGCTCGCGGTTGAGCACGTGCAGGACGTTGAGGTTGAACTGCGCGGTGATTCCCGCGCTGTCGTTGTAGGCCGCTTCGATGCGGTTGGGATCCTTGACGAGGTCCGTGCCGAGCAGCAGGAAGCCGCCGGAGCGCAGCGTCGTGCGCAGCGAGCGCAGAAAGCGCCGGCGGCTGCCGGGCGGGAAGTTGCCGATCGTGCCGCCGAGAAACGGCACGAGGCGCGGCCCGGCGGGCGCCGGCAGGTGGCCGAGGTGGCGCTCGAAGTCACCGACGACGCCGTACACCGCAAGCCCGGGGTACTCGTCGGTGAAGAGCTCGGCGACCGCGTGCACCGTCGTCGCGCTGACGTCGACGGGCACGTAGCGCGCGAGCGTCCCGGCGCGCGCCATCGCATCCAGCAGCACGCGCGTCTTCGTCGCAGACCCCGAGCCCAGTTCGACGAGCTCGACCGCACCTGTGCGCGCGGCGATCTCGTCGGCGTGCGTCGCGAGGATCAGCCGCTCGGTGCGCGTCTGGTAGTACTCGGGCAGCTCGCAGATCGCGTCGAAGAGCTCTGAGCCGCGGGCGTCGTAGAGGTGCTTGGGCGGTAGCTCCTTGAGCGGGCGGGTCAGCCCGTCGAGGACGTCGTCGGCGAGCGTGCGCTCGTCGTCGGGCCCCAGGTAGGAGTGGACCTCGACCGTGCCGTCGAGGATCGGCTTCATCACACCACGTCCTTTGCCAGTCGTACGCCGGCAAAGATCTGCCGCCGTTGGGGGAGATCCCAGTTTCTGAAGGTGATCGAGCGCAGCCGCGGCTCGGTGGCCCACGACGACCCGCGCAGGACGCGGTAGCGGTCGCCGAAGAACACCTCGGAGTACTCGCGGTAGGGGTGCGCGGTGAAGCCGGGGTAGCCACCGAAGTGGCTGGAGGTCCACTCGAAGGCCTCTCCGATCTGTGCGACCGGCTCCTGGGTCCAGGTCGCCGCCTTCTCCCACTCCGCTTCTGTGGGAAGGCGCGCGCCGTGCGCTCGAGCGAAGGCGTCGGCCTCGAACCAGGAGACGTGCATCACGGGTCGGTCGTGGTCATCGCGCGGCCGCCCGTGCGCCGTCCAGCCCTCGGGGTGCGTGATGTCGTACTCCTCCTTCCACGCCCAGCCCTCGTCAGACCACCACTCGCGACGCTCGTAGCCACCGCCTTCGCAGAAGCTCAACCAGGTGGCGTTCGTGACGGGCCGGCGGGCGATCTGGAAGCCGCCCACGTCGACGCGGTGGCGCGGGCGCTCGTTGTCGAACGCAAAGCCGGCGGCATCTGCGCCCAGGCTGAAGTCGCCCGCGGGGATGTCGATCCAGCCTTCGGGCAGGCCGGCGTCGCGCGGCGCCGACGTCGGATAGCCGCCGGGCAGGTTGGCGAGAAAGAGCGTCTGGCGCATCGTCTCGTTGTGCTGCGCCTCGTGGCGGATGACCATCTCAAAGAGCGTGCCGTCGCCGGGGCCGCGCGACTCGAGCACCTCGAGCGTGCGCGCACGCACCGCGTCGAGGTAGTCAAAGACGTCCTGCCCGCGCAGGAACGGGATGTCGCCGCGCACCGCGCGTGGCGTCTCGAAAGCGTCGTAGAGGTCGGCGAGATCGCCGCGTAGCAGCGCGCCGCCACCGTGGCGATGGGCGATCCACAGGTCCTCGTAGGCGGCGATGTGGCCGAGATCCCAGTCCAGCGGGCTCATCAGCGGGTGCTGGACGCGCTCCATCTCCGCGCGGGAGTACGGCGCCACGAGCGAGAGCGTGCGCGCGCGGGCGTGCTGCAGGGCACCGGCGAAGGCGTGGTGGGCCGCGACCGCCATCGAGCCGTCAGACTACCCAGGGCCTTCTTGCGAAATCATGAACTGCAGTCTTGGCGGGCGGACGCTCTGGTGCGTCAGGCAGCCAGCGCGTCGAGCGCCGCGTCGACGTCCTGCTCGGTGTTGTAGAGATGCCAGGACGCGCGCATCCGGCCGCCGCGCAGCGCGGCGACGATGCCGGCACGCTCCAGGCGCTGCGCCGCTCCGGCGTCCGACACCGAGACGATCGCGGAGTTCGAGGGCCCCATGTCGAGGCCGGCCCTGAAGCGGTTGGCGAGGGCGACATCATGTGCGTATACGGCGTCGACGCCGATCTGGTTGAGCAGCTCGAGCGCCGGTTGTGCGCCGACCCACGAAAACCAGGCGGGGGAGGTGTCGAAGCGGCGCGCGTCGGTCGCCAGGCGCAGCGGCGGGCCGAAGTAGCTGCGGTGCACGTCTGCGCCCGCGTACCAGCCGGCGCTGTGCGGGACGACGGACTGCTGCAACTCGTCGCCGACGGCCATGAACGCCGTTCCGCGCGGCAGCGTCAGCCATTTGTAGCCGGCGCAGATCACGGCGTCGAAGCGGCCCGCGTCGATCGGCATCCAGCCGCAGGCCTGGGTCGCGTCGAGCACGGTCTGCGCGCCGTGATGGCGCGCCGCCGTCACGATCGCGTCGAGGTCGGCAACCTCGCCGCTGCTCATCTGCACGGCGCTGAAGGCGACGACCTCGGTGGTCGCGTCGATCGCGCCGGCCAGACGCGCCGCCGGCACCGTCGTGACCGTCACGCGCCGCTGCTCCTGCTGGACGAGAAACGGAAACAACGTCGAGGTGAACTCCTCCTCGGGGACGATCACGCGCGCGCCGTCGGGCAGCGAGGCGGCGATCAGCCCGACGAACTCCGACACCGTCGCGCCGATCGCCACGCGCGTCGCGGGCACGCCGACCATCTCGGCGAACGCCGCGCGCGTGGCCTCGCTGGCCTCGCCCCAGTGCTCCCAGCTCGTGCGCCCGCCGCGCCAGTCCGTCAGCGCGGCCTGCATCGCCTCGAAGCCGTCGCGCGGGGGCAGGCCGTAGCTTGCGGTGTTGAGGTACACGCCCTCGGGCGCCCACTGCTCGCGGGCCTCTGCGATCGTCGTCACGCCGCGCATCGTCGCATCCGGCGCGGGAGGCGCCCGGCGCTGCGGGCCGTCAGATGATGCCCTGGCGCACCGCCCGCGCGATAGCCTGCGAGCGGCTGCGCGCGCCGAGCTTCACGACGACGTCGCCGAGGACCTTCTTCACGGTCCGCTCGCTGTAGTGCAGCTCCTCGCCGATCTCGCGCGTCGGCAGCCCGTCGGCGACGAGCGCCAGCACGCGCTGCTCGCGCGTCGTGAGCTCGGGACCGGCGGCGACTGCCGTCACCCGCTGATCGCCGCGGTACGTCGCGGGGACGGTCCTCGCCCCTGCGGTGATGGCGCGCAGGCTCAGCTCCAGGCGCTCGGGGGTCAGATCGTCGCGCACGAGCGCCGCGACGGCTCCCGCGTCGACGAGCGTCGCGAGGCGCTCGATGTGGTCCTTCGCGGCGAGCGCGACGATGCGCGTGTCGGTGAACTGCAGGACACTCGCGATGAAGCCGGTCGCGCCGTCGAGCGTCGCGTCGAGCACGACGACATCGGCCTCGCCGAGCCCCGGATGCGACCACGCCTGCGCGATGGCGCCGATCGCTTCCACCCGGCCGATCCCGTCGAACCCTTCCAGGCAGCTCACGAGTCCCCGGCGAAAGACGGCGTGCGCTTCGACCACCATGACGTCTGTGACGCGCTCGGTCATATGAGTCCTACCTCCGATTCCCCGGTCACGCGCACCTTCGATCGGGCGCTGAGGCCTCCTGAGCGACCCTCTCGCAGCATCGGCGCGGTGTCAAGGAGCAAGGCGTCCAGCTGCGGGCGGCCGCTGAACGGCACGGCGGTCGCGGGCAGCGCCTCAGCCGTCGGCGCCGCCGGCGCGCGCTGCGGCGAAGCGCCGCATCAGCCCCGCCAGCGGGTTGTTGCGGTAGGGCCCCGGCGCCTCGAGCCCCGCGATCACCCGCGCGCGCTCGTCCGCGGGCTTGTCCTGCGACAGCTTGGCCTCCGCGTGCCACGACTCGGCGCGCAAGCGAAAGGCGATCACCTCGCCGGCCATCTCGCGCGCGGTCTCGCCCATCCGCCCCAGCGACCACGGCTGCGGCACCGCAGCCTCGAAGTGGTCCACGGTGCGCTCGAGCACGGGCATCGCATCGCCGAGCAGTTCGGGCGTTCCGCGGACGTGCAGCGTGACGTGGTTCCACGTCGGGATCGCGTCGCTCTCATACCAGCTTGCCGACACGTAGCCGTGCGGCCCCTGGAAGATCAGCAGCAGCGGCCGGCCGAGTGACTCAGAAGCCGGGTCCGGGCGCGCGACGTGGCCGAGGATCTCGAGGCCGTCCGCATCCTCGTCGACGAGGCAGGGCATGTGCGTCGCGCGCAGGTCGCCGGTGACGATCGTGGCGAACGGGTGGGTGCGCGCGATCGAGCGCGCGACCTCCACGTCCTGGAGGTCGAAAGCCTCCTTGATGCGCACGCGCGGCGGTCCTCAGTGCAGCGGCAGGCCGCCGGTCGCCCCGATGACCTCGCCGGTGATGTAGCGCGAATCCTCGGTCGCCAGAAACACGTACAGCGGTGCGAGCTCGCCGGGCTGCCCCGGTCGGCCGAGCGGCGTCTCGCCGCCGAACTGCGCGAGCTTGTCCGGCGGGAAGCTCATCGCGACGAGCGGCGTCCAGATCGGTCCGGGAGCGACCGCGTTGACGCGGATGCCGCGTTCGGCGACCTCCTGCGCAAGCCCCTTGGTGAACGTGCTGATCGCGCCCTTCGTCGACGCGTAGTGCAGCAGCTGCGGGGTCGGCTGGGCGGCCTGGATCGACGTCGTGTTGATGATCGCGGCGCCCGGCGCCATCTTCGGCACCGCGGCCTGGCAGAGGTGGAACATCGCGAGGATGTTCGTGCGAAAGACGAATTCGAGCTCGTCGGGCGGGATCTCCAGGAAGGAGTCGTAGGCCATCTGGTAGGCGGCGTTGTTGACGAGCACGTCGAGGCGCCCGAGCTCGTCGTGCGCCTGCTGCACGAGCGCGTTGCAGTGCTCGCGATCGCCGATGTCGCCCGGGACCGTCAGGCAGCGCCGGCCCGCATCCTCGACGAGCCGCCGCGTCTGCTCGGCGTCCTGGTCCTCCTTCCAGTACGAGCACAGCACGTCGGCGCCCTCGCGCGCGTAGGCGAGCGCCACCGCGCGGCCGATGCCCGAGTCGGCACCGGTGATCAGGGCGACCCTGTCGGTCAGGCGGCCGTGCCCGACGTAGGTCTCCTCGCCGTGGTCGGCGAGCGGCTGCATGTCGGCTTCGCGACCCGGAGGCTGCTGCTCCTGCTCGGGAAACGGCGGCTCGGGCATGGCGCGGGTTGGATGCTGTTGCTGGTGGGCCATGCGGCGCCGGGTACCCGCCTGCGCGGGCGGCTCACGCCGGAGTTGCCTTGGCGCAATGGTGCTCACCGACCGATCGCTACACCTCTGTTGGACCGGTGAATCCGTCCGTCCTCAGTCGCTTGCGAGATCGGTCTCCGCGCCGGAGGTCCGCCGTACGCCCGACCGCCTGGACCGCCCGGCCTTGGCGATCGCGGCCGCTTCGGCGTCGTCCTTCGCATGGCCGCGGCCGGTCAGCCCGCCGGTCAGCGTGTCCTGCGCCCAGCGCTCGCTGAAGCCGG
>CADCVQ010000120.1 GCA_902806175.1 uncultured Solirubrobacteraceae bacterium
GCCTCGACGCGGCAGGCCTCACCGACCGCGAGACCGAGGTGCTACGCCTGATCGCCCACGGACACTCCAACGCCGAGATCGCCTCCCAGCTCACCGTGAGTCTGGAAACCGTGAAGTCCCACGTCGCGCACATTCTCACCAAACTCGACGCCCGTGACCGCACACAAGCCGTCATCCGCGCCTACCAAAGCGGATTCATAACCCCCCAATGATGTCACCGAGGACCCAAGGCTGACCTGACGGATCCCGATCGTCCTGCGCCTGCGGGACGCGCTGCCGGGCCTCCGCTCCGGCCGACACGCGGCGACTTTACGTCCCGCTGAAGCGACCCGCTTGCGAGATGCGGATACGAGTTCGCGAGCGTTTTGTGGGGTTCGACGGCCCTCAGCCCGCGCCGCGAGTGTCGAGTTTGCGCGCGAGCTGCAGCGTCTTGCGTTGGTCGAAGTCTTCGAGGGTGCTCGTCGATGACAGCGTGGCCACCACGCTTCCCCGCCGCCAAGTGTAGACGTATTGCATTCCGTTGCCGAAGTCAGTCGCGACTCCTCGTGGCGCCTCGTCTCCGAGGCCTGGCGCCGGCACGGAATGAACGTCGCCGAGCGACTGGCCGTAGCTGATGATCTCCTTTCTCCGGATCCGCAGCGCGTGCGACGCGGCCGTGTGAGTGCGCATCAGCAAGGCCTCGGAGTCCGGGGTGTTGACTAGGCCGTCGCCGCCGCCAACGTCGACGTCCTTGCGAAACGTCGCCTCTGCGCAACGCTGTAGGCCGAGCGATGCCAGCTTGCGCCGGACGGACGGTTCGCGACCCTCAAGACACGACTTGCGTGACGACGCGCGGCTCGTGTCCTTGGCGTACCCGGTGGGCAGGTCGGTCTTTGTGAGCACGAACCCCTCGAGCTTGCTGGCCGTGGCCGCGACGTCACCCCGCTCGGCATCGCTGTCGCTGCAGCCAGCCAGGGCCACCGAGATGGTGAGCCCGAATGCGAGCAGATGTCGGTGGAGGTAGTGCATGTCATCCTCGTCGATCGACGTGTCGCCGGTAGGAGCGACGAGATATACCTCGTCTAGCTACTCGTGTCGCCATTACCACCGACTCGCGGGTTTTGCGCGGAACCTGGACCACGAGTACCGATCGGTGACTCTCGCGCCTGCAGCGTCCCCGGTTGGGTTCGGCTGTGGGACGCGCCAGGCGTTCCGGGCCGACGCCGACGCCGACGCGGACCGGTTCGGCATCCCGCTGGAGGACCGGCATACGGATGCAGAGGTTCGCTGCGTGCATGTAGGCGCGGGTACGCTGGAGCGATGGGACACTCGAGCGCGCTTGTCCGGCCGCGCCGCCGGGTTATCGCCGGCGTCTGCGCCGGCCTCGCGCGCAGGTTCGACCGCTCGCCCACACTGGTTCGCGTGTTGTTCGTCGCCTCGTGCCTACTGCCCGGTCCCCAGGTGCTGCTGTACGTGGCGCTGTGGATCATCCTGCCGTCTGAGTGACGCCGCCCGCCCGTGCCGGGTATCGCGCGCCGTGACCGACGGCGCCGCGCCGTCGAGCAATCGACGTCTTGCTCTGGCCTACTCATGCAAGCCCGACTTCGTTGCGCCGCCGGCCTCGAGCAGTTCGCGATCGCTGGCCGTTCGGCCGTGGGACGCGCCACCGCGCGCCGACGCGACGCGTCCTCGAGGCTTCCGCTGAACCGGGTGCGGTTGCCGCGGTCGCGCGTGTGCGCGGCACTTCAGCGTTCTGATTACGGTGCTCATATACGCTGGCCGCGTGAGAAGTGACGACGGCACTGGCTGGGTGCGCGTCATGTGCGATGCGCCTACATGCCGGCAAGCCGCTGAAGGGCGTCCGCATCTCGGTGAGGAGTGGCCGGTGGGGTGGGCGCAGGATCTGCGCCGCGCGCACGCGGACCGCGGCGGTGCTCGGGATTACTGCCCCGAGCACGCCGCGCTGGCTTCGGCCTGACGCCGAGGTTCATGTCCTGCCCCGCATGACCCCGGGCTGGCGGGCCCCGGCGCAGGGACTCAAACCCCGCTGATCCGGCGCCGATGAGCCTGCCATCGGCCATGAGCGGGCCCGCCTGGCGGCGCCTCCGTTAGCTTGAAATCATGGAGCTTCGCGACGGTCAGATCGTGATCGGCAGCTGGGCTGAGGACGATGCGCCGGCGGTCTACGCAGCCTGTCAGGACCGCGAGATCCAGCGTTGGATTCCGGAGATCCCGCGGCCGTACACACTCGAGCACGCACGTGAGTTCGTGAATGCCACTGACGGATTCGCGATACGCGAGAACGGCGAACTCGTCGGCTCGATCTCACTGCGCGTCACGGCACACAACACGGCGGGCATCGGCTACTGGTGCGCCCCGCAGGCACGCGGGCGCGGGATCATGACGCGCGCGCTGCGACGCGTGTGCCGCTACGCGCTCGACGAGCTGGCAGTCGACCGCATCGAGCTGACCGCCGATCGCGACAACGTCGCGTCGCAGCGCGTGGCCGAGAAGGTCGGCTTTCAGCGCGAGGGCATCATGCGCTCGAAGCACGCCCACCCCGACGGGCACCGGATCGACTCCGTGCTGTTCTCGCTGCTCCCCGGCGAACTCATCGAGCAATAGCCCCCGCCTGACCTGCCGCTCCCGGCAGATGGTGATCAAGCATGCGCCGGTCCAATCGGGCGCCTTGTCCTCGTCAGCGTTTCCCATCGCCCTTGCCGCCCTGAGCGTGGGAATCCGTGCGTCGTCGGCGACGATGCGCCAACAACGATCTCAGGGCTAACTGCCCGCCTGTCGTCCCGGTTGCCGTTCGGCTGTGGGGCGCGCCGGCGTCCCGCTGAGCGACCGGCTACCGACGCCCAGAGCGACTGCCCCTCTGCAAAGCGGAAGTGGCTCGGCGGTGGATCGGCCTGCGCCTCATACTGGCCGCAATGGTGCAACGTCCGGAAGTGAAGCCGGAGACCTGGGCCGTGATGGCGGGACGAGGGGCCGATAGCGCGGGAGCGCCGCTGAACGTGCCTCCGGTGCCCGCTTCGAACTTCCAGCTCGGCTCCGGGCGTGCCTACAGCCGGGATGACGCTACGCCGACGTGGGAGGCTTTTGAGGAGCTACTGGGCGGCCTAGAGGGCGGCGAGGCGGTCGCATTCGCCTCGGGCATGGGCGCTGCGGCGGCGGTGTTCGACCTGCTGCCGGTCGGCGCCAAGGTCGTCCTAGGAGACGACTGCTACCAAGCCGTGCCCGGCTTGGCCGCCGCCGGAGAAGAGCGTGGCCGATGGAGCGTGGAGCGGGTGCAAATCGAAGACACGGCGCGCTGGATAGAGCTCGCCGCCGACGCCGACCTCGTCTGGCTGGAATCGCCGTCGAACCCGCTCTTGCGCGTCGCCGATCTCCCAGCGATCTGCGCGGCGCCTCGCTCGGCGGACGCACTGGTGGTGATCGACAGCACCTTCGCGACACCGCTCGTGCAGCGTCCGCTCGAGCTCGGCGCCGATCTGGTCATGCACTCAGCCACGAAGTACCTGGGCGGGCACTCTGATCTCCTGCTTGGAGCCGTTGTCTCGTCGACGCCCGAGCGCGCATACCAGCTGCGCGAGCGCCGCGCGCTGGCCGGAGCCACGCCCGGTGCCTTGGAGGCGTTTCTCGCCGTCCGCGGCATGCGCACGCTCCCGTTGCGCCTCCAGCGCGCCACCGCGTCGGCGACTGATCTCGCCGAGCGGCTCGCGCAGCACTCCGCCGTGGAGGTCGTCCGCTACCCCGGCTTCGGGGCCGTGGTGTCCTTCGACGTGCAGGGCGGCGCTGCGCCTGCGGACGCCGTCTGCGGCTCGGTGCGCATCATCCGACATGCCACCAGCCTCGGCGGCGTCGAATCGACCATGGAACGCCGTGCCGCCATCCCAGGCCAGGCCCACCTACCGCCCGGCCTCCTCCGGCTCAGCGTCGGCTGCGAGCATCCGGACGACCTCTGGCGCGACCTGCAACAGGCGCTCACGCCGTAGCGCCGAGCCGCAACCCCTTGCTCGTCGGCGGCGACCACTCGTTGCCCGGGCACTCGATGCTGCTGGAGGCAGAAGCGGCAGTGTCGCTTGCAGGCAAGACCGACAGTCGCGCGCCATCCAGACGTCCCGGCTGAGGTTCCTCTGCTGGAGGTCCAGTCGAGGACGGGCGCCCGGCTCTTATGTGCCCGGCGCTGCACATGGTCTGCCGTCGGGTCGGTCAGGTATCAGCTGGCGGCAGGTGCTCGAGGTCGTCCAGATCGGCGTGGGCGGCCGGCCGCTTCCTTCATCGCTCGTAGGTGTCCGAGGCTGCAGTAGCGATGTGGAAGGTCGTCCAACGTGAAGCTCAGCGCGGAGGCGTCAAGCTCGGCGTAGAGGTTGTCGACTTCGATGCCCGCGATCCACTGCATGACGTCAAGTGCCCGAGATCCGTTTCGAGGCGAAAATTCCCTCCGCCGGCGAGGTCATCTACGTCGGAGGCATCCATCGGGAACTCGGTAGAAGCGAACTCGTCGCCCTCGGCGGGCACGGCGTGCAGCTCGCTCAGCGCGCGGGCCAGTCGCGTGAGATTGCCACGCTCGGGGTCGGGCACGACGTCGAGATCCATCGTTGGTCGCGGCTAGCCGTGCGCGGCGACGGCGACACCGCCGATGATGATGTAGGCGACGTTGCGTTCGTGCAGGAACCGCAGAAGCGGCTGCGGATCGAGTGCTTCAGCCGTCATGGCGGCGCGCAGCTGCTGCCGCCGCCGCGACCTTGTTGGCAAACCGCGTCAGCGCCGCGACCTCTTTCAGGTTGGCCTCGGGGCCGCGTTCGCGAGCCCGGGCCATGCGGGCTGCTGCTGCCGCCTGCTCGCGGGCGATCTCGTGCTCAGTCCACGCGCCTGTTCGCAGGCTTCTGCTCTCTTCGCTGTTGCTCATCAACAGTCGATGGTAAGACGTCGCCACCTCGCCCGCGACGTTCGCCGTCCATCGGCAAAGCCATAGGACCGCGCGCGCGGACGGTCAGGCAACTCGGCAAGCTGTCGGCCTGTGGACGCCACAACGTTCAGCGAGCATGTCGAGCAGCTTGTTGTAGAGCCCGCCCGCCGCGGCGGCTTCGAACCGTGCGGGAAGGGGCTGTGGATGCAGCGCGACGGACTGCGGGTCGCTGTGCTTCGGACGGAGCTGCGCTACATCTGGCCGTTTCAGTTCACGCTCGTCGCGGGGCACGACTGCTGGCGCGACTTCGATGACCGCTGCCCGCCGCCACGATCCCGCAACCCGTCGCAGTACCCCGTCGAGACACGGCCGTCCGATGCCAGGCGGCTGCTGAAGGGATACCGCTATAGCCGCACAACCGTTGGCCGGTGGCCCGCTGATGAGATGGACGACCGTCATCTCCGACGGCAGCTATCGCAAATCGGCGGGGCCCTCGAGGAGGTCGGACCGCTACTTCCTCGGTGTCTTACCGCGGAGATTGGTGGCATTCGACCTGCCCGAACGCAGCCGGCCGAGGCGCACGTCAGCTCAGACGAGCCGTGCGCCGCTGACCGCCGCGTACCCACGACACACTCCACCGGCCGGCGCGCTTCAACGAGCCGGCCTTGACGGGTCCGGCGTCGAGCGTGCGCGCGCTCAATCGCTCCAACGAGCGCACGGCACCCGATTCGATCCACGCTACACCTCCCGCGCGCGACGTCACCAGGCGCACGCGCTTGGTCACGGTCGCTCGGTCCACGCGACCGCTTCGCATGTCAACGCGCAGGACATTATGCGTCGTGGTCTGCTCGTCGGGCGACACCAACGACACGACAAACGCGACGCGTACGCCCACGAGCCGAACGCTCGAATAGGACTGCTCGCCGTTCAGCGGGTTGTAGAAGGCATCGACCAGCGAGTCGCGCTTCGCCGAACCCACGCGGCAGGCCCACAACCGCGTCAGCGTGCCGTCCTCGCTTGACGGCGGATCGGTCTCATAGACGCGCACCTGCGAGTTCGAGAGCAACGTAACGCCCGGCCGCTTCAGGCAGGTCGTCTGCGCGGCGCTGGTCAGCGTCGCCGGTCCCAGCGTCGCGCACATGACGCCCAGCACCACACCCATCGTGAAAATTCGCATGGCACGCAAACGGGACGATCGACACGAAGTTGCGCCGCCCTCCGGCGGTCGCACTGCGCCCAACGCATCCGCGGCAACTGCGCGGCGGGTAGGCACCGCTCTTCGCGCGTAGAGGTGTCTCCTACGCATGAAAATCAGGGGCATGCCCGTCTCTGCGAGCAGCTGTGGGCGATCGGCACGCGACGGTGACGCGGCCGTCAGTGAACCTGCTCGTTTGCAGGGAAGAAGGATATCGGGCGCTGATCCGAGGGCGCCCGACGACCACAGCGACATCATCTTCGCGCTCTTCGACCTCCTCGGCCTGCAGTTCGCGCACCGCCTCGCAGGCCTCCCCGACCGCCGCCTCTACCGGCTCGCCAGCGCCGGCACCACGCCCGCGGCGCAGCTGCTCGCACACCCGCTGAACCTCGACCTCATCCGCGACGGCTGGGATGACCCTCGTGCGCTGCGCCGCATCGCTCAGGGACGGGACCGTCACGGCGAGCTTGCTCGTAGCGCGCCTGCAGGCCGCCGCACGCAAGCTGCCGCTTACTCGGGCGCTGCAGGAGTACGGGCGGCTGGTCAAGACCCGGTTCGTGCTCGGCTATCTCGCCGACGAGAGCGAGCGCCGCGCGATCGGCCGCCAGCAGAACAAGGCGAGAGCCTGCACGCCCTGCACGACCGCACCTTCCACGGCAACCACGGCACCGTCCGTCTGCACACGCTCGAGCGCCAATCCACCCAGGCGCACTGCCTACACCTCGTCGCCAACGCGATCGTCTACTGGAACACGATCTACATCCAACGCGCACTCGACGAGCTCGGCTACGACCCGGACGGCGACGAGCTCGCCGCGCTCACCCCGACGCTCTTCGAGCACGTCAACCCGCTCGGCACCTACGACTTCAGCACCGACCGACCCGCCGGACAGCTACGGCCGCTCCGCGCAGCGGCCGCCGCCTGAAGTTCGACTAACGAGGTTCGCCCCGATTTCGCCCGGTTAGACAGTCGCCCCCAACTCGGGGTCTCGGCTAGTCGGCCACATGCGCGCGAACCTAGCGCGAAGCAACCACCAGTCGCGGTTGCTCTCCGCTACGAGGTTGCCGTTGCCGATCAGTCGGAGTGCTGCGTTGAGGCGCGCAGCGAGGAGCCGGCCGCATCAGCGCTTCAGGAGGAAGTCTCTCCGTCGCGCCTGCGTGGGGGACGCATCCATGGCCGTAGGCCCGCCTGACGGACGACGCCGCGGATGGTGGCGCCATACCAGCGCTCGCCGTTCGGCCTCGGTGGGATCTCCTCGTCTTGTCGCCGCCGGATCTCATCGGGGTGCATGTGCTCCCATCCGTCGGGCCATCCCCAGCCAAAGTGGATCCCGCTCGCCGGCAAGCGCTCGCGGTAGGCGCGCAAGATGCATTCGCGCACCTCAGGCCCGACCGGCGGGTTTGGCTCCGGCAACCGCCGGCACTGCCCGGCGATCACTGCTCGCACCCCGGGCTCAAGCCCCGCCTGCACGAGCTCGGCGTGAACCCAAACGTCCTCGGTGACGCGCCCGCCCCCCATCCCGCCGGCGATACCGGCCCCGACCGAGACACGCTCGAAGCACAGCGCGATCCCCTTCAACTCGTTCCCTGGCCAGGTCAGCTCGTCGAGATCCAACAGCAGCTGGCCGAGCACCGTCTCGTCACAGGCGACCGTGGCCGCCCGCGCGACGACGAGGATCTGCCCACCCCAATCGGCCTCGAGCACGACAACGCCATCATCGGCAGCCCGTGCTTCAGCGAGCGTGCGAAGCGGCGCATACATCGTCCCCGTCACGCGCTGCAGGCAGCCCCGCAGCAGGCTTTCGTGCTCGGGCACGACAGCCGGCCGCTGAACGAGGCGATCGCCCCCAAGCTCACCGCTCACGACACGAGACGCGGGCCGAGTACTCCTTGCGTGGTGTTCATCAAATGGCGCTGTTCAGGGGCGCCAACCCCTCGATGGTGCCGCTGATCGACCGAACCAGCATACGCCCGAAGCCCACGCAGTCTCGCCTCGTGCACCAACTCCCGAACCCCATGCAACCGATGACGTCGCCGACAGGAACGTCGCCGCTGCAGCTCCGCCTGCGCTGCTGCCTGCTGTAGGTCCCGCGGAACGGAACGACGCCTCGAGGCCTTCACGCCATGCAGGTCGGTCTTCGCGATTTCCACGATAGGTAGCCCGCCGAACGGGCCGATAGCCGTCGTGCCCGCGCCGCCTCCCGTTCGGCTGCGGGACGGCGGCCGCGGTCGGCGAGGCCGGTCACGTCGACCATTCGCGTCCCGCTGAGGGACCGTCACGCGGCGTTCCACCACGGCAGCATCGCAAGGCGCGCAGCGTGTTCCAGCGGCTCGGTCCGCCGAGGGACTCCAGCGCGAAGTACGTCGGCGGCTCCCACTGTGCTCAGGCAGCCAGCGGCCACCGCCTCGATCGGCAGCCTCGACGATTTCGATCGCCCCTGCCAGTCGGCTGTGGCGCGGCGCCGCCACGGAGCGGAAGTGATCGAGCGCGCGGACGATGTCGTAGTGCCACTGGGTCGGGAGCGTAAAGACCGTGAACGGCGGCCATCGCACCGCCGTGTGCTGGGGCTTCGGGTCGATGACCTCACCCGTGCGATGCGACCGGAACAGCCGGTGCGCGAGCAGGAACTCGCGACCGCGATCCTGCGCTCCGCGCACGTCGCGCTCGAGCTGCCGACGATGCAGCTCGTAGTGCCGCAGACCCTCGGGGGCGAGAATCGTCGTGTGCATCGACGAGTGCGTCGCGCCGTGTACCCGCTGGCAGTTCCACCCGCCGTCTTCCATCTGCTGGTCGAGCAAATGCTCTGCCGCCGTGTCGAGTCGCGCGTCGTCGAGCTCGAAGTACGAGAGGATCGAGAGCGCCATGCCGGTGACGCACGTCTCGCTCGGCGTCGTGCCGTCGTCGTTGAGCGGCGTGATGCCGCCGTCGGCGCGCATCGCCTCGTCGAGCAGCAGCTGGCACGCCTTGCGCGCGCGGATCGTCCGGCGGCAGGCCGAAGTCGCGCAGCAGGAGCAGCGCGTAGAATGTGGAGGCGCCGTCGGGCTTGTACAAGTAGTGTCGCGAGGTCGGCCGGCCGCGGTAGGTGTCGGGGTGGTACTCCGAGGGCCGCGCGCCGTCGGCGCCCTGCAACGCCAGCAGACGTGCGCCCCAACCCTCGTGTGTGACCCTTGCGCCGCTCGCGCTCCACGTCGGACGGCGGCGCGTCGACGAGATCGCGCAGCGTCTGCCAGCGAATCGCCGGGTTGCCATCAAGCAGCCACTCGACCGCAGTCAACGCGCGGCTCCGACTCTGTAACCCGAACCCACCACCATTGCCTCGCTCGAACATGCTCCCGCATCGCGCGCGGCGGCGGGCGCAAGGCCGACGGTCCCGCACCGTGCTCGAGAGGCGACACGGAGCCATCTCGAACGCTCGATAGGAAGGCGGATCCCCGACCTCTAGCAAGTGCCCGGTACCTCGTCACGGCTCTATCTGCCGATGAGGCCATCAGCAAGACAACTGTCGCTTGTGCCGATCAAGAGCCAGGCGCTCACTGCCTCTCACGTAGGTCGAGGTGTCGTTCTCCGCTTGCGGGGTCTACGTTTTCGGGCATGGACCAGGACGAACGGCTCGTTCGCGCCTCTTCGTTCGGCGCGGCCGCGAGCGCGTACGCCGAGCACCGCCCGGACTACTCGCAGGCCGCGGTGCGTTGGGCGCTGAAGCCCGCGCCCGGCATGCGGGTGCTCGACCTCGGTGCCGGGACCGGGAAGCTCACCGCCACGCTGAGCGCGGTGGGCGCAGACGTCATCGCGGTCGAGCCTGACCCGGCGATGCTGACCGAGTTGCGCCGTGCACTGCCGGATGTGCGGGCGGTGTTGGGTAGCGCGGAGGTGATACCGCTGCCGGACGCGTCCGTCGATGCCGTGCTGGCCGGCAACGCCATGCACTGGTTCGACATGGCCGTCGCAGGACCGGAGATCGCGAGGGTCCTGGCACCTGGCGGCATCCTGGGCGGTCTATGGAACGTCATGGACGACAGCGTCGATTGGGTTGCCGGGCTGGTGTGGGCCAGCGGGAGCGCGGCCATCGGTCCGCGTGACACGCCCAGTAGCTGGCGCGCGGAGACGGCCGGCGCGCACCTTCCCCCGGCTGGCGTGGACGCCCGGTTCGGCTCACCGCAGCAGGCCCAGTTCCCGCACGGGCAGCGCCGCACCGCCGACTCCCTCGTGGCGACCCTGGCCACGCGGGCGGGGATGCTGGTCATGCCGGTAGAGGAGCAACAGGCGACGCTTGGACGGATCCGCGGTTTCCTTGCGAGCCGAGCCGAGACTGCGAATGGCGAGTTCACACTGCCGATGCTCACCTGCGTGCTGCGCGTCCGCCGGCTATGACGGTTCGCGACGTGTCGCCCCGGGCTCCGCCTCGGCAACGTGACCGCTGCCAGCTCGCGGCCCTGGCCAAGGCTTCGGGTCAAGTTGCTCACTAGGTGCCTGGCCGTTGCCGCACGTCCTATAGGTGCTCCGCGCCTCAAGCAGCCGACTCTCGGCCGCCGCGGCCGGCCGCCGAAGGTGCTGTGGATCCCAGATGAGGCGACAGCTGCGCGTCCGTCGCGGCCGGTGGGGCACGCGTAGGGCACGGCTCGTGCGTCGAGCCTGCAGGCGGGCGCAGCAACGCCCAGACGTGCACGTTTGCCCTAAGCGCGGCTCGGTCAGCGTCCGGGCGGCCGACCTGACCTGCAGACTGACGCCCGCCAAGGCACGCGTGCACTTTGACGCGGTGCGCAGCGCCAGGGCGCGCTCGACGACGGCCGCGGCGCACACGGCAGGCCTGACGACGGAGCGATCGTCGTTCTCGCGGTCGCAATCGTTCGTGTATGGACCGTCGGTCCAAGCCGTCGTCGGAGCCGCCGTGTGCACCGCGTGATCTACGTCCTCGCGCGAGCCCTCGTGCGTTCCCGCTGAGACGCCGCTCGAGGGACATTGCGCGCGCGCCGGCGTCCCGCTTGCCGACCGGCTTGCGGCCGGATCAGAGCGCCCCTGCCAGGCGAAGCAGGTCTCAGCACGCGCGCGTACCGTGATGGATACTCGCCACCGTGGTTGACCGGCGTGCTGTTCCGCCTTGGCAGTTGAGGCCTGCCCTGCCTGGCGACTACGACTGGGCGTTTGAGCTGGTTCGCGCCGCGCTTGGGGAGTACGTGGCGCGCACGTGGGGTTGGGATGAAGCGCTTCAGCAGCAGCTGTTCGCCGAGGAGTTCGAGCGCCTGCCCGGGCAAATCATCCAAGTGCAAGATCAAGACGTCGGCGTGCTCGTGGTCGAGGAGCGCAGCGATGAGCTGTACCTACGACGCCTCCTCCTGCTTCCGGAGAATCAGAACCGGGGCCTTGGAAGCGACATCGTCAGGACACTGCTCAAGCGTGCAGCCGATACGAGAAGACCCCTGAGCCTGCACGTGCTCAAGGCGAACCCTCGCGCCGCAGCGCTGTATGAGCGAGAGGGGCTACGCGTGGTCAGCGCGGATCAGATCCGAGTACTGATGCGCACACGAGATTGAGTTCCCCTTGAAGGCAAAACCAGCGGTCGCCGCGCGTCCCGGTGGCGGTTCGACTGCGGGACGCTCATCGCGTCCGGCGGCCGGGGGTCGAGCCCGGTGAACCGACGGGCTTGAGGGCGAGGCGATCTCGATGGAAGCGGCTCATCGGGCGATGAGCCCATGTCCCACGTCGGGCGCGAGCTGAGCGCAGGGGCCGCCGTCATGCGGGCAGTGGCGAAGTAAGCCACCAGACGTCGTGCGTCGTGAACGCCGCTGCCTCCCCGGCCACCGACAGGACGTCGTCTCCACCGTTGAACGTCAGCGTCAACGCGTGGCTCGCGCTGACGTCAGCCGCCGTGACCGTGAGGCCGTTCAAGCTCAGGAGGGCAATTGTGGCGCGCTCGGCATCGCCGTCGGTCAGCGGTTGTCCGTCGTTGATGCGGAACGCGGTGTCGATGTAGAGCCGTCGCTCGTGCGTGGGATCTGTTCTGTTGTCACAGAACGTCAGGAAGGGCCAGGCCTGCCGGACGCCGACCTCGGTCACAAAGCAGCCACGCAGCAGGGAGACATCCTCAGGCATGCGTACGTCGTTTCCCGCTCCCGACGAACGCTCCTGCTTGAGGCATCCATCGGTGGCGCCTGGCGCGCTGCCGGTGTCCCGGTTGTCAGTGCGCCTGCGGGCCGGGATGCGGCGTCCATCCGCAGGCTCAGCGTCCCGCTGAGGGACCGGCTTGCGGCGAGCCTGTGCGGCGACGGCGCTCAGTTCCGCGTGTGACGCCGCGCCACCATGAACGCAGCGATCACGGCAACCGCGATGGCCAGGATCATCGGGACCGGATACGCGCCGTTCAGCCAGTTCGAGATCGCGCCGCACTCAGCGTCTCGGCACGACAGGGCTTCGCCGTTCGCCATAGCCAACCCCGCCGTGATCAGAACGGCGATGCCGTAGACGCCAACTGCAATGACGACGAACCAAACCGCGCCGCGGATCGGATGGCGCGTCATCTAGACACCGTACCGCGGCACCCGCTCCCCGGCTGGCGTTCGGCTGTGGGACGGGCGGAGCGGCGCGGGTTGGAGTGTTGTCGCGCAGGCGGCTGCTCCGCTGAAGGGCCGCGCGTTGACTCGGCGTTGAGGCCTCCGACGTACGCGTCGCGATGTGAGAGCGGCCGCTCGGTCTATACGGTGCGGCGGCGCAGCGTGGTCGCGCCGAGCGCGAGCGCCAGCAAGATACACCCGGTGACGACGGTGACGTTGAGCCACAACCGTCCGCCGATGTCGTTGGCGGCGATCTTCGCCAAGGCGTCGTATGCGTACGTGAACGGCATCACGTCCGACACGCGCTGCAGCAGCTCGGGCATCTGCTCGCGAGGGACGAACAGGCCGGCGAGCAGCAGCTGGGGCAAGACGAAGGCGGGCATGAACTGCACGGCCTGAAACTCCGTCGCGGCGAACGAGCTCAACAGCAGGCCAAGCGCCATGCCGAGCAGCGCGTTGGCGATCGCCAACGCGACGACCGCCCATGTCGGGCCGGCGGTGTCGATGTCGAGCAGCCAGAAGCCGACGAGCGCGGTGATCGTGCCCTGCAGCGCGGCGAGCGCGCCGAACGCGAGGCCGTAGCCGGCCAGCAGGTCAAGCTTGCCCAGCGGCATCGACATGAGCCGCTCGAGCGTCCCGCTCGTGCGCTCGCGCAGCATCGCGATCGACGCGATGAGGAACATGATGATGAGCGGAAAGAGCCCGATCAGCGGTGCGGCGACGCGCTGGAAGGCGCCCGGGGGCTGGTCGAGCACGTAGCGCAGCAGCGTCAGCAGCGCGGGCGGGACGATGAGGATGAGCGCGAGCGTGCGGTGGTCGCGGCGCAGCTGCGCGGCGACGCGGCGGGCGGTGGCGAGCGTGATGCGCGGGCTCATCGGGCCGCCCTCGCCAGCGCGATGAACGCGTGCTCGACGTCGTCGGCGCCCGTGCGCGCGAGCAGTGCCTGCGGTGTCTCGGCGGCGACGATCCGTCCCTCGCGGATGAGCACGAGCTCGTCGCAGCGCTGCGCCTCGTCCATGACGTGCGTCGAGACGAGCAGCGTCTTGCCGGCGGCCGTGAGGTCGTGGAAGGTCGCCCAGAGGTCCTCGCGCAGGACCGGGTCCAGGCCGACCGTCGGCTCGTCGAGGACGAGCAGCTCGGGGTCGCCGAGCAGTGCGACGGCCAGCGAGACGCGCGAGCGCTCGCCACCGGACATCGTGCCCACAACCTGTCCCATCCGGTCGCCGAGCGAGACGAGCGCGACGACCTCCCCGATCCGGTCGTCGGGCGCGGCGAGGACGCGGGCGAAGTAGGCGAGGTTCTCGCGCACGGTGAGGTCGCCGTACACCGACGGCGCCTGCGTGACGTAGGCGACCCGGCGCTGCAGCCCCGCCGTGCCGGCGCGCTCGCCGAGCACCGTGACCCTGCCGCGGGCCACGATCTGGACGCCGATGATGGCGCGGATGAGCGTTGACTTGCCCGATCCGCTCGGGCCGAGCAGCCCGGTGACGGCGCCGCGCCTGATGTCGAGCGAGAGGCCCGGCAGGACGAGCCTGCGCCCGCGGCGCACGTCGAGGCCGCGGATGCTGACAGCGGCGTCTGCCGGCAGCACCGTTTCTGATGTAGCCTGTATTTCCTCAGATGAAGAATTCATTAGGCACAGAAATAGCAGACGGCGCTCGCGCCCGTCAAGGGCGGCGGCGCCATGGCTGCGCGTAGCGGGCGCAGGCCGGGCGACAGCGGCACGCGCGACGCGATCCGCGCGGCCGCGATCGAACAGTTCTCCGAACGCGGCTATGACCGCCCGTCGATGCGGTCGATCGCGCAGCAGGCGGGCGTCGACCCGGCGCTCGTCAAGCACTACTTCGGCTCCAAGCACGCGCTGTTCGTCGACGTCGTCGAACTGCCGTTCGACCCCGCGCTGGTCATCCCGGCCCTGTTCGGCGGCGGCGGCCGCGACCAGATCGGCGCGCGCCTCGCCAGCTTTCTGGTGAGCGTGCTCGAGCAGCCGCCAGGGCGCCAGCGGATCATCGGGCTCGTCCGGGCCGCGGCCTCCGAGCCGGAGGCGGCGCGAATGGTGCGCGAGCTGCTGACGCGCGAGATCTTCGCGCGCGTCGTCGAGGAGCTACGGGTCGACGACGCGGCGCTGCGCGCGAATCTCGTCGCCTCGCAGGTCGTCGGGCTCGTGATGGCGCGCTACGTCGTCGGCCTTGAGCCGCTCGCGTCAATGCCCGCCGAGGACATCGCTGCGGCCGTCGCGCCGAACCTGCAGCACTACCTGACCGGACCCCTGGGAGCCGGGACAGACACCTAGAGACACCACCCACTGCAGCTCGCCGTCGCAGAACTGCAGGGTGGACTGGATCGACGGCAGCGCCACGTTGACGACGGTGACGTCAACTATTCGATCGGTTGCGCGACTCAGAGCGTTACAGCGCGATGATCTGCGCGGTGCTGCTACCACACGAATCAGGCGGCAATCTCGGGGACCGTGACGACGCTCATCACGCCTTCCCGGCACCTCCGACCGCTTGTCGAACACGCAGCAGCGTCTTGCCGGTCGTCGCGCGAGCTTCGATGGCAGCGTGCGCCTCCGCCGCCTGCTCGAGTGAGAAGACCTGCCCCACGACCGGCCGCAGTTGGCCCGCTGCAGCGCGCTCGAGCGCTTGCACGCTCAGCGCGCGCGCCTGAATCGGATCCAGGTTCAGTCCGCGCAGCAGGATGACCTTGCGCTGGCGCGCGTCGGGCGGCAGTTCGGTGAAGGCGCCGCTCGCCATTCCGTACTGGCAGACGCGTCCGGCGTTGCGCAGCAGCTTGGAGGCTTCGGCCCCGATGTCGCCCCCGACGCCGTCGAACACGACATCGGCCAGCTCGCCGCGCTCGCGCAGAACTTCGCCCCAGCGTTTGCGCGAGTAGTCGACGACAACATCGGCGCCGAGCGGCTCGATCGCGGCGAGCTTCTCGGCGGATCCGGCGCACGCGATGACCCGGGCGCCGGCGGACTTTGCCAGCTGGACGAGGCACGTCCCGACGCCGCCGGCTGCGGCCTCGATCAGCACGGTTTCCCCCGGTTGCACATCCGCCAGCTGCATCAGCGCCAGTGCCGTGCGGCCGTCAGCCAGCAACGCTACTGCGTCGGCGAGCGCCACGCCTTCGGGCACTGCGATCAGTTGCGACTGGTCGACCGCCACGCGCTCGGCGTAGCCGCCGCGCCCACCCGTCGTCGAGACGACGCTGCGACCGAGAAGATGCGGGTCGACGGCCTCGCCGACATCGCAGACGATGCCACCGACGCCATTGCCCAGAATCAACGGCAACGACGGGGTCATGGCCGGGTTGGGCGGCCGCCCTGCCCGCACCTGGGTCTCAACGAACGTGATGCTTGCGTACTCAACGTCGACGATCACCTGTCCCACCTCGGCGGCGGGATCGGCAGCTTCTTCCATGGTCAGAACGTCAGGCGGCCCGAACCGGCGAGCGATGGCGGCTTTCATAATTGCCTTTCGGAATCGTGCATTCCGTTTGACGGTAGCGCATTCGGAATGGAACGTTCCGATAGAGTTCGGCAGGTGTCTGAAGGCAAGCCACTCCGAGGTCGTCAGGCCGAGGCGGCCCGCAACGACCAGCTCGTACTGCAGGCGGCGCGTGAGGTGTTCGGGGCGGCCGGCTTCGACGCGCCCATCGCGGCGGTGGCTGAGCGCGCCGGAGTCGGAGTCGGGACGCTGTACCGCCGGTACGGCAGCAAGGAGCGACTGCTCCAGCAGCTGTGCCTGATGTCGATGAAGCAGAACCTGCGCGCCGCCGAGCAGGCGTTGCGCGCGCCCGATGCCTGGGCCGGATTGACTGGCTACATCACGTCCTGCGTCGGCTTCTCGGCCGGCGCGTTCGCGCCGCTCGCCGGCAGCATCGAAGCGACGCACGAAATGTGGCAGCTCGCGCGGCGCGTACACGAGAGCATCGAAGAACTCACGCGCCGCGCACATGATGAGGGGGCCTTGCGCGAGGATGCAAACGCGACGGACATCGCCTGGCTGATCGAGCATTTCAGCCGGCGCCTGCCAGCCTCGCCCGCATCATGCCAAGACCGAGTTCGTCGGCGCCAGCTCGCGATCAGCCTCCACGGCCTTCGTCCCGGTTCACCTGAGGCGCTGCCCGAGCCAGTACCGACCTGGCGCGACTACCAGGCTCGCTGGCAGGACCGTGGAGTCGATGGCGCGTGATCGCCGCTGTCACGGGCGGCCAGCCCGCCTCGTCTTAACGGTACGGATCCCGAACAGAGGAAACTGCCATGAAGGTCTTTGTCGCTGGCGCTACCGGAGTGCTCGGAAAGCAGCTTGTCCCGCGGCTCGTCGCCGATGATCACGAGGTGGTCGGCATGACGCGCAGTGCGTCGAAGAGCGACGTCGTCCGCGCGATGGGCGCGACGCCGGTCATCGCCGACGCGCTCGATCCCGAAGCCGTCGCGCGCGCGGTCGCCGAGGCGGAGCCCGAGGTGATCGTGCATCAGCTAACAGCATTGGCAGGATCGCTGGACATGCGCCACTTCGACCGCGACTTCGCGCTGACCAACCGCCTCCGCACGGAGGCGACCGACCACTTGCTCGCCGCGGGTCAAGTGGTCGGAATCCGCCGCTTCGTCGCGCAGAGCTTCGCCGGCTGGCCATCCGCCCGCACCGACGGCCACGTCAAGAATGAGGACGACCCGCTTGATCCCACGCCCGCGCCGGCGATGCGCAACACGCTCGACGCCATCCGTCATCTCGAGTCCGCGGTCATCGGCGCGACGTGGACCGACGGCGTGGTGCTGCGCTACGGCAGCTTCTACGGCCCTGGAACCGCGCTCAACCCCGATAGCGAACAGGCGCAGATGATCCGCAAGCGCAAGTTCCCGGTCGTCGGCGGCGGCGGCGGAGTGTGGTCGTTTGTGCACATCGAGGACGCGGCGGAGGCGACGGTGACGGCCGTCGCACGCGGTCGGCGCGGCATCTACAACATCGTCGACGATGACCCAGCGACGGTCGCGCAATGGCTGCCGGCGATGGCGAGCGCCCTCGGCGCCAGGCGACCGCGGGATGTGCCACGCTGGCTTGGCCAGCTACTGGCTGGCGAACCGGCAACGCTGATGATGACCGACGTACGGGGCGCCTCCAACGCGAAGGCCAAGCGCGAGCTCGACTGGCAGCCCAGCCATCCGAGCTGGCGCGAGGGCATCACAAAGTGGGCCGCATGACCTCGGTGCACGAAGACCTGCTCGAATCGCTGCGGCCGACGGCCTTCGCCATCGCCTACCGGATGCTCGGCAGCGTCGCCGAAGCCGAGGACGTGGTACAGGAGTCGCTCCTGCGCATCCACACAACGCTCGAGGCAGGCGACCGCGTGCAATCGCCGCGCGCGTACGTCGCGACGGTAGCCACGCGGCTGTCGATCGACCAGCTGCGCTCCGCGCGGGCACGCCGAGAGAGTTACGTCGGCGAATGGCTGCCCGAGCCGCTCGTCAGCGACGTGGGCAGCGACCCCGAGCATCACGCCGAGATCGCGGACTCGCTGTCGCTTGCCTTTCTCGTCCTGCTCGAAAGCCTGTCTCCGGAGCAGCGCGCCGTTCTGCTGCTGCGCGACGTCTTTGACTACGGCTACGACGAAATCGCCACGATCATTGCCAAGACCGAAGACAACACGCGCCAGCTGGCAACGCGGGCGCGTCGCCACGTCGAGCAGCGGCGGCCGCGCTTTGAGGCCTCCCGCCGACAGCGTGACGAGCTCGCGCGGCAGTTCTTCGCCGCGGCCCAGGACGGCGACCTAGCGGCGCTAGAGACGCTGCTGGCCCACGACGTCGTGCTGCACGGAGACGGCGGGGGGAACGTGCCCGCGCTCGCCCGCTCGCTTCACGGCCGCCGCCGCGTGGCGCAGACGCTGCTGGCCTGGGCACGCAACGGGCTCGAGCGAGGCGGTGCCACGGTCCGTCAAGTCGACGTCAACGGCCAACCGGGCGCGCTCATGCTCGATGCCGCCGGCGGCCTGGTCAGCGTGATGGCGCTTGACATCGCCGACGGCCAAGTCCAGGGCGTCAGCGCGATCGTCAACCCCGACAAGCTTCGCCACGTCGGCCACACCGGTGATATGCGGGCGCTGCTGAAGCGGCCGTCGCTCTAAGCTAAAGCTAAGCTAAGCGCTGGAGTGAGGCGGTCTCCGCCGCTGCGTCGAAGCGAGACGCTGCTCGATGACCACGCGCACCGCTGCGTCATCGGAGCCGAAGCCGCCGAGCAGACCGACAAGACCGAAGAGCTGATGGCCGCCGTTGGGCGCCTCGGAAGTCGGCGCCGGATGCGAGACCTGGCGCTGTCAACGCGAGCGCGCGCCGCTCTGGAGTACCCCATCCCGATAGCCGTTCGGCTGCGGAACGCGCTGGCTCCTCGGTGACCCACCACCGCTCAGCCGCCGCGAGCCGCTGCGCCATCTCTCGGTCTTACATCGCCCGGAGTGATCCCGGCCGTGGCGTCCAGTCGATTAACGAGGTGCGGGCTTCCGGCGCGCCGGCACGGGGAACATCGGCCGGCGCGCCTGGAGCCCCGGCGCGGCGTCCCGCTGATGGACCGTTTGCGGGGACCCCTCGGGCATCTGCGCCCGGAGGCGGCTGGCGC